>NZ_CP036289.1:6156945-6496182 GCF_007748115.1 Bremerella volcania
CTCGATGTTCATATGAACGTCTTCCAGCTTTTCATCGAACTGGAAGTCACCGTTTTCGATCTCGCCCTTAATCAGCGCAAGGGCCGTGGTGATCTGGGCTGCCTCTTCACTAGTCAACACACCCACATCGGCAAGCATCTCGGCGTGGGCGATCGAACCGCGGATGTCCTGGGCGTACAGTCGGTGGTCGAAGCTGATGCTTTCGGTAAACTTTTCGACCCGAGAGTCGACTGTGGAGTGAAACACTCCACTTTGAGAGGGACTGTTCCGGGACAAGGTTGCCTCAGAATTATGCAAGGGTTGGCGTGTACAGAGAATCGTAAACCACTTAAATGCTAAGTGGATCGGAAACTACTGTCAACGCGTCACACTAGGGGCTGCGCAGTTATTAAGCATCGCAACAAACGAAATTGCATCCTTTGATCGATACAGCCGGAATGATGCGCGCAATCCTGGGAAATTTGGAAGCTTCTAGGACATCGTGTTATTTCCCGCAAACTGTCTCGCCAAGTCACTGCCCACGTTCGACGCAGCCCGTTTCCGAATTGCGTGAAGACGAATCCATCGGATCCATCAATCGGCCTAAACCCCCAAGACGTAATCAGTTGTCTCGGCAGAATCGCCTCCCCTGGCGTCAACCTAGTGGAAATGGACGCGAATTGGTCGACGGCGCTTTTTTGAATGCCAAGGTCGCGCCCCTTGTTATCGCGTCGATCGTGCGGTTAAATTGGTGGGATTTTGCACTACAAGTTCATGAAGACAGGGGTCAGTGCGCGCCTGTCACCGCCCTCACTTCAGCCAAGTACGAGAACCCCCAGTGCCGCGACGCGACGATATCAAAAAGATCTTGATCATTGGTTCCGGTCCTATTGTGATCGGTCAGGCCTGCGAGTTCGACTATTCCGGCACCCAGGCCTGCAAAGCGCTTCGAGAAGAAGGTTACGAGGTGGTGTTGGTCAACTCCAACCCAGCCACCATCATGACCGACCCGGACACGGCCGATTCGACCTACATCGAACCGCTGACCGTCGACATCCTGGAAAAGATCATCGCCAAAGAAAAGCCATGTGCCTTGCTGCCCACGCTAGGTGGCCAGACAGGGCTGAACCTGGCCATGGATCTCGACAAGCACGGAATTCTGGAAAAGTACGGCGTCGAAATGATCGGTGCCCGGGCCGACGTCATCGCCAAGGCGGAAGAACGCGAACAATTCAAGCAGGCCATGGGCAAGATTGGTCTGGAAGTCTGCAAGGGGGCCACGGTCCATACCGTTGCCGAAGCTCGGGCCGTGCTGGATGAAGTGGGCCTGCCGGCGGTCGTTCGCCCCAGCTTCACAATGGGTGGTTCCGGCTCCAGCATCGCGTACAACCGTGAAGAGTTCGACTCGCTGGTTCGCAACGGTCTCGATCAATCGCCGGTCACCGAAGTGCTGATCGAAGAATCGATCATCGGCTGGAAAGAGTACGAGATGGAAGTGATGCGTGACCGCGACGACAACGTCGTAATCATCTGCTCCATCGAAAACTTCGATCCGATGGGCGTGCACACCGGCGACAGCATCACCGTCGCCCCGGCCCAAACGCTGACCGATAAAGAATACCAACGCATGCGTGACGCCTCGCTGGCGGTCATTCGCGAGATTGGCGTCGAGACTGGCGGCTCGAACATTCAGTTCGCTTGCGATCCGAAATCAGACCGCATGATCGTCATCGAGATGAACCCCCGCGTGAGCCGCAGCTCGGCGTTGGCTTCCAAGGCGACCGGCTTCCCCATAGCCAAGATCGCCGCCAAGCTGGCCGTGGGTTATCGTCTGCACGAACTGCCCAACGACATTACCCGCGAGACGCTGGCCTGCTTCGAGCCTTCGATCGACTACGTCGTCACCAAGATTCCTCGCTTCGCCTTCGAGAAGTTCCCCGAGGCCGACAGCACGCTGACCACTCAGATGAAAAGCGTCGGCGAAACGATGGCAATCGGCCGCACGTTTAAGGAGTCGTTCCAGAAAGCGCTGCGTGGCCTGGAAGTGGGCCGCTTCGGTTTCGGCTGCGACGGCAAAGACCTGTGGGGTACGGACGAACAGCCAGCCGACGACGAAATCCGCGCGAAGCTCTCGAAGCCCAATGCCGAGCGTCCCTGGTACATCCGCTACGCACTCAAGTCTGGCATGACGGTCGCCCAGTTGTACGATATCACCGGCATCGACCCGTGGTTCGGCGATCAGATGATGCAGCTTGTCGAATACGAAGACGAACTGGCCGCGATTGGTTCGATCAGCGAAATCACCGACGAGCAGCTCTTGAAAGCCAAACGCTGGGGTTTCTCCGACCGCCAACTGGCGACCCTGCTCCACAGTAGTGAGATGGAGGTCCGCGGCGAGCGAAAGAAACGCGGCATCACCGCGATTTACAAGTCGGTCGATACGTGCGCCGCTGAATTTGAAGCCTACACGCCGTACTATTACTCGACCTACGAAATCGAAAACGAAGTCCCTGCCAAGAATCCGGAACAGAAACGGATCATGATTCTGGGTGGCGGTCCTAACCGAATCGGCCAGGGGATCGAGTTCGATTACTGCTGCTGCCATGCTTCATTTGCCCTGAAGGAACTAGGCATCGAATCGGTGATGGTCAACAGCAACCCGGAAACGGTCAGTACCGACTACGACACTTCCGACTTGCTGTTCTTTGAACCGCTGACGACCGAAGACGTCTTGAACATTTGCGACGTCGTTCAGCCCGATGGCGTCATCGTTCAGTTCGGCGGTCAGACGCCGCTGAACCTGGCCCGCGGTCTGGCCAACGCTGGCGTGCCGATCATCGGGACCAGCGTCGATACGATCGATGCCGCCGAAGACCGCGAACAGTTCCAGCAGCTGCTCAATCGCTTGAACCTGAAGCAGCCAGCCAACGCGATTGCCCGCAACATGAGCCAGGCCCGTGCTGAAGCAAGCAAGGTTGGTTACCCGGCACTGGTTCGCCCCAGCTTTGTGCTCGGCGGCCGCGCGATGGAGATTTGCTACGACGACAAGCAGTTCGAGCGATTCGTGGCCGAAGCGTTTCTGGTCGCCCAGGGACAACCGGTGCTGATCGACCGCTTCCTGGAAGATGCTACCGAAGTTGACGTCGACTGCATCAGCGACGGCGAGAACGTCATCGTCTCGGGCGTGATGGAACACATCGAAGAAGCAGGCGTGCACAGTGGTGACTCGGCCTGCGTGATTCCACCGTACAGCTTGCCGGGACCGATCGTGCAGGAAATTCGCGAGGCGACCATCGCCATGGCGAAGTACTTGAAGGTCGTGGGCCTGATGAACGTTCAGTTCGCCGTGAAGCAGGAAGATGGCGTCACCAACGTTTATGTCCTGGAAGTGAATCCTCGTGCCAGCCGGACGGTGCCGTTTGTCGCCAAGGCAACCGGCATGCCGGTCGCTAAGATCGCCGCCAAGGTGATGACGGGCTGCACGCTGCCGGAACTAGGCATCACCGGCGAACCGATCCCGGCACACGTTTCGATCAAAGAGTCGGTCTTCCCGTTCCGCAAGTTCGCTGGCGTCGACATTGTGCTCGGCCCCGAAATGCGATCGACCGGTGAAGTGATGGGGATCAGCGAACGGTTCAGCCTGGCGTTCGCCAAGTGCCAGCTGGCCGCCGGCGTGTTGCTTCCGCAACCGGAAGACGGCAAGATCTTTGTCAGTGTCTCCGGACGTCACAAGGATCAGATCGCCGACATCTCGGCCCGTCTGCGAGACATGGGTTACGAGCTTCTCGCCACCGACGGTACGGCCCGCCGACTGGAAGAAGCTGGCGTGCCTGCCCAGCGGATCAAGAAACTGGCAGAAGGTCACCCGAACCTGCTGGACCTGATGATCGACGGTGCCGTTTCCCTGGTGATGAACACGCCCAACGGCAAAGGTGCCCGAACCGACGAAGGCCGCATCCGCGCCGCCGCCGTCCAACATGGCATCCCCTGCATCACCACCATCCAAGCCGCCGAAGCCGCCACCAAGGCGATGGAAGCGCTGCGGCAGGAAGAGATGGAAGTCGAATCGCTGCAAGACCGCTTCAAGCAGGTGAAGATTCATCAGACGACGTAACATGTCGTTTCCGCAGTGAACCATCACAGACGCCAGGGCAGTCAACAAATGCCCTGGCGTTTTTTATTTCTTGGCCAGTCACATTCTTCAATAACCACAACATGCGGGTTCGATGCAACTCCAAGTGAAAGCTTACAATTATCGTGTGGATAACGAATGAACGCGTAATAGAGAGAACCTTTAAAGCGTGTTTATGTCTCATCACATGAGAGTTGTTGCCAAAATTCTACGCTTCTGAACGCCGCCAAACGCATTCACTGAATCCGCACTTCAAGGTATCTGACCATGGACATCCTCAAGCACAATCGCGAAGCATGGAATCGCCTGGTGCAGGAAGAAGATCGCTGGACGATTCCCGTTCCCGCTGAAAAGATTGCCCAGGCCAGGGCAGGGGAGTGGTCGCTGGGGCTTACGCCGACCAAACGCGTTCCAAGAAACTGGTTCCCAGAGGAGCTTTCCGGCGTGAAGATTTTGTGCCTGGCCTCGGGCGGTGGGCAGCAAGGGCCGACCCTTTCGGCGGCCGGGGCGGATGTGACGGTGTATGACAACTCACCCCAGCAGCTCGGCCAAGACCAGCTTGTCGCCGAGCGAGAAGGGCTGTCACTCAAGACCGTGCAAGGAGACATGGCGGATCTCGGCGTCTTCGCCGATGCGTCGTTCGACCTGATCTTTCATCCTTGTTCAAACTGCTTTGCCGAGAACATTTTGCCGGTGTGGCGCGAGGCATTTCGTGTGCTTCGCCCTGGCGGGACGCTTTTGGCCGGCATTTGCAATCCGGTGCGATTTATCTTCGATGAAGCTGCCCAGGACCAGCGCGCTGAGTTGGTCGTGCGTCACAAGATTCCCTACGCGGACATGACCCACTTGAGTCCGGAGGAACTCGATAAGGTACTCAAGACGCAACCACTCGCTTTTGGACACACGCTAGAAGATCAGCTTGGCGGTCAGATGGCGGCCGGGTTTCACCTGGTCGAACTGCTGGAAGATCGCTGGGGCGAGGACGATTTGATTTCCCGCTACCTGGACACCTTCCTGATGACCCGAGCCCTCAAGCCGGAACATTAGTCGAGCTCAGGCAGTGGCGTCGCGGCTTGAGTTTGCTCTTGCATCAACTTCCTTACCGAGGCGTAGGCCGACTCCCATTGCCCGTCGCTGGCCTGCTGGGCGATCCCTTTTAGCCAGGCTGCTTCGTAGGATTGCAGTTCGCCATCCTGCGCAGACTGGTCGATCATCTGCGTGATCTTAGCAACCTTGGCCTCATCTTTTCCGTTGCACGCCGAGCCCAACGCCATCGCATAGTCGTATCCTTTCCGGCTGATTTCGCCGAAGGTCGGACGCGTCAGCCAGTAGATGACTACCGCGACGATCAGCACGGCCGCGACCCCAATACCGGCCAAAGTTCCTTTGGAAAAATCCATGCTTAGAATCCCCTCGACTTGATGACTTCCCCTTCGTTCATGCTCGCCATTTCAGCGGCCAGAATCAGGTCGATTGTTTCGGGCTGGAAACTGACCGAGCCGTCGCCGAATAGAACATTCCCGCCGCCTGGGTGCTCGGAGTACATCTGCCCCACGTGCAGCGTCGGGAAGTTAATGGGATGAATGATGGGATCGCCGGTAATGTCGAGTTCGCCGCCGGATGGTCCGACATGCATCATGACGAGCGTGGCCGCGGCATCGGGACCATTTTCAGGCGTGGAGTATCGTGGGTGCGTGAATGCCCCAGGAATGACGCCGACCCAAGTCTTGTCGCTGAGTTTCGAGGAGTGCTCGCTGATGAACAGGGTGTTGGTCGTTCCATCGGTAACATCACGAAAGCCGACCTTCGAGTTTCGGTAGAATGGCCCGTCGGCGACCTTCGACGCATCACCATGAATCTGAACCGTGGTGGTGGCACCGGTATAGATATTGGTAAACACCGGGCCACTGGCCGACGAACCGCAGTCTCCCCAGCACGACTCTTGCCCATGACTGGCGATGTAATGCGACCGACCTACGACAATCGAACTGCCAAACCGCGATAAGGCATTCCCGGAACTATCACGAACCGTAAAGGGATCGTGCTCGCCGCTGGACGATGGGCACAGATAGGCTTCCAGCTTGGTGTTGATAAAAGGCCGATTCGCCGAATCCCAGATGGGCTGTCTCATATTCAGCGAATCAGTAATGGTGCGCTGCTCCATGAAGGGAAGGATCAATGCGGCCCAGCCCCAACCAGGGGCGGCATCCCATGTATCGGAATCGATCGAAGCCCAGGCCGGCCCGTTGCCATCACGCGTCTTGTAGCTGACGTATCCCGAGGGAAAGACTTGATGGGTGGAAGCATAATTATGGATGGCCAGCCCGATCTGTTTGAGGTTATTGGTGCACTGCATCCGCCGAGCCGCCTCCCGGGCCTGCTGCACCGCCGGCAATAGCAAGGAAATCAACACTCCGATGATGGCAATAACCACCAACAACTCGACCAAGGTAAACCCACGACGCGAATTATTCATTTGAGCAGACCTTCCCCAGCAATTGCCAAAAATCAAAGTTCATTTTTTTGAGAGCATCATTTTAGTTTTGGACTAATCAAAAATCTACTGCCGACAGCACCCGTTTGTCAATAGCCAAACAATGCTTTTTGGTTAATCAAAAACTGCTCGTATGGCTATCGCCTTGGAACGAAGGTTGCGGATACTCAAGCCGGGAAGGCGAGGTTAGATTTTGGCGACAAACTCGAGGCCGACTTTGACCCGAATCTCGCCTGTTTCGAGATCGAAATAGATGACTCGGCCACTCGATCCACCGATGTGCTGAGCCAAGATGGGGATCTTCTGGAGTCTTAAAAGCTCGCAGGCCTTGTCGATGTTCTTACGACCCACTTCATGGGAAGAGCTCGAAACTTTGAACATATTCGAGCCGCCAGTAATCTTGGCGACGATCGCTCGACGTCGAGCGCCGTTTTTGGCCAATTGGTCCAACATCTCGGGAATAGCCGTATCGACAAAGCGGCCAGGCTGTTTGGTGCAACCTTGGCTGTCGCTGAGCATCGCATGCGCAAGGGCCCCGAGACGCGTCTCCTGACACCATAGCGAAATACCGACGCAGCTACCCAGCAACGTCTCCAGCACATTGGGTGCAGAGGAGGCAACAATCCCGGCCATAGGCACACGGATCGAGGTTTTGCTAAGGATTGCGGTAGCCATTTCGCGTTGTCCCTGTCCATTCGGCAATCGCGCCCCACACGGATACGGGGTGCGTCTAAATCTAGCTTACGATCACCGGCAGGGGACAACTGATGAGAATTTCTCGCCGTTTCCCGTCCTGGGAGAACAGCCTAATCTGCCAAACACAGCGATTATTCTGATCGAATCACTTGTGCGGGTTAAATGCCCGCCAGCTGAATTGGCTTTCCGGGCCAAAATGTCTCCGTTGAAATTCCGCGATATCTTGCTATTCCTCTACCGAAAAGTTGACTTTGCTTTGATTAATTGGTACTAAATAATTCACAACTTGCTGAGCCTCTGATAACCTCCGCTTGTTCACCCTTTTACGCATTCATAAAGAAGAATCATGGCCAAAAAGAAGGCGAAGGCGTCGGCTGCGGACGCTAATAAACGAGTTCCCCGCAAAGAGCCCTACGACAGTGATCGCATGAGCAATGTCGTGGAACGCCTGCGTGAGCAAGCGGGACGCATTTCGCAGTTGGCTCGCACGCTGGATGACGCCGACATTGATGAAGTCGTGATCGATGGCCATGCCATGCTCTTGCGCGGATTGAACCAGATCGACAACTTCGCCGACAACGCAGCACGTGCCGTACGCGAAGCCCGTACGATGAAGTTCGGCTAAGCGAAAAGCCCGTACCGCCTCAGAATAGATCTCTCTTCCTGAAGTTTCGCCGAGAGGTCTGACACTCTCTTTTTCCGCGCGGGGGAGCGAATGGCCGATAAGAAGGTCTCCTGGGCCGCGTGGGGCTGGTTGACTCTTTTGGCGCTTATGCTGGTCATCCCAATTCTGGGCGTGGCCATCGATCAGGCGTCCGTGCTGGGCTCTCTTCTCATTCCCGTGATCGCGGGCACCGTGCTCGGTGCATCGACATTACTGGCTGCGCTAACCATCAAGAACTTTCCCTGGTGGTGGTCGATCGCATTGGCCCTATGGGCATTGATGCTGGTGCTGTTTCACCGGCAGCTTGGGCTGCTGCTAACTGGAGGCGTGCTCGGGTGCATTCTGGTCGTATTTCGAGCGCCCTTATTGCAAGCCAGCCAGCGTATCGTTCGCTGGTATCTTAATCGTAGAAAATCAGAGACGCCTGATTGAGCACAATGAGCTAGTTCGAGGCCATATCGGCATCCGACTCTTGATCTTCATCGGCCATCGGTTTTTCATTCCACAGCATCTCGATCACTCGAAAACCTTCGGGATCGTGCTCTTTCAGTTCCGGCTTCACGAACGGATAAAAGTCGTTGGTCCCAAAATAGGCTTCCGTCAACTCAGAGAAGTATTCCTTTTCATCATCCATGGCGTAATGCTTCTTCTGCGAGCCATCGATGTGGCGTACCTTGTCGTACTTGCCTGACTTCTGGGCCGCTTGGAACGCTTCAACAATTCGCGAATCGTCATACCCAAACACCTGGTCATGGTAGCCGTGCGAGAGTTCGTGCAGCAGCATGAATGGTTGCTCTTTGGTCCACTGCAGGAACGTCTTCGCGCTGGCAACTTCGACCGCTTTGGCTTTCTCTGGCAGGAAACCATTATCAGTCAGCCAGTCGGCAGACACGTGGTAGCACGCACACGGATTCACTTTTGTGTTGTCGCTTTCGAGCCAGATCGGAATTTTTTGAAGCGCGGTGACGGCATGCTCTGGCAAGCGTCGCTGGATCTCGTAGAGCTGGTGGTCGATAAGCTCCAACAAGGCATCCCCGGTTTCCTTCTCTTCACGCAGCAAAGTCTTATGGACGAAGACGTCCCAGCCGCGGATGTTTTTCTGTTGGTAGGCACTGACAGGTTCTGGTTTAGCGGTCTCCTGGTTACTCGCTTCCGCTCCCAAGACTACCGCACAGATCACGAACCAATGCATTGACAGACTCCCTAAGAAACCAGGTAAACGGCTTGCTTCAGATTAGCCGAATGGTGACCAGCCTGCAAAATGAGCGTGACGAAGTCCCTGCTTACGATGCTGAATACTGCTCGGCGTATTCGACGACCCACAAATCGATCAGGTCACGAAAGTCGGCTTCGTCAACCTCGCTCAGCTTCTCAAAGTGCGTTCGATGAAACAGTTCTTTGTTGCGGATCATGGCTTTGCCAGAGAGTTCCAGCACACGCACTGACGAATAAGGCTTGACCGCTAACTCGATGCGGCTGTAGAGATTGCGACGCCTTCCACCAGTCAGATCGAGATCATCGCGAACGCAGGCCCCGCCCCATCCTTGATCGCCGAACAGCGTTTCATACTGGAAACCAGGGAAGTGATTGGGGAGCTTTTGCAGACACTTCTCGATGTAATCCGAGACCTTGAGACGCAATCGACTGTGCAGTTCTCGGCATTCCTCATCGGACATCGCTGCTTCCTCGGCAGCACGTCGCTTCGATTCGCTCCGTTTCTCACCGCGCTCGATGGCACGTTTCAGTCGATCTTCAAAGTCGGACATACGTCAGTCTTTCCCCTAGGCGAAACATGGCAATACGATCATTCCATTATTACGCCTGATCGCGGTAGGAAACACCACCGCTTTGAATGGAAGCGTTTTCGGCCTTCGGTGAGGGAATGCGTCGAGCGAGAAACCTACTTCTTTGGCTTCTTTTTATCTTCCCGCTGCATGTCGAAGAACTGCTGAAGGTCGCCGAATGAACGCAGCGGCTCCTTCCCTTCCTTCATCGCGTCGGTGATCGGCTTGGAAGGTTTCGGCTTGGCACGACGCTCAGAGTGGCGAGGCTTGCCACCTTGTTTGCCCTTGCCGTGGCCACCACCCGCTTGCGGTTTGTGACCGGCTTTCGCCTTCGGGCGCTGAGGACGCTCTGAGCGGGGAGGGCGATTGGGACGTCCCTGGGGCTTTTCCTTCTTCTCGGTTTGAATCGAAGGATCAATCGCAGTCAAGGAGACACGGCGTCGTTCGCGATCGATTTCAATCACCCAGACGCGAATGACGTCTCCAACGCTGACCACTTCGTGCGGGTCGGCGACGTAGCGATCTGCCAGACGGCTGATGTGAACCATGCCGCTGTCGTGGAGACCAATATCGACGAACGCCCCGAAGTCGACCACATTCAGCACCGTGCCCATCATCTCCATGCCAGGCTCCAAGTCTTCCAGCTTGAGCACGCCACGGCGGAAGAGCGGAGGTGGGAAGTCGGCACGGGGGTCGCGACCTGGACGCGAAAGAGCACCGGTAATGTCGCGAGCCAGGTGGACACCGATGCTCAATTCTTCGGCCAGCTTATCGATATCGGCGGATGCAATCTTGGCCAGAAGCTGTTTGTGATTCTCGTCTGATGCCGCGATCTCGGCTGGGGCTGGCTGCGGAGCCGGCACATCGGGATCGTCGCTTACGGTATCGGTGACTTCGGTTGCCTCGCTGCTGGACTCAACCGCCGGAGCCGCTACTTCTTCAGAAACGACCGGGGCTTCCGATGCAACTGCCTCGGCGGTGGGCTCACTGCCAGCTTCTGCTGGAGTGGCTGCCGATGCAACTGCTTCGGCAACCTCGGCTTCTACCGGTTGCGGCTCGGTCGCTGGCTCGGCAACCGCCTGCTCTTCTACCAACTGGAACGACTTTGGCTTCTCGACAATCGGTGGTGGCGACGGAACGGTCGACAATACCTCAGTCAACGAGCAGCCGAGCTTATCCAGAAGCTTCGTGGCGACCTCGTAGCTTTCCGGGTGAATCCAGGTCGCATCCAGGGGATTCTCGGCGGGAACGACCTTCAAAAAACCGGCCGCTTGAACGAATGTGGCTTCCCCGATTCCAGCAACTTCACGAATTTCTTCACGCGAGCGGAAGGGGCCTTTTGCCTGACGGTGTTCATAGATTCGACGTGCCGTGAGTTGATTGAGGCCAGACACGTAACTCAGCAGGGCAGGGCTGGCCGTGTTGACGTCGACGCCCACGTAGTTCACGCACGATTCGACCACGTCGTCCAGCGAGTCTCGCAGATGCTTCGCTTTGACGTCGTGCTGGTAAAGTCCCACACCAATGTTGGATGGGTTGATCTTTACCAGTTCTGAGAGTGGATCCAGCAGTCGGCGACCGATGCTGATCGTGCCACGGATGGTCGCATCGAATTTGGGAAACTCTTCGCGTCCCAGTTCACTGGTCGAGTAGACACTGGCACCCGCTTCGTTGACGATCAGGTAACAAATGTCGCGGTCTTTCAGTTCGTCGGCGATGGCGCTGGCAACGATCTGTTCGGTTTCACGACAAGCAGTGCCGTTTCCGATCGCGACGATCTGCGCGTCGAACTGCTTGATCATTTCAACAATTCGACTGCGGCTCTTCTCGACGCGATCCTGAGGACCAATCAGGTGAATCACTCCGGTGCCCAGCACATTGCCAAATGGATCGATCGCGACCAGCTTGCATCCACTGCGGAAGCCCGGGTCGACGGCGAGAACGCGTTTACCGCGAACAGGCGGCTGGAGCAGCAGTTTACGAAGATTACAGGCAAAGACCTCGATGGCATGCGTTTCCGCTTTCTCGGTCAGCTCGCGGCGGATTTCCCGTTCGATGCCTGGAATGATCAGACGGTTGAGACTATCGCGCAGACACTGCTTCAAGTATTCGGCGTGCGAATGCCCTTCGGGAATCACCACCTCTTCGGCCGTCTTGATGATTTTATCGAAATCGACCTCGATCCGAACCTTCAGGAATCGGGTACGGTCGCCCCGATTGATGGCCAGGACCCGGTGTGGTGGGATTTTCGAGACGGGCTCATGATAGTCGTAGTAGTCGCGGAAGGCCTTGTCCTTCTTGGCACGTTCCTTTTCTTTCTGTCGCTTGCGTTTCTCGCGGCGAATCTCTTGAATCGTGGGCTTCTTCCCGCTCTCTTTGTCCGTTTCAGGTTTCGCCGCGGGCTTTGTTTCGCCAGAGTCGCTCGTTTCGGCTTCGGAAGTTACTTCCGTGGTCTTCGAGGATTCTTCCTCGTGGGTAGCCGATACGTCGTCTTGGGAATCGCTATCGTCTTCGTCGGAGTCGGACTTGTCTGGCTGGTCTGCGTTCTCGATGCGCGCGCTGGTCAACTGTCCCGTTTTCCAGAACAGCTTACGAAGCCGCCCCCGCAACAGGGCGTTTTCGGAGAAGACTTCCGCAATGATGCATCCCACCCCTTGGATGACGGCATCGGTATCGGCCAGTGACTTCTCGGCATCGACGAATGCTTCCGCCCGGGCCTTCAGGTCTTTGGCCTCTTCAGCATCATTGAGCACTTCCAGGGCCAGCGGCTCCAAACCACGTTCGCGGGCCTGGGTTGCCAGGGTTTGCTTCTTCGGTTTGAAGGGAAGATAGAGATCTTCCAGGAGCTTCTGGGTCTGGGCTTTCTTGATCTGCTCGGCGAGTTCGTCGGTCAGCTTCTCTTGCGACTGGATCGACTTGAGAATGGTCCGCTTGCGCTCGTTCAATTGACGCAGCTTCGTGTTGCTGCTTTGAATGGCGCGGATCTGCTCCTCGTCCAAGCCACCTGTCTCGTCTTTACGATAGCGCGTAATAAACGGAACGGTGTTCCCATCATCAAGCAGTTCGACGGTTCGCTGAACTTTTTCGAGAGGAATACCAACTTCACGGGCGACAACTTGAAGGTCCGTGACGATCGTCGTATCCATGGGGATGCCTGAGGAGCTTTCGCAAACTTGCGCGTCATAGATTTGACGTAAGCGCAAATGCTGGTTGACTAAAGCGATACCTAGTATCGATGATACCAGCACGGCAACATAGGGGCAGCGATGGCGGTTGTCAAGGATTAGCGGGGAGATATGACCCCATATTTAACGCACGTTTTGCATGAATCTTGGACCGTCACCTCGTTGTGGTGCCTTGGGATCACAAATCAGGGGAACTTGAGGAACTACGCAGCCTGCTGCTTTTACCGCGCATTCAAACGATAAACGCGCAAAAAAGTGCCGCCCTCAGAGGACTCTGACGGGCGGCACTCGCGTCTTCGTGTTCCAAATTGCGACGAACGCTTAGTATCCAATATCGAACGGAGCCGGATCCAGGAAGTCTCGCGGCCCGCGCGTTGTGTAGTAGGGGTACGTGACTTGGGCCGAACCAGGGCCGCTTTGAACGGCAGGCGGTGGTGCGCTGACGCTGGTCGGGTTGTTGCAGGGGCTCGCCCCGATATGATGGCAGCAGCCACTACCCGCCAGAAGGCATACGGCTGCCAGAATGAAGAACAAGCGATTCATGGTGAATTTCCTCGCGCGTTTGCGGGCACGGCGTTGGGTCGTTTTGGGGGTCATTCCATTCAGCGCGAAGGTGCAGGGGCCTTGTGCCGAAATGGGTCGCTCGCCAAGTGTCTCTACCGGGCAAGTCCAATAGGATTGATCGGCCTAAGATCCGGGAAAATTGAACAAATCAGGTCAATCCCTACCAGCCGTTACAGATTTCAGGCTTAGCCCCGAAGAATTGCTCCAGTGCTAGCGGAGCTTACCCGAACTGGGCGTGCATCCACATTTTGGCCTGTTCGGAATTCAGATTAGCCAGGATGCGCGTTTCCAACTCGACCAGAAGAATCGAAAGCTGCTCGGCAAACACTTCCTGATCGTGTTTCAGTTGCAGCCATAGCTGCTCCATGGCGGCCTCGGCTTCCATGGCGATTTTGCGAACGGCTAACATTTGATCTGCCGTCAAATTGAGTTGCTGCAGAAACTTACTGTCCTGCTGGAAGAGCATCACCTTTTCCACCCGATGAAGGGTGGGTAGTGACTTGGAAAACTCAATGAGCTTAGTCATTTCCTCGCTGTTCGGCACGACGTACCCGTGGCTGGTGGCATGGGCGATTTCCTTCCGCCACGAACGTTCCCCTGAACCAAGGGTCTGCCACTGCTCCAGCATGTTGCCCCAAGCCAGCTCTGCCGACGGCACCATGGAGGCCAATTGGCCCGAAAATGACTGCGCGGTGCAGTAAAGCGAGAAGAGCATGGCCAGTCCCATGGCCGCCGTCAAACGCAGATTGCGTCCAACCGAATTGCGGTCTTCTCCGTAGATCTCGCGAACAACCCGGGTACCCAGGCGCAAGCAAACGCGAGACTTGGTTGCCGAAACCGATTCGTCCTCACGAGGGACGATACTAATAATCTGAACTTCGTATTCGCTATGTCCAGTCACGCTCAATCGGGCGATTTCCCCAAATAAGGGACAATCCGACTCACAGACGAAACCTTGTTCTCCGAGCTTGCGCCGAGGGATTTCGACGGCTACGGCAAAGCCGGCCATCGATTCATCCAGCAGTTCCGCCTTGTAGGTATCTTTACCTACCCGCAACTGGGCTTTGACCCGTGACGGAGCGACGGAAAATCGCATCGAATTTCGACGATCGGAGTTCATCGGACTTCAGAACGCAATGAGAAAAGGTGAAAAGTTCACTGGAAGTATAGGTCCCAATCTTGAGGGGACTCGGCAAAGAATTTAGGGAATTGTGGAAGAAACTTCCTGACCAAGCGTTCACCTGGCCTCTGCGGACGGAATAACCCATACGATCGGCCACTAAATGAATAAGGTTTGCCTCGAAGGGGCTCACTAGCAACAATAAAACATCGCCAGTGTTTTCTCGTCCCTTTCTATAGCTCGCATCAAAGCTTATGTGTGTTGCCGCCAGCGTGGCCCAAAAAACGATTGAGTCTTACCAGAATGCCGGGCAAATCTTGCGGGAGTCTTCGCTTAGGCGAGGCAATGTCATCCACTTGGATGCATCGAACACGGATGATGTGATGGTGACGGCAGACCTGCATGGCAACCGCACCAACTTCCGGCAAATCCTCAATATCGCCGATTTGGAGAGTAATCCACGTCGGCACTTGGTTTTTCAGGAAGTGTGCCATGGAGGCCCCACCTACCCCAAGGCTGGCGGATGCATGTCTCACCTGATGCTGGAAGACATCGCCCAACTGGTGATTCGCTTTCCCGATCAGGTTCACTTTCTGATTTCGAACCACGAACTGGCCGAGCTGACCGACTTTCCGATCATGAAAGCGGGCAAAATGCTCAACCTGATGTTCCGCTGTGGTATGGGACAGATGTACGGCGATGCCGTGCCAGCGGTACGTGCCGCTCAGCTAGAATTCTTGGCGAGCCTCCCGATCGCGATTCGGATTGGGGACCATATCATGGTGACCCATAGCCTGCCGAAGCAGTGCGACGAGGAACCCTTCGATGCCAGCATCTTCGACCGGGAACTGACCTGTCACGATCGCGCTTGCGGCGGGTCGCTGCACCGTCTGGTCTGGGGACGTGATTTCCGCCAAGAAAACGTCGACCTCCTGGCCCGGCAGTTGGGAGTCGAGCTTTTCATCACCGGTCACGAGCCGTGTCAGTATGGATTTGCCTCTCCCAACTCACGTCAAATCGTGCTCGACTGTTGCAGCCGGCTGGGCAAGTACCTTATGATCCCCATGTCGAATGACCTGACTCAGGACGATCTTCTGAATCGAATCCACTCTCTCCACGATCCTATCTTGGCGGCCATGTCCTAAAAATGGGCGACGATCCCCTTTTTGACGACGACAATACCCCCGAAGTCCACCAACCCGAGCCCAAGCGTCCGTGGCGTCCACGCTTCGGCATTGGATCGATCATGCTGGCTACCTTCCTGCTCAGCATGCTCTTTGTGATGGGGCACTATATGCTGAACGATTCCAAAGATGGCACCCTCTCCAACCGCTTCAGCTTCATGTTCGTTACCCTCGCCGCACCAATGCTGCTTTTGACCATCTTGAGCATTGGCAAAGAACTGCTGCGTTACTGGGAAAAGCAATCCCAGCGGAAGAATCGCTAATCGCGAGAATCGATTACGCTCGATCGATACGCAGCCGTGCCGGCAAGCCTTCCGGCATCTTCGCTTCATCCTGGGCGATCAACCGAATCACTGGACGTTTGGGGGGCAACAGTGCATCGTCGGCGTAAACCACGTCGAAGCTCCCCTCACCAGGCCCACTGGCAACGGAACCATCCTCAAGGGCGTTTTCGGCCTGCAAGTGCTGCCAACTCCAACGCCGAAGCCATGCGGCAATGTCGTTCAAGTCGTGCTGCTTACTGTCGGCATACACTTCGAAGTCACGCAAACCGAGCTGCGCGTTACCGATCGTTTCAAAAATGATCCAGCGATCGTCCAGCCATGACAGCCGTAGATTGGCAAACAGATCCAGCGGCGGAAACCCGGCGACTTTGCTGGCCTGGAGAATTTCGTCGAGCACTTCGACCGGGACGAAGATCTCGCCGCCGGGGCAGAAATAACCAGCCACATCGGGAAGTAAGCCGATCGACAAACTGACCTTGGCCAAGGCCATCAACTGCGTAAGCACCTCGGTTGCCGTCGACGGCTCTGAGGTTTCGTTCCTCATACGCACCAGGACAACACCTTGATGCTGGGCAGCAACTTCCGCGGCCTTCGTCCAATTCACGTTGAACTTACAAGCTCGCTCGAGCGCTCCGCTGTAACTAAACGGCCCCAGGTCTTGTTCCGGTTCGATCTTGGCCGGCCAGGGAGCTTCGACAATCTCGATGGCGACAATGGGGCCGTCGCTTGGCAGTTTCCCTTGAAGCGTGCGGACGCTGTTTTCATCGTCCGCCTGCTCAATCGTGCAGGACAACTCGCCTGCTTCCAATTGCTCTTGAATCTCCTTTAGGGAGAAGACTCGCTTGGTGAGCAGTGCCAACGCTTGCGTGTGGACAGCTTTCGACACGTGAATGTTCCCCCCTCGTGTGACAAGCGAGTCGCGCGGGTCACCTATTTCGCCGCGTCGTTGGATTCGGCTTTCAATTTTTCCAGCTCTTCGGCGGTCGCGTCAACCGTTTGCCGGATTTGTTCTTCGCTGTGGCAGCTGGTAATGAAAAACCGCAGACGGGCTGCCTTCTCTTCCACCGCGGGATACATAATCGGCTGAACGTTATAGCCGCGAGCGTACAGAGCTCGCGAGAGCCGCAAGGCCAGCAGTGAGTTGCCGGTGATAACCGGCACAACCGGCGTATTGTTGCTCAGCCCCGTATCGAGCCCCTTTTCCTTGGCCAGCTTGAGGAACAAGCGGGAGTTGCTCATGCACTTGGCAACCACTTCCGGGTGCTTCTCGATTCGCTCGAACGATGCCAGTGCAGCCGCCGCGTTCGAGGGTGGCATCCCCACGCTGAACACGAAGCCGGGTGCCGTGTACTTGAGGTACTCGATCATCGTCTTCTTGCCGGCAATGTAGCCGCCGCAGCTACCTAGCGACTTGCTGAGCGTTGCCATCAGGAAATCAATCCGCGAACCGGGAATGCCGAAGTGTTCGCAAATGCCTCGGCCTGTCTTGCCCATCGTGCCGATCGAGTGGGCCTCGTCGACGAAGAGCATCGCCTTGTACTTTTCCTTGATCTCGACCAGCTTGGGCAGGTCGCAGTAGTCGCCGTCCATGCTGTAGACCCCTTCGACGACAATCACGGCCCGGCGATACTTGTCGCGCATCTCGGCCAGCATCCGCTCGCAGGCAGCCGTATCGTTGTGCGGAAACGCACGTCGCTGAGCCCCCGAGAGGATGCACCCTTGCACCAGGCTGTTGTGGGCCAGTTCGTCGTGCAGAATCAAGTCGCCTGGGTTCATCAAATGGCCAATCGTGGTCTCGTTGGTCGAGTGACCACCGACGAAACAAACGGCGGACTCAGTCCCCACGAACTCGGCAATCTTGCGTTCCAGCTCTCCGTGGATCGTCTTTTCGCCGGAGACGACGCGGCTGGCGGAAACACTGGTGCCAAACTTCTCGATGGCGGCCTGGGCGGCGGCGGTCACTTCCGGATCGCCACTGCTACCGACGTAGTTGTAACTGCTGAAGCAGATGAACTCGCGACCAGCAATGATGGCCGTGTCACGCGTCGTTCCTTCGTGGACGTCGAAGTAAGGGCTTTCCATCCCCATCCGGGCAAACCGCGCGATACGCTCTTGCAGTTCGACCACTTCGGGAAACTGATCGGTCTGGAAATCGGACGCCGGAATGTCTTCCAGAGCACGCGCCGGCTTTTCCTTTGCGGCCGGGGCCGAAGCTTCGCCGCCACCACCTGATGTGAAATCCCCTTCCACGCCTACTAGATTGGCAACGACCGTGGCGAGGCTGGTGACCGTAGTATCCTGCGAGAACTCTTCGACCGGAATGTCGATCTCAAGCTCTGCCTCGATCGCGTTCTTCAGCTCGATCCCCATCAGCGAGTCGAGCCCCATCTCGGCCAATGGTTTGGCTCGATCCAACTGCGAATTGCTGATGCCCAGCGTCTTGGCGGCTTGATCGGCAACGTAATCGCCAATCATCGCGGCTCGCTTGTCGTCATCGGCTGCCGCCAAACGATCGCGCAGCGCCCCGCCTGAGGCCGCGCCGACGACTCGTTCGTGACGATGAATCTTGGCAAGTTCGTCCAACAGTCGCGGATGCTTGTTGCGTCCGAACTGTTTGAGGAACTTCGCCCAGTCGACCGGAAAGACGCCGACGTCGGCGTAACGGGTCGGCAGAAGTTCTTCCAGGGCCAGCAGTCCCTGCTGCGGAGCAATCATGCCCAGGCCGATTCCGGCAAGCCGTCGGGCGTCGGCCGACTTGGCCATGCCACCGCCACTCCAGGGCCCCCAGTTGATGCTCAGGCCGGTCAGGCCTTCAGAACGGCGACCGGCACAAAGGGCATCCATGAACGCATTGGCCGCGGCGTAGTTGGCTTGTCCAGGCGAACCGATCATCGCGGCAATCGACGAGAAGCAGACGAAGTAGTCCAGCGGCAATTCGCGCGTTTGCTGATGCAAATACCACGAGCCGTCCACCTTGGCCGGCAACACCTGGGCGAAGCGATCCCACGACTGCTGCGCGATCGTGGCGTCGTCCAGCACGCCGGCGGCATGGAAAACGCCTGCCAGCGGTGGAAGTTCTGTTTTGATGAAATCGAGCACCGCGGCAACCTGGTCGGCACGCGCGGCATCCATGGTCGAAATGGTGACCTGGGCGCCTTCGCTTTCCCAGGCCGCGATCCGCTCGGCGGCCGCCTCATTCGCTTTACCGCTGCGGCTGGTAAGAACGACGCTTTGGGCTCCCTGCTCGATCAACCACTGGGCGACTTCCAGGCCAATGGCCCCGGTGCCGCCAGTAATCAGGTAGGTCGCGTTTTCTCGAATCAACGGACGTTCACCGGCAGGCGGCGTCATCTGCAGCACGACCTTGCCCAGGTGCTTGGCCTGCTGCATGAAACGAAACGCTTCGACGGCGTCTTCAATGCGATAGGCCTGCAAGGGGAGGGGAGTCAGCTTGTGCGATTCAAACTGTGGCAGTAGTTCTTCGAGCATCGCCGCGATAAGTCCCGGCGATTTGCGTTCCTCGTCCCCCAGATCAAACGGAAAATAGGTCGCGCCGGACTTGGCCTCGGCAAACTGCTGGGTCGTCCAGATACCGATCTTGCCGATCTCGACGAAACGCCCCTGCTTGGCAAGGCATTCGACGCTCTTGGGAATGAACTCTTGATTCAAGCTATTGAGGACGACGTCGACCCCTTCGCCGCCGGTATCTTTCAAAATCTGATCGCTGAAGAGCGTGGTTCGCGAATCGTATATGTGTTTGATCCCCAGCGAATGCAGGAAGTCCCACTTGCCTTTGCTGGCGGTTGCGTAGATCTCGGCACCGACGGCCTGAGCGATCGCCACGGCAGCTTGCCCCACGCCACCGGCCGCCGCGTGAATGAGGACCCGTTCCCCTTTGCGGAGCCTGGCCAGCCGCACCAGTCCATAGTGCGCGGTCAGAAACGCGAGCGGAATCGTCGCTGCTTCGTCGAACGTCTGCGTGCTTGGCTTCTTGGCGACGTAGTTTTGATCGACCAGCAGGTGACTGGTCATGCTGGCTGTCGAAAGCGCGATCACCTCGTCGCCGACCCTCAGATTCTTCACCTGGCTGCCAACCGCCGTGACGACGCCGCTGCACTCGAAACCAAAGGTCACGTCCGCTTCGGTGAGGATGCCGATCTCTTTTTCGTACTCCTGAAGCATCCCCAGGGCCCGCAGCACATCGCGGAAGTTGAGTCCCGACGCTTTGACGGCGATCTCGACTTCCGTCTCCGCTGGTTCGATGCGTGGTTTGGGGACCAATTCCAGATTGGTCAGCATGCCGAACTTCTTCAGGCCCAGCTGATACGGCTGTTCGGGAATCGTCAACTCGCCATCGACCGCCAGTCGCATCGGCATCAACCGTGACGAGAAACGCTTCTCGCCGCGCAAGGCGATTTCTGTTTCCGAGTCAGGCACCCAGATTTCACCAAGCAACCGGCCAGCCGTATCGCGATCGGCCGCGTCGACGTCGATACGCGTGCAGTTGAGCTTGGGCAATTCGTTGGCAATGACGCCCGCCAAGCCCCACGTGGCCGCTTCTAGGGGGTGTCCAATCTTGTCGCCGGAGTAAATCCGCTGACCACCCAGCGTGACGACGTATAGCCGCGGCGATTGATCTTCCCGCTGCCCCAGGGCCTGGGCGACATGCAGAAGCCCTTGGCAACCCAAAGCATGGTCGACCATCGACTCGTTCGCTTTGCCGGACAGATCTTGCTGTGCCCACAGGTAGATCACGCCGCGCAACTTCCGCGAGTTCGAAAGCTCGAGCGAATCGAGCAGTTCGACGAACTCGCCAGGCTCGGCCGGATCGAGCGTGGCATCGACTTCGCCAAACTCAAGTTCGGTGCCTGGGAAGACCTGCATCACTTGCTGCTTACGCTGCTCGAGTTGCTCGACGAGATACTCCGTCATGGGTCGACCGTCACCGAAGATGAGCCAGACCGACTCTTCTTTTTCATCCACCGTCAGTGGGCTACCAATCCGCGGCGTTTCAAGCCACTTGACCTCGTGGTACCAGCGATCGACGTCGGCAACCAGACGCTTCTGCAGGTCGATCTTGGCGAGACGGGCCAGCTTCAACCCGCGCACCTCAGCCAGGACTTCCCCTTCTTCATTGGCCAGCAGAATGTCGGCTTCGACCTGCGGCATCCGCCCCGGCTTGCGAGCGACGATCTTCGACCAGCAAGCGACTCGCTGCGGCGAGTGCCCCTCGAAGCAGGTCACGCTGCCAACACCAATCGGGATGAACGTCGTGCCTGGCGTTAGTTCGTCGGCCAGCAAGCTCCCCACGGTCTGGAAACAGGCGTCGAGCAGCGCTGGGTGCAGGTGATAGTTACGCGCATCGCTTTGAAGATCAGTCGGCAGCGCCACTTCGGCCAAAGCTTCGTCTTCACCGTTTCCAAGCTGCTTGATCCCCTGGAAGGCATGACCATATTGCAAGCCGCTTTGTTTCGCTCCGGCGTAGAACTCTTCGACGTCGACCTGCTTTTCCATCCGGAAGAAAGCTTCCTGCAGGTCGGCTTTCTCAGGCGGAGCCACAGCCGGGACGATCTTCCCAGCCGCGTGCAGCTTCCATGTCGTCTCCTCGCTATCGGTCGTTTCGGCACTGAGAATACGGAAGGAAGCATAGCCGAACTCTTCCGGCATCAGAACGACCTGAACCGTCTTGGAGTGCTGCTGTTCAAAGACGAGCGGCTGCTGAACTTGCAACTGTTCGACGGAGAAGTGTCCTTGCTCGAAGTGCGATTGGGCGGCTCCGAGCGCCAATTCGATGTACCCTGTCGCCGGAAAGACCGGGTTGCCGAACAACTGGTGATCGTTCAGATATGCCGGGAAACCCGGTGCCAGGTTCGTTTGAAAGAGCACCTCGTCGGTTGCCGTGGGGATCTTCACTCCCAACAGCGGATGCGAGGTGCGGGTAGGTATGAGCCCAGTGCCCGAGCCGAAGTCTTCGCCACTGGAAACCGGCATCGTATCCGGTGCCCAGAACCGGCTGCGCACAAACGGGTAGGTTGGCAGCTCAATTCGCTTTCGAGCATAAGGAGCATCAAACGCTTTCCAGTCGATCGCGATGCCGATCTCATGCAGTTCGCCCAGCGAGTTGAGCATCATCTGCCAATCGTCTCGACCACTGCGCAGGCTCGGCAGCCAGGCGTTTTCCTTGCCTGGCAGGCTTACGAGTCCCAGCCCTGAAAGTACCGGCTGCGGTCCGATTTCGACGAAGACGTTGCCCCCTTTGGCCGCGATCGCCTGGATTCCATCGGCAAAACGAACGGCTTCGCGCAGATGTTGACGCCAATACTGAGGCTTGGTGAACGCGTCTTTGGAAAGCTCGCCGGTTAAATTCGCAGCGATGGGAAACGCGGCCGGTTTCATCTCAATCAAGGAAACGGCCTGTTCGAATTCGTCGAGAATCGGCTCCATCAAATTCGAGTGAAACGCATGCGAAACGGTCAGCCGCGTGGCACGAATACCTTCGGACTGGCATAGCTCGGCAACTTGATCGATCACTTCCGCCGCACCACTAAGGACCGTCTGCTGCGGGCTGTTCACCGCGGCAATGCCGACTTGACCGGCATGTCCGTTCAGGAGCGTTTCAATACGATCGGCACCGGCCGAAACCGCCAACATTGCGCCACCGGCCGGCAAGCTCTGCATCAGCTTGCCGCGCAGCGCGATCAGCTTCAGCGCGTCTTCGAGCGAAAACACACCCGCGACACACGCCGCGACGTATTCACCGACACTGTGGCCAATGGCCATGCTCGGCGTGATTCCCCAAAACTTCCACAATTGGTACAGGGCGTACTCGGTGGCAAACAGCGTTGGCTGCGACATGGCCGTCTGATGGATAGTCTCGCTGTCGGTCTCGGCAAACAGCACGTCCAGCAGCGGCACGTCGTACTTCTTGAGTTGGGCGGCACACTGGTCGATTGCCTCACGGTAAACGGGGTGCAACTCGTAGAGGTCGCGTCCCATCCCGGGATATTGTGATCCCTGTCCTGTGAACAGGAACACCACCTTGTTGCGGCGACGCACCGGTTGGCCGTCGGTCGAATCCTTCGAGCCCTTTTCGACCAGCTTATGAAGCGCAGCGATCGCCTCTTTCTTATTCGCGGCATTGACGAACGTCCGGGCATCGAGCGTCGAACGGCCCACGGCCACACTATGAGCAAAGTCGGCCAGCGAAATCGATTCGTCTTCCAAAGCTTCCAGGTAACGCTCGGCCAGCAGAGGTAAGCCATCTTGCGTCTGGGTCGAAAGCGGAATGATATGTCGCGGGCGATCCTTGAACGCCGGGGCCTTCGCTTCGGTGTCTTTCGAAACGTAGTCCCCCACGATGATGTGACAATTCGTTCCGCCAAACCCGAACGCGCTGACGCCAGCCAAGCGATTGCCGGCATCACTGTTCCAGGTCTTAACCTCGGTAACGATCTCGACTTCCGCCCCACTCAGGTCGATGTACGGATTGAGTGTTTCGAAATTCAAATGGGGTGGAATCTGGCCTTTGCTGAGCGAAAGGACCAGTTTCAACAGGCCGGCCATCCCAGCGGCCGATTCCAAGTGGCCGATGTTGGTTTTGACGCTTCCCAGGCGAAGCGGATGCTGGGCATCGCGCCCCATGCCCAGGACGTTCTTCAGGCTGCGGACTTCGATCGGATCTCCCAGCGAAGTCCCGGTGCCGTGGGCCTCGATCAGTTCGATCGCTTGCGGCTCAAGCTGGGCATCTTCCAAAGCGGCGTTCAGCACTTCCTGCTGCGAAGGACCATTAGGGGCAGTCAGACCATTGGTGAGGCCATCTTGATTGACTGCCGTTCCATGAATGACGGCCAAGATACGATCCCCATCGCGCTCGGCATCGCTCAGCCGCTTCAGGATGACGGCGCCGCACCCTTCGCCGCGAACGTAGCCATCGGCGCTGGCATCGAAGGTCTTACAACGCCCATCCGGGGCCATCATGCGTGCCTGACAGAAGGTGATTGTCCCTTCAGGTGTCAAAATCAAGTTCACCCCGGCCGCGACGGCCAGGTCGGTCTCGCCTGATTGAAGACCTTGGCAAGCAAGGTGAGCCGACACAAGCGAAGACGAGCAAGCCGTATCGACCGCAATACTCGGCCCGCGAAAGTTAAAGAGGTAGCTCAATCGGTTGGCCGCGATCGACAAGCTGGTGCCGGTGGCACTATATGCGTTGAGCGAATCGAGCCCGCGGAACAAGAGCCTTGCGTAGTCACTGTTGCTGATGCCGACGTAAATGCCGGTCGCGCTGTTGCCTAGCGTTTTGACCGGGATGCCGGCATTCTCGAAGGCTTCCCAGGTCACCTCGCACAGCAGCCGCTGCTGCGGATCCATCTTTTCCGCTTCGCGTCCGCTGATGCCGAAGAGGGTCGGATCGAAGTCGGCCACATTGCTGAGGAAGCCACCCCGCCGGGTGTACATCTTGCCGGGCGTTGCAGGCTCGGGGTCGTACAGGCGGTCGACGTCCCAGCGGTCCGGAGGAACTTCGCCAATGGCGTCCCGACCTTCGATCAACAAGTTCCAGAAAGCTTCCGGGCTATCGGCCCCGGGCAAACGACAACCGATTCCGATAACGGCAATCGGTTCATGTTTTGGCTGCATCGAAAAGGCTTCCGTCGCAGGTGAATGAAAGCAGGGCAGACTCCGGGCAATTGTGGGCTTACTTCTCGCCCGCCAGATAGCTGGAGAACTCTTCGATCGTGGGGTAATCGTAAACGATCGTCGGATCAATCCGTTTCCCGAGCCAGTTTTCCATATCGCCGGTCATTCCAATGGCCGTGGCCGAATCGAGGGCGAAGGAATCGAAGGTAGCGCTTGGGTCAATCGAGTTGGGACTCGTATCCAACTCTTTGGCAAGATAATCGATAATCCAGTCTTGGATTTCTTCCGCGGACTTAGGCGCATCGCCGGAAGGTCCGGATGGCTCGGCTGTCATTGAGCACCTCGTGGCTAAGGGTAACATATCAGTTTACCCATTATCCGCTCTATCGACCACTCACCCAACCGAACGTTTTGATCTCTGGCGAGTCTCCATGAGTCGAACCGACGGCCCCGACAAACCCTTCACAGGGTGCCAGTTCCATCAAACGAACGACCGGAGATTGCGGGAAGATGTCGAAATGGTTCACAACCCGACGCGACTCAGGAGCTTGAAGATCCAGAGTTATGCGATCCAGGGGTGCCCGCAGCCCGACTCCGATGGTCTTCAGGTAGGCCTCTTTGTGGGTCCAGAACCGGAGAAATTGGTGGAATCGATCCGCTTCCGGGTAAGCACAAAGGTCTTTCCGCTCAGCGTCCGAAAGGCAACGCTGGAGCATGCTAGCGAAGCTGCGAACTTTGCGGATGCGTTCGATATCGACGCCCACTTCCATTCCTATCGAAACCGCGACAACGGCCAGTTCGCCTGAGTGCGTCAGATTAAAACGCAACTCACCGGCCTGACCTCGAATGATGTTCGGTTTGCCGAATTCGCCAGCTTCGTAGGCAATTTCGGCCGGCTCGACATCTAAATACCGAGCCAGAATGTCCCGCAGGGCAGCGTGGAATACGACGTACTGCTGGGCCTGGTTTTCGCGGAAGAATTTGGAGGCCCGCACCTGCTCGGCTTCCGAAAGCTGCTTATGCAATTGATCGACGCCCGACAGGCCTTCCTCAAACGAAATCCGCCACAGGTGCAGTTCCGTTTGAGCGATTTCCAACTGTCGCATCGGACGCGGCAGAGGAAACGGCTTGGTGGAAAGTTGAATCATTCGTGGTCGGCCCGTTAGGGGGTGGGTAATGATCGATCGGTAATTCGCTATAGGACGACTTCGACCAATTCGGGGTTACTCGGCCATTGATTTCAGCCAAGTGTAACTAATCATCAGAACCCCAAAACCTTAGCATTGCTGGCGATATCAACCGATAACGATCATCGCATTGGTGGGAATTCGCCTGAAATGTACCGCGCGAATCTTCGCTGCCAGGGACAAATAGGCAAACTGGTATAAATATTGGCTAAAGGCAAGTCTTGCGCCAATCCCCAATCTGGAACATGCCACCCATACGAGGCATTCTCCCAGCTGGCGTTCAGAATGAATTATCGTCGCGAGTAAGGGGTGGTTGCCAGGATTTCCAAGAAACGCTCCTCTGGCGTTCTATCTCTAATCAGCGTAATCGGTTGGATCGATCAGACCATTCGCTGCGAAAGCCTCTTTTCGCTCGACGCACGCGCCGCACTTCCCACAGTGTTTTTCGAGACCCTTGTAGCAGGTCCACGTCTTTTCGTAGGGAACGCCCAACTGCACGCCCCGTTTGGCGATCTCCCCCTTATCCATGTGAACGAAAGGACGCCACAGCTCGATGGGATTCCAATCACATAGCCGAGCGGCCGCATCCATGGCATCGGCGAATGCCGGTCGGCAATCGGGGTAAATGGCATGATCGCCGCTGTGAGCCCCATAGGCCACAGCCGCGCACTGATTACTGGCCGCCCAGGCAATCGCGACTGAAAGCAGGATCATATTGCGATTCGGAACGACGGTCTGCTTCATGCTTTCTTCCGCGTAGTGCCCCTCAGGCACTTCCATCTCCCGGCCGGAAAGGCTGTTGTTGCCGAAGATCGGGTTGATGGCCGAAAGGTCCGCGATCAGGTGCGGAACATTCACCCCTTCACACAATTGGCGGGCAAAGTCGAGTTCCTTCACATGCCGCTGACCATAGTCGACCGAAATGGCCCAACACGCATGTCCTGCGTCCAACATGTGATAAAGGAGCGTTGCCGAATCCATCCCACCAGAAACGACTGCCACGACTTTCGCCATCTTCAACTACCTCGAACCTATCATCGCTGCTCGGACTTATTGTGTTCAGTCTAGCGCCACAAGCCGCAGGTGCAAAGTGACGCCAGTTGGTCGGCTTCCAGGCAAATAAAACTTGCAAATCGGGCAAACGTTCCATTACACTTAATGAGAAGGATGCTAACCTAGCGTTATCGCCTTGCCCCTTCCCGACAAACCCTTGTCGCCGATCCTTCCTTTTCCTGACCCAATCCTCACTTAAGAACCTTCCCGGTGTCTCATGCCTGCATTGCGTATATGGCTGGCCATTTTGATCGCATCCCCAGCGATCGTCATGGCGGAAGAAGCAACTGCTGACTCCACTGAGAACGTCAGCTACTACCGCGACGTGCGCCCCATCCTGCAAGCTAATTGCCAGGGATGTCACCAGCCGGCAAAACAGGGAGGCGATTACCTGATGACCGATCACCAGTCGTTGCTGACCGGTGGGGAATCGGGCTCTGCGGCGATCGTCGCTGGTGATCCGGCGGCGAGCTACCTGGTGGAACTGATCACACCGGTCGATGGCAAAGCCGAGATGCCCAAAGGCAAGCCTCCCCTTTCCGAAGCCGACCAGAAGATCATTCTCAACTGGATCCTCCAGGGAGCCAAAGACGACACGCCTGATTCGGCGAAGGATAAGTACGACGCCGAACATCCCCCGAGCTACGTCCGTCCCCCGGTACTTACCAGCGTGGCCTTCTCGCCGGATGGTCAGTTGCTGGCCGTTTCCGGCTATCACGAAGTGCTGCTGCAGAAAGCCGATGGCAGTGGTATCGCTGGTCGATTGGTTGGCATGTCGGAACGGATCGAATCACTGGCGTTCTCCCCGGACGGAACCAAACTTGCCGTTGCCGGCGGCTCTCCTGGTCGACTGGGAGAACTGCAATTATGGAACGTGGCCGATCAGAAGTTGGCCTACTCGGTTCCCGTTTCCTACGACAACGTCTACGGCGTGAGTTGGTCCCCCGACGGGAAACTGATTGCCATTGGCTGTGGAGACAATTCGGTCCGCGGATTCGACGCAAATAGCGGCAAACAAGTTTTCTTCAACGGTGCCCATGAAGACTGGGCTTTGGATACGGTCTTCTCGAAGGATGGAAGCCATCTCGTTTCGGTCAGTCGAGATATGGCCGTGAAGTTGTACGAAGTCAAAACGCAGCGTTTCGTCGACAACGTCACCAGCATCACGCCCGGTGCGCTCAAAGGGGGCATTAACGCGGTTGCCCGTTATCCTGGCGAAGACCAGGTTCTGATCGGCGGGGCGGACGGGGTTCCCAAAATCTATCGGCTGTTCCGTGAGAAGGCCCGCAAGATTGGGGACGACTTCAACAAGATCAAAGACTTTCCTGAAATGCCTGGCCGGATTTACGACGTGGCTTTTACTTCCGATGCCGCCAAGGCCGTCGCATGTAGCAGCCTCGACGGCGCAGGGCATGTCCACGTGTTTACTGTTGCCGACGGCAAGAAGGTGCTGGAACTGGAAGGCCCGCTGCATGCGGTCTACTCGATCAGCATCGCCCCCGATAACAAGCGGATAGCGTCGGTTGGGTTCGATGGAGAAGTGCTCTTGCACGACCTGGAGACAGGCAAGCGTTTGCAGCAATTCCCGGCCGTTCCCATCACGCCCCAGACAGCCTCGAACCAATAATCGCACTGGCGATTCTTCCTGATAGGATTTCGTTCGATGAATCTTAAGCCCATCCTTGTTTGTCTCGTCTTGCTTGGCGTCACCTCGGCTAGCATCGCGGCAGACTCGGACAATAAGATCCCGCCAGGGAAGACCATTCAGCGAATCGTCGTCTTCCCCGAGAAGGTCTCGCTCAAGGGACCTTTCGCCTACGCGCAGATCCTGATTACCGCCGAACTCGAAAACGGAGAGCAGGTCGACCTGACCCGTAGCGCGAAACGAACCGACAACTGGGACGCGGTCAGCATCACGCCTCGTGGCCTGGTCACGCCCAACAAGGACGCCGTCGGCGAGTTGGTCTTTCATGTTGCAGGACAAGAGTTGAAAGTGCCGGTTGAGGTGAAGGATTCTCACGCGGACTACGAGGCCGATTTCATCCGAGACGTCACTCCAGCGATGAGCAAGATGGGTTGCAACCAAGGCACGTGTCACGGCGCGAAGGATGGCAAGAACGGCTTCAAACTGTCGCTACGTGGTTACGATCCGACCTACGATCATCGAGCGCTGGTCGACGACATCGCTGGCCGTCGTTTCAACCGAGCCGTGCCCGATCAAAGCCTGATGCTGCTGAAGACCTCCGGCGTCGTTCCTCATGTCGGTGGCCAATTGACCAAGCCTGGCGAGCGAAGATATGAGATCTTGAAGAACTGGATCGCTGGTGGCGTGAAGTTGAATCTCGATTCTCCTAAGGTCGAGAAGATCGCCATCTATCCTGCCAACCCCACCGTGCCGCTGCCTGGCATGTCGCAGCAGTTCGCCGTATATGCCACGCTGACCGATGGTCAGGTCGTGGATGTGACGGCGGATGCGTTTATCGAAAGTGGCGATATCGAAGTCGCCACCGCCGACCAGGATGGGGTGCTGAAACTTCTGCGTCGCGGCGAAGCCCCCGTGCTGGCCCGCTATGACGGTGCCTACGACGCCACCACGGTTACCGTGATGGGGGATCGCACCGGCTTCGAGTGGGTCCAGCAGCCACAGCAAAACTACATCGACAAGTTGGTCGACGAAAAGCTGCAGCGTGTGAACGTGCAATCTTCCGGCCTGTGCACCGACGACCAGTTCGTTCGCCGAATTTACCTCGACCTCACCGGCCTTCCCCCGACGGCCGATCAGGCCCGGGCATTCCTGGACGATAAACGTCCGTCGCAAGAGAAACGGGAGGCGCTCATCGATCATTTGATCGGCAGCGGGCCTTATGTCGAGTACTGGACCAATAAGTGGTGCGACCTGCTGCAGGTCAACCAGAAGTACCTCGGCGATCCTGGGGTGCATGCGCTGCGAAACTGGATCAAAGACTCGATCGCGTCCAACAAACCGTACGACCAGATGGTATACGAAATCTTGACCGCTTCCGGCTCGACCATCGATCACCCGGCCAGCGCCTACTACAAGATTCTTCGCACTCCAGAAGACACGATGGAGAACACCACGCAGTTGTTCCTGGCGGTTCGCTTCAACTGCAACAAGTGCCACGATCACCCATTCGAGCGTTGGACCCAGAACCAGTATTACAACCTGTCGGCTTTCTTCGCGCAGATTGGGCGAAAGGAAGACAAGCGTTTCGCCGGCCAGCGGATTGGTGGTTCGGCGGTGGAAGGAGCGACGCCACTGGTCGAGGTGATTTACGACACCGGCAGCGGCGAAGTGAAGCACCAACTGACCGGCAAGGTGACTCCTCCGGAGTTCCCTTACCAAGCCGATCTGGTGGAAGACGAAGGGACGCGGCGCGAGGAGTTGGCCGAGTGGCTGACCGATCCGTCGAACCAATACTTCGCGTCAAGTTACGTCAATCGCATGTGGGGCTACTTGCTGGGACGCGGCATCATCGAGCCTATCGACGACATCCGAGCTGGTAACCCGCCCACCAACCCGATGCTGCTGGAAGCGTTGACCCACAGCTTCATCGACAGTGGTTTCAACACGCGGCATATCGTCCGCGAAATCTGTCGTTCGCGAACTTATCAGCAAGCGATTGCGACCAACAAGTGGAACGAGGACGACGCGATCAACTTCTCCCATGCCGTGCCGCGAAGATTGCCGGCGGAAGTGTTGTTCGATTCAATCCATCAAGTGACCGGCAGCAATTACAACTTGCCGCAACTTCCCAGTGGTTTCCGCGCCGCTCAATTGCCAGGCACCGATGTGAACATTCCATTTCTGGATGACTTCGGCAAACCGGCTCGCGAGAGTTCGTGCGAATGCGAACGAGCCACCGGCGTAATGCTGGGCCCCGTGATGAAACTGGTCAACGGTCCCGTGATCAGCAATGCCATTGCCGACAAGAATAACGCCCTGACAAAGCTGGCGACCGAAGTGACCGACGATCGCGCCTTGATCGATGAGATCTTCCTACGCTTTCTTGGTCGGCATGCCAGCGACGATGAAGTGAAGCTGGGGATCGAACTGATGAACGAGCCGACGCCTGACCTCGAAGTCGCCCAGAAAGCTCTGGACGAGCATCGTCAGCAACTGATGGCCAAGATGCCGCAGTGGGAAGCTTCGCTCGGACGCATTGCCAGTTGGACACCTCTGACCATGCTCGAAGGTACTTCCAAGGCGGGCGTGAAATTCGAGAAGAAAGAAGACGAGTCGATCTTGGCGACCGGCCCCGTCACCAAGGACCAGTACGAAGTGGTCTACCAGATCGCTGCCGGTCCACTCACCGGTTTGCGCTTGGAAGCGATGCCGGACGATTCCCTGCCGTCCAAGGGACCGGGGCGAGCCCAAAACGGGAACTTCGTTTTGAACGAACTCAAAGCCCAGGTGCAGCTTGCCGATGGAAGCGAAGGCCCGGAAGTTTCCTTCCATCGTGCTGAAGCGACCTTTTCTCAGGAAAACTGGGATGTTCGCGGCGCGGTCGACGGCACCCCCGGAAGTGGCTGGGCGGTGAGTCCGCGTTTCGGTGAACAACATACGGCCCTGTTTGAAGTCGACGGGGACGTGACGATCCCCGAAGGCGCTAAACTGGTGGTGCGGATGGACCAGCAGTACCAGGACAGCACCCATCTTTTGGGACGTTTCCGCCTGTCGGCGACTTCCAGCGAGCGACCCGTGCGGCTGGAAAACAACCTGCCGGCCGACATCCGCCAGATCATCGCCAAGCCGGCCGACCAGCGGAGCGAGGAAGAAACGCAGAAGCTGGTTTCGATGTATATCTCCGGCGACGCCCTACTGAAGGACCTGGAAGCGAAGCTGAATCAGGCCCGGGCGCTCGACGAGAATCGACGATTAGCCGGTCTGCAAGACCTGGCTTGGGCACTGATCAACAGTCCTGCCTTTTTGTTCAATCGCTAACAAAAGAGCCTGCCCTCTTCCCGCTCAGAGGAAGGGGGTGGCGGTGCTCCTCTATCTTCGGTGCTGGCAGTCTGCCAAAATCGGCGCGGTTAATTCTGGAAAACCTTTTTCGGTTTCCTGCGGTACTAACGGTGTAGACCCGCTTGCGCCCATGCTGAAGACACACGATTTAACAAAACGATACGGCAGCTTTCTGGCCCTCGATCACGCCAATATCGAGGTCGCCCGGGGAGAGTGCTGCGGTGTACTCGGCCCCAACGGAGCTGGCAAATCGACCCTTTTCCGCATCTTGATGGGTTTTCTGCGGCCAACGCACGGCCGCGCGGAAATTGGTGGAAAAGATTGCCAGAAAGCGAAAAAAGCGGTCCATAGCTTGGTTTCTTACTTACCAGGCGATGTCCGTTTATTCGGCGAAATGAAGGGGAAGCAGGTCCTCGATTTCTTCGCCGATATCCATCCCCGCGGCAGTCGCGAACGATCGTACGCCACGGCCAAGCGACTGGAACTCGATACATCGCGCCGCGTCGGCTACATGAGCACCGGGATGCGGCAGAAGTTGGGGCTCTCGATTGCCCTAGCAACCGACGCTCCGATGCTGATCATGGACGAGCCCACGACCAGTCTCGATCCGAACGTCCGCGGCGAAGTCATCCGCATGATCGGCCAAGCCCACAAGTCGGGCAGGACAGTCGTTATTTGCTCGCACGTGTTGTCCGAGATTGAAGACATCTGCGATCGGGCCATCATCATGCGGCAGGGAAAGGTCGTCCACGATCAGTGCCTGCAAGATTTGGCCCGACAGCATTCGGTTGTGTTTCAGCTCATGCAGCCGCTGCCCCGCGTTCCCGAAGGAATTCGTAATCGAGTAATTTCTGCCCGGCAGCACGGCCACACCGTTCACCTGGAAACCGAAGGGGAACTTCGCGACGTGATGGGCTGGATCACACAGTTGCCATCCACCGAACTGAAAGTCACGCGAATGGGGCTTCGCGAGGTTTACGACCGATTCCACGCCCCGGTAAGCGAGCACGCGGCATGAACCTGGCCATGTTACGGCAAACTTGGCGCGAGTCGCGTCTGCTGATGCTCGGCTGCTCGATCGCGCTTTTCGCGTTCTGCTGGGTGCGCGTATGGATTGTCGGCCGGATCGACATGAGCCGCTTCCAAGGCATCCTGGAAATCTTGCGGCCCGAGTTCGAGAACTTCTCCGCCGTCGACTTCGAGCAAGCGTTGACCTACCCCGGCCGCGTGGCGTTCACGTTTACCGAGCCGATGGTCATTCTGTTGATCGTTGTGTGGGGCATTGCTCGGGGCAGCGATACGGTCAGTGGTCCGCTGGGCAAAGGGACCATGGAGATGATGCTGTCGCAGCCGGTCAGCCGTTTCCAGTATCTGATGAGCAAGAACCTGATGACGTTGTTTGGCGCCGTGGTGATCGCCGCGAGCGCCTACGCAGGGTTGGCCTGTGGCATCGAAAATACAACGGTCAAACGAGAAAACCAGCCGATCAAGATGCAGATCCCTCTGGTGAAGATCGAAGTCGAAGTACCGTTTACTCGAGACGCGAATGCTCCCACGCGCATGCCCCTCTCCGACTTTGTCGACAAGGAAGACATGTTCCCTTCGGCTCTGAATTTACTGGGTCTGGGGATCTTCTTCGGAGGCTTCACGACGCTGATGTCTTCATGGGATCAGTACCGCTGGCGAACGATCGCCATTGCAGCCGCGTTCCTGATCATCCAACTGATGCTGCGCGTGCTGTCCTTGTCACTCGAAGAAATGACCTGGCTGCGTTACACGACGATCTTTTCGCTATACGAACCAGAGGTCTTGGTGAGCTACGCCATCAATACGAAGGACGGGGCCTGGAGTTTCTGGTTTCAGAAGTCGCAGGAAGAGTGGCGACCAGGCGGACTGGCCTACCTGAGCTTTCTTACCGGCGGCGGACTGGCTGGCTTTGCCGGAGCGACCTGGATCTTTTGTCGGCGCGATCTACCCGCTCCGGTGTAATAATTACTAACGCTGGATAGGCGCATGAAAAAAGCCACGCGATGATTCGTGTGGCTTAAGCGAAGCACGGGAGGAGGGACTCGAACCCCCAACCCTCGGTTCCGAAGACCGATGCTCTATCCATTGAGCTACTCCCGCTTGCATTTTCGGCAATTGAGTGATGATACCATTTTGCCATTCGGCCGCAACTACCGCATCGGACAGTTCTTAGGTGACTCAGGTTCGCCAAGCGGCCTAATCTCTGCCGTTTTGCGCAGTACTCGCGAAATTGCTTTCTGTGCTGCATAATGTTAGCGGCAGCCAGCTGCCCAGATACCTCATCGCTTACCGAGCAGAAATCCACAAGTTTATGGCCTACATCACGTTGCGGATCATCGACGGCGCCGACCGGGGGGCGGTATACGAGGGGTTGGAGACTCCGGTGTCCATTGGTCGCGAAGAAGGGAACACGCTTCAGCTCAAGGATGACCGCGTTAGCCGCTTCCATCTGAAAATTCAGGAAGATCACAACAAAATCGTCCTGACCGACCTGGAAAGCACCAATGGAACACGCGTTAACGGCGAAGATATCCATCTCCGCATTCTCCGTCATGGCGATATGATCCAAGTCGGGCGATCGGTGATTATCTACGGCTCGGAATCGCAAATCGCGGTTCGCCTGGCCGCGCTCCGCAAGCAGCAGGAAGAAAAGGAAGGCAATCTTCCCGACGACGATCGCACCCACGGTCCCAACGATCATGAAGGAGAGTCGTCGCTCGAATTCGAGCTGAACTGGAACGCCCAGCAAGACGACCTGCAAGCCGCCATCTATTCCCTTCAACCGCCTGAGCTTCCGGAACGCCTCAGCCCCGCCCAGGCAGCACAGCTTGCCGAGTTGATGGACTACGTGCACATTCGCATCCGACATCTACTGGTGAGCGTGGAAGTGAACGAACGGACCGAAAACGTCGTGCTCGAAATGCGCGAGTGGCAAAACCTGTTGGATCTGCAATCGCGACTGGCCATGCTCCTGCGCAGCATTGGCGAACCCGAGTAGGCGTGAACTTCGAAGTTCATCGATTTTGGCTGCCAAAATCGTAAGAAGGTTGAGCTCTTCTGCGAGTTACAGTAATCAGCATCTCTTTCGGTTTTCAATCGCCGTCAACCTGATAGAATCAACTGGTTGATGAGTCTTCTCGCTGCGTGCTTCTAACACGATCGCAGCCCAGTCCATGGAGCGGAGCCCGAATGAGCCAGTCGTTCGTCCATTTGCATTGCCATTCGCACTACAGCCTTTTGGACGGAGCGGGTCCGATTCCCAAGCTCGTGACGCGTGCCAAAGAGCACGGCATGAATGCGTTGGCTTTGACCGACCATGGTAACCTGCACGGGGCACTGCAGTTCTACAACACGTGCCAAGCGAACGAGATCAACCCGATCATCGGGTACGAGGCCTACATCGCGCCGGGCAGCCGCCTGGAAAAATCAGGCGGTATGCGCGGCTCGAACTATCACCTCACTTTGCTGGCCCAAAACAAGACAGGCTTCAAGAACCTGGTGAAGCTGGCCTCGGCCGCCTACCTGGAAGGGTTCTACTTCAAGCCGCGTATCGATAAAGAACTATTGGAGAAATATCACGAGGGAATCATCTGCCTGAGTGGCTGCGTGAGCAGCGAGTTCTCGAAGATCGTGATGAACGGAACCAATACGGCGGAGGTCGTCAAAGAAGCCGAGGAAACGGCTGGCTGGTTCCACAAGTTGTTCGGCGATCGCTACTTCATCGAGATCATGAACAATGGTCTCGATATCCAGAAGATGCAACTGGAGGGCGCGGTCGACGTTGCCAAGAGGATCGGCCTGCCGCTGGTAGCCACCAGCGACACGCACTATGTCGATCAGAGTGATGCCGAGGCCCAGGATATCCTCTTATGCGTGAACACCGGCAAGTTCCGTACGGATGCCTCGCGAATGAAGATGGAGAACGACCAGTTCTATCTTCGTAGTCCGGATGACATGTACGCGAGTTTCCCAGGCTTGGAAGATGCCTGCTCGCGTAGCCAGGAAATCGCCGACACCGTCGACATTGACCTGGAACTGGGCAAGCGCCACTTCCCCTCCTTCAAAATCCCCGAAAGCAAGACGGCCGACGAATATCTCCGCGAGCTTTGCATTCAAGGACTCAAAGAGCGTTACGAAGGCAACGAAGAGATGCTGCCTGGCGGCGAGTTGAGCGAAGTCGTCATGGCCCGCTTGGACCGCGAACTGGGGGTGATCAGCCGACTTGGCTTCCCGAACTACTTCCTGATCGTGTGGGACTTCGTGGTCGAGGCCCGCAAGCAAAACATTCCGGCCACGGCTCGTGGTAGCGGTGTGGGTGCGCTGGTGTGCTACGCCCTCTATTTGAGCCACGTCTGTCCGATCAAGTACGACTTGCTGTTCGAGCGATTCCTGGATGAAAACCGCCTGGAAGCCCCTGATATCGATATCGACTTCGATAAAGAACGTCGGGGAATGGTCATCAAGTATGTGAAGGATAAGTACGGCGAAGCGAACGTCGCCCAGATCGGTACGTTCGGTACGCTAGCCGCCCGGGCCGCGATCAAAGACGTCGGCCGCGCGATGGGGCTGCCGCTGGACATGGTCAACGAAGTGACCGGCATGGTGCCCGATCAGCTGGGTATCAAGCTGAAAGATGCGCTTGCCCAAAGCGCGGACATGCAGTCCGCCTACAACGCGAACCCGGACATCAAGGAACTACTCGATCTGGCGATGAAGATCGAGGGGCTGGCACGCAACGTCGGGACGCACGCGGCCGCCGTGGTGATCGCGGATGAACCACTGACCGAGTACGTTCCGCTTTGCCGCGTTTCCGGCAAAGACGACATCATCACTCAGTGGTCGATGAATGACGTCGAAGCGGCCGGTCTGCTGAAAATGGACTTCCTCGGTCTGCGTAACTTGACGATCCTGCGAAACGCGGTCGATCTAATCAAGAAGGTTCGCGGCGAAGACCTCGACATCTTGCGGCTTCCCTTGGATGATAAAGACACATTCGACCTCCTGAGACGCGGTGAAACGAAGGGTGTGTTTCAGCTGGAAAGTGGCGGCATTCGCGACCTGTTGAAACGTATGAAGCCGGACAGCTTCCTCGACATTATCGCGACCAATGCGCTCTATCGGCCTGGTCCGCTCGAAGGCGGGATGGTCGACGACTACATCGAGGTGAAGCATGGTCGCAAGGAAGCGGCTTACAAGCATCAAGTGCTGAAAGACGTGCTGGAAGAGACCAACGGGGTCATGGTCTACCAGGAACAGGTGATGCGGATCTTGAATCGCCTGGGTGGCATTCCGCTGGCCAAAGCGTACACGTGCATTAAGGCGATCAGTAAGAAGAAAGAATCGATCATCCAGGCCAATCGCGAGCAGTTCCTGGAAGGTGCTCAAGAGAAAGGCCTCACCAAGCAGGAAGCCCAGGACTTCTGGGACATGATCGTCAAGTTCGCCGGGTATGGTTTCAATAAGAGCCACTCAACGGCTTACGCACTGGTCGCCTATCAAACGGCCTACCTGAAAGCGCACTACCCGATCGAGTTCATGGCCGCGCTTCTTTCCGGTGACATCAGTGGCCGAAACTTCAAGACGAAGGACGCACTGGTCGAGCACATGGAAGACGCTGAGCGGATGAACATCGAAGTGGCTCCGCCTGACGTCAACCATTCCGATGAAGAGTTCACGGTGAAGGACGGCAAGATCGTCTTCGCGCTAAGTGCCATCAAAGGTTGCGGTGGCGGTGCGGCGGAAGCGATCGTCGCGGCGCGCGAGAAAGACGGTCCGTTCACCGACATTTTCGACTTCTGCGAACGCGTCGATCCGTCGCAGTGCAGCAAGGCAGCCATCGAAACGTTGATCAAGGCCGGTGCATTCGACCGCCTTGGCGGGCATCGGGCTCAATACGTTACGGCGCTAGACAAAGCGATCCAGTCCGGCGCCTCCGCGATCGCGGACAAGAGGGCGGGGCAAAAGAACCTTTTCGCTGCCGTCGAAGATCCCGCGGAAGAAGCCAAAGCGGTCGTGCTTCCCGATGTGCAGCCTTGGCCAGACAAAGAAACGCTGGGCTACGAGAAAGAGTGTCTTGGGTTCTACTGGTCGAGTCATCCTCTGGCCGAGTACAAACGTAAATTCGAGATGTGCTGTAGCCATAGCACCGCGAATCTTACCGGCCTCAAAGACAAAACCGAAGTCACCATGGGCGGCATGGTCGCCTCGATCAAACTCGCACACACGCGTAAGGCGCGGCCCGGAAGCACCCATACCAAGTACGCTAACTTCGACCTGGAAGACGTCGATGGCGGTATCCGCTGCATCCTATGGCCGGAAGACTATGCCAAGTTGGGCGAGTCCCTCAGGCCGGACGGCGTTTACATCATTTCGGGTCGACTCGATCGGCGAGGCGGTGATGACGAGGCGAACCTGATCGTCAATGAGTTGATTCCCATCGAGGAAGTGGAAACGCGATACGCGCGCGGCGTGATGGTTCGGGTCGACCAGCAAGTCCATGGCGAAGATAAGCTGCAAACGCTTGTCGAGATCGTGCGTGGGTATCCTGGCAACTGCGAACTGAAGCTTCTGCTGGTGCTGGAAGATGGTCGTCAGGTCGCCCTGAAAAGCCAGAAAGGAGTCGACCTTTCCCCGGAAATGCGGACCCGCGTTGATGAACTTCTTGGGGAAGGGAACTTCGAACTTCTGCTCAGACGCCCTGCTTCTGGAGGGGTCCGCAACTCGGCATAGCGTTTTGTAACTAATTGCAAAACAAGTACTTAGACCGATTTTTCCGGTTATTCAGGCGGCGATCGAGGCCAGGGCCAACGAATCGTCCCTCTTTTCGCGAATTGCTTGCCTTTCCTATCCCCTCAAATTAAGATCACTGGTAACCCTTGCCTGATTGTTCAAGGGATTCAGGGACAGTACGCCTTGGGTATGCGATACTTACTTAAGGTCTCCCAGGACTCTGCGTCCACCAATCCTTCACCTTCTCGAGCTCAACTGTATCCAGGGATCTGCTATGGACTTGCGACTAACGAAGCTTTTGTCGTTTCTCTCGGTCGCCCTTTTGTTGCTATGCACTGGCATTGCCGAAGCACAGAACCAAGATGATAACCCCATCGCGGCAGGTATCTATGTCGACGCCGAGGGTGTGCTGAAGATGCGACGTGCCAGCGATCCGACCGGGATGCTCATGAAACAGCGGGTTCAACAAGCAGCTTCGGTGCTGCCTGCCGAACTGAATCGCCCCAGCAAGCTGCGTAAGGTTTCGCTCAATCGCCTTGAGAAGGCCGTTGCCGAAGCCGTTGCCAAGGGTGGCGGTATCCCAGAAGACATGAAAAACCTGGCTGGGCTGAATGAAATCAAGTACGTCTTCTACTACCCGGAAACGAAAGACATCGTTCTCGCCGGTACGGCCGAAGGCTATGTTCGGGATCTCAATGGGGTCAGTGTTGGTACCTACAGCGGCAAAGCGACTCTCCAGTTGGATGACCTGATCGTCGCATTGCGTGCGTTTGGTCCATTTACTGACGGTCCGAACAACGTGGGCGTCTCGATCGATCCCACCAAGGAAGGCCTCGCGAACCTGAGCCAGGTGATTGCCTCGATCCCACAGACCAGCGTTCGCCCCGGCGATACCCGCAGCATCGTCACTGCGATGAAGAACGCTCTGGGTAACCAGATCGTTTCAGTTCGCGGCATCTCGGCGAACACGCACTTCGCTCGCGTGATGGTTGAAGCCGACTACCGTATGAAGCTGATCGGGATCGGCCTGGAACAACCACCGGTCAACATTCCCAGCTACGTCGAAAAAGCTCGTCCAGGCTCGATCGCATCCAACGCCATGCAGCGTTGGTTCTTCGTCCCGAACTACGACTGCGTCAAGGTTTCGGACGATGGCCTGGCCATGGAACTTCAAGGGGACGGCGTGAAACTCATCGGTGCCAGCGAAATGGTCACCATGCAAGGTGGTCGCCAACAGACTAACGCCGTCGATCGTGCCAGCTTCATGTTCACCAGCACGTTCACCAAGAAGTATGGCGAACTGGCCGAACGAGAAGCCGTTTATGGCCAGCTTCGCGACCTGATCGACATGCTGATCGCCGCGGCTTACATCCAAGAGCAAGACTACTACAACCAGAGCGGCTTCGATCTGGGCGTGTTCGCCGACGAAGATGCCTACCCGGTTGAAACATTGCCCGCCCCTGAGACGGTCGAAACAGCCGTGAATGCCATCTGGAAAGGCAATCGCCTGCTGACCCCAATCGGCGGTGGTGTTGAAATCAACGCCAAGCAGGCCCTGACCCCAGACAACGTCCAGAAGGATGAAGAAGGAGTCCTGGCAGAGACCCAAAAAGGAATCTCGCTCCAGAACCTGGCCGCCGGACAATGGTGGTGGGACTAACCTCCTGCAAGCGTCATCGAATTTCCAGGAACGCCGGATCGCACGATTCGGCGTTCTTCCGTTTCTTGAACGATATCACTAGAAAGCAGCCCAGTTCGCCCAGCCCTCGCCCCGGTTATCGATCGGACGCGATGTTTCTATAATGGACGACGATCATCACAACTCACCCCGATACAAAACAAGGGAATACCGATGAAAGTTGCCACCATCGAAACCAACAAGGGCACCATCAAGCTGGAACTGTTCGAAGACAAGGTCCCCAAGACGGTCGGTAACTTCGAGAAGCTGGCCGGCGAGGGCTTCTACGACGGCCTGAAGTTTCACCGCGTGATCGCGGACTTCATGGTCCAAACCGGTTGCCCTCAAGGCACCGGCACCGGCGGCCCAGGCTACAAGTTCGAGGATGAGTTCCACCCCGACCTGAAGCACGATGGTCCTGGTATCCTGTCGATGGCCAATGCCGGTCCCAACACGAACGGCTCGCAATTCTTCATCACGCACGAGGCAACCCCGTGGCTCGACGGTAAGCACTCCGTCTTCGGCAAAGTGATCGAAGGCCAAGACGTCGTCAACGCGATCGCCCAAGGGGACAAGATGGAAAAGGTAACGGTCAGCGAAGAATAGTCTGCTGCCACTCACCAACATTCGCTCAAGCGGTCTTCAAGTAAGAAGACCGCTTTTTGCTTGCGCCCCTCACTTCTCTGGCTGAGGCTGAACTCGATCGACAACCACAACACGAACATCGCACACGTTAGTGTGCGTGGGGCCCGTCTTCACCAAACGGTTGAGTGGCGCGAAGAAATGATACGCGTCGTTCTTTTTGAGAAAGTCTTCTGGCTTCAAGCCGCTCGCGTTCATCGCGGAAATCGCTTCGGCATCCATCCATGCTCCCGCGGCATCCGTTGGGCCATCCTCACCATCGGTTCCGCCACTGAGGATCGCAATCCCATCGAGCGCATTATCTCCCCGCTGCTGCATGGCCTCCACCGTCGCGGCCAACACCAGCTGTTGATTCCTACCACCCAAGCCGCGCTTGGACGGGTCAACAAGCTTCACGACCGGCTCCCCTCCCGTGATCAGACAATCGGGGCCAGCTTCGTTTTGCATCTTGATCCCCATCCGCATCAGATGCTGCCCGATCTCTTCTGCTTCTCCTTCCATCCCCCTGGCGCAGTGCATCACGTGTGAGTATCCCCGCTTTTCGGCTTCGATACCCGCGGCATCCACGGCGACGGCGTTGTTGCCGATGATCCAGTTGGCAACGCTGCACGTGGTGCGGGAATCATTCCTCGGATGACGCTTGGCTTTCTCTTCCAGCACGCGGACGATATTGGCGAATCTCTCGATGTGCGGCACGCCATACATCTTCAACACGTCGAGCGCATCGGCCGCGGTCGTCGTATTCGGGACGGTGGGGCCGGATGCAATGACGTCCAGCGAATCCCCTAGCACGTCCGAGATGATCAGACTGACGAGGTTGCCCGCCTTACAGCTCATGGCCAGACCATGTCCTTTGATGCGGCTTAGCTGCTTGCGTACCGTGTTGAGCTGCTCGATGTTGGCACCATTGCCGCTGAGAAAGCTCGTGATCTCTTGCTTCTCACTCAGACCGATGCCGTCGATCGGCGAAGGCAGCAGCGCCGAACCGCCCCCTGAGATCAAGCCAATGCACAGATCATGAACGGTCATTCCTTCGCACATTCGCAAGATCTGCCGCGAGATCTCCACCCCTTCGACCGTTGGCGAGTTCTGCCCGGCGGGCCGGCCTGCTTTCAGTTGAATGTGCGAAAGCTCCTGTACGCAGTCGGCAGGCACGCTGACGATTCCCTGCACATGCTTTTCGTTGAGGACTTTGTCACCCAAGGCCTTCTGCAGACCGATTGCCATCCCGGCGCCCGCCTTACCACCGCCGATCACGAAGATTCGTTTGATGGCCGCGAGGTTGAACCGCGACTCCCCGACGAAAAGCGTGTCCTCAACCACTTCGACGGCATCGTAGACGAGTTCGTCGCTCTTGACCGCATCGACTCCAGCTTGCCAAATGGCTTGGACGTCTTCGGCAAGTTGCTTCGGGGAACGTTTCATGGTGCACCTCTTGCGATCCGTGCTGCAAAGCGGAGGCTCATTGAGAGAAGAGCAACAGCACCTATGCGGCTGCCCTAAGTAATATGACAGATGCCAAGGCGCTGGCCAAGGAATCGGCCGATGCTTTCCCTCTCAGGAAATCCGTACGATGTCGGTCCACTGCTGCTTTTGTTCGACCAGAATCTGCCCCAAGGGATTATCTTCGTCGGCGCAACAAACCAAGCCGATGAGATACCCGCTCCCTTGGTGATCGTATCGTCCGGCGACCGCAGTCCAGGGGCTTCCTTCGCCATGCTCGCCCGGTAGGTTCGCTTGGGCGAAGAAGCGTTGACTGAATCCGCGCGTACTCATTTGCCCAGGCCAACGATAGACATCCGGTCGGTGGGCTCTGATAACGGCCATCATCTGGGGAAGAAAGTTCTCCATCAACGTCCGCAGGGTTTCCTCGCTCAGCTGATCGTGCCCCCGTCCGGCCGCCGCGACGACGATCGCCACGATCCGCACCGGCACGTTGTAGACGCGTACCTCCGGCCCCATCAGCGACTTGGGCCCTGAGGCCACCATCGGATCGATGGCGATTTCCACTGGGTTAACCTCCGGTGGCTCGTTCTTCTTTGGCAGGATGTAGAGATAAAAAATGATTCCCACCATGATCAATCCAAGAATCAATCCGCCCAGAAGGGGCGATGGGAATGGCAATTCACCAAAGTAGGCCAGCACGGTCACAGATTTACTCAAGGCGGTGGGAAGAATAGCAACACCCTGATCGTAGCGAATCGAAAGCAGCAATCGCAACCAGAGAAGCCGTTTTCGCTAACGCGATGTCCTACGGTTGGTAGGTTTGAAAGCGATCACCCGCTTCGGCACCAAAGCCGGGTGCAATCTCCGGCCCGCGCGTCGCCTCGTAAGTCGAGACCGTAATGTCATCCAGAAAGACTTGGCCGACGTCGGCCAGTTCAACCGTCAGATTGAACGTGTCGGAATCGCCGGTGGCCCGCATCAAACTGAATTCGGTCCACTCGGTCGCATCGGTCATATGGATCCCCAGTTCTCGACCGCCGAGCGTGTCGTGAATCAGCACACCGCCGGTCTCAGAAGACAACGGCTGTGGAATGCGAATCCATCCGCGGATGAGCACCAGCCGACCTGGCGGAACCTGGACCATTGCGCTGCGAACCGCGATCGGCGCTTGTTCCGGTCGCGCATACAGCCCTTGCTGATCTGGCGAGACTCGAAGCGAAAGGGAATAGTTCCCAGCGTGCGGCCGTTGCGGCGATAGCTCGACGGCCGACTCGAAACCTGGCTGAGGCGAACGAACCTGAATCCATCCGCTGGATAGCAGAAAGGTAAGGTCTTCCATATCGCCTGCCGGCAGCGTGTTCGGCCCAGGACGAAGATAATTCAAGTTGCCTTGCAGTCGCGAAGCAAATGGCACCAGGTCGTGCGAGATCAGCGTCGGGTTGGTCAGCGGAAACGTATACTGCGATGCCCATTGAGCCCACTGTTGCCGCTGCACAGAGGCTACTTTTCGCTCGGCCTGGGTCACGTAGCGATAGGCCGTTTGCAAGTTGTACTCTTCGTACAGCGTGCGGGCCTGGCGAATGTCAGCCCATGCAGAATCAATGTTGCGGCGGATCGCCGGCGACTCGGAAGGTGACTCGAGTGCCGCTTGGACGCTGCGAGCCAACTCGAACTCGTGATTCACGGCCTCCATTCGCAGGCGGACGATCTCGGTACGGTGCTCATCACTGCGGCGACGCATCTCACGAATGACACGTGGGTCTTGCGTCAAGAAGACAAGTGAGACATGTTCGCTGGCATCCAGCTGAATCTGCATGTCCCCCAGCCCACGACTATGATTGACCGGGTGAATGCCGCTGTCGCCGATGCGATACGCTTCCGATGCCATCGGCACACCTCGTACTCGGACGTTCACCGGGCGATCGGGCAGGGGATCGACAACGAACTGATCTTCCGGCCCAGTTCTCACGGCGATCAACAGAATGGCCGTATCGGTGGCCAACATCGAGACATGCACGTTGGGGTCACTGGAAATCGCTCCATTACGCGGACTTCCTTGGGCAATCCAAGGATAGATGAGTTCAATACGGCGGTTGATGACGTCGAGTGCCGTCCTTCTGGCGAAGTCTACCGGGTGATCTTCATTGAGCGGCGTGTTGCTTTCGAACACGATACCTCGCACACCGTTGGCGATCGCCAGAAACGCGGCCTTTTCCAGCTGATACGGCTGGAACCCCATGGGCACGCGCGACTCCTGGGCGAGATACGAAACTTGCCGCTGGGTGGCAGGACTGAACTGCGTCGGTATCACGGCCCAACGAGTCGCACTGGGCGAGGCAAACAGGCCCCACGACTGCGTCCATTTGGCATAATCGTCGAGCGACTGAGATGTGCCCAGCGGCGAGCGACGGGTCGCGATGATCTCGCTGTGCTGACTGTAGTCATGAACTCGATTCGGCGCGATGGCCAAGACGGGACGGGGCTTCTGTCCGTCGAGAAGCCGTAAATCGGCGGCTCGAATGGCAAAGTCGGAGAAGGCATCTTGGCCTGAGGTGATCGGCAGTTCCCAAGCAAGAACCGCCGATTGTTCGGCCGGGCTGCGCGTCTCGGGCGGCGAACTGACGCTCCACATGTTGTAACGCAGCAACTCTCGCTGAAGCTGTGGCGAAGGGGCACGGCTCGTTCGGATGGCGTTGAAACCAAGGCCTCGCAGCAGTGATAAGGGTTCACCGTTGTAGTCGATGACTCGCGGGACCGCGGCGTGATCGTTCAACTCGATGACCTGACCATTGGAAGCCGATTCGCTGCGGGGTGGTGCCAATTGCACATTCGCGCCGGTCGTCCCGGGCAAACTTCCCATGCCGCGAAGTCCGCTGGGGTTGGTCACTCTTTGCGTCACCGTATTGACGTTTTGAACATTCAGCAGACCTTCCACTTCCAGGTCATCAATCTGCACACGTATGAGTCCTGGTCCGGTGTAGACGTTCAGCAAGACCATGTCGACATATGCTTCCCGCGGATCGAACTGCGGGCCATGTTCGCTGCGCAGCGCGGTGACCTGGTCGTTGACTTGCTGGTCGATATTGCGGATGCCGATCTGGTTCCACTGGTCAGGCTGTCCGGCTCGGTCCCCGAGAATGCGCGTCGTGATCGGCTGTCCCGTGCGGGGATCGCGACTCCGCGGAAAGACAACCTGCGCGGCAAACTGAATGCCTGATCGATCCGACTTGATCCAGACAGACAGCGAAAGATCCGGGACAACGCGTGCCGGAGTGATGGGGTGGCCGTAATAGGCGTACGAACCCTGCGAAAATCGCAGCGCAATCAATTCACTACTGGCCCCAAGATGCGAGTTGCCGACAATCCGCTTATGGTCGAGCCGACTTGCTGGGGCATCGCCCTCGAGCGGCTTCCAAGTTGTTGTCGCCGATTCGAAGTCTTCGATCACCGCCGCCAGCGCGCAGCAAGGGAGGGTCGTGATGCTCAAAAGCAACACGAGCAGCAAACGGAGAAAAAAACTGGTTTGTCGGCGGGGCGCTTTCACGCCGAGTGTTTCCTTACTGCAACGGCATGTTTCTTCAGTCGTAAGTCGTGCTTGTACCTAGATTTAGAAACCATTTCCAGATCAATCGCGTGGTGAAAATACCACATGTCGGAATGCTTCCACTTTTCACGAATAATCGTAAGCTGTTTGGCAATTGCAACTTAGGTCGTTTAGCATAAATGCATGCACGCATGTGGCACGGGGGCTGCAAATAATCGTGTCAGAAGCGAACAACCCAATTGCGGAGAAACCACATGAGCCAAGCCAACCAACGAGTCGACGACCAAGCTGCCGCCCAAGAAGAACTGCCCAAGGACCTGGTCGAGTTGGCGATCATGATTGCCAAGCTGCCGGAAGAGCACCGACAAGAGTTGGAACCAGCCGTCAACAAAGTGATCGAGAACAGCCGACGCCGCCGTCGCATCTACACTTTGGTGCAAGAAGCGTTGAGCCAATTGCGTCTGGATATGAAGTACCTGATGTTCGACCTGGAAGCGACTCGACGCGAACGCGATCAATACAAAGCCGACTCCAACGACGGCGGCGACGAGAACCCAGGCGAATTCTAAACCACGGGCAATTGCCCCCTCGATAAACCTATCAGCGCGTGGCAACACCTACCCCGGCGGGAGCAATGTGTTGCCACGCGTTCTTTTGCCCTCCTCCAGTTCCCAACCTAAAAGAGCGATCGAGCCAACATTTTGTTGCAACGCGTCTGTTTTTGTCGGTACACTTAACTAATGGCTGTTGGGACAACTATTTCCTGCCCGCAGTCCTGCCTGGCAAAACATTTCCCCCCCGCAAACGTTGAGGAGTTCCCTATGAAGTCGGTTCTATCCGTCTTTGCTGCGTTGGCCTTGCTGGCCGCATTCTCTGTGTCGGCCGTGGCCTCTGAAGATGTCCTGAAAGGCGAAGTCAAAACGCTGGAAGGCAAGAAGGTCGACTTGTCCGAGTACAAGGGCAAGGTTCTGTTGATCGTGAACGTCGCCAGCAAGTGCGGCAAGACGCCCCAGTACGAACCCCTTCAAGCGTTGTACGAACAATACGGTGATCAAGGCTTTGCGGTCCTCGGCTTCCCTTGCAATCAGTTTGGCAAACAGGAACCTGGCACCGCTTCGCAGATTCGAGAGTTCTGCACCGAGAAGTACGACGTGACCTTTCCGATGTTCGAGAAGATCGAAGTCAACGGAGAAGGCACCGCGCCGCTGTACACCAAGTTGAAGAGCTTTGAATCCGATCCTGGCGACGTGAAGTGGAATTTCGAGAAGTTCCTGATCGGTAAGAATGGTGAAGTGATCCAGCGTTTCCGTACCCGTGTCGAACCAGACGACAAGACGGTCATCGAAGCGATCGAGACCGAATTGAAGAAGGAAAATTAAGCGTCGCAATCCCTCTGGGTGCGTGCTAGTCAAATCATAAGAGCCGCTGGCCTAGGTCGGCGGCTTTTTTCCATTCAGGCCCACAGCGGCCAACTTTGTGATAATAATAGGGACGTTCCCCATTTCATTCTCTCCCGCTGCAAGGCCGAACGTTTTGCCTGAATCCATCCTTCAACAGCAGTTGAAAAAGGAACAGCCATTCGAGTCTCTCGAATTGGAGACCTTTCTCAACCTGCTTCGCACGCACAACATGATCGCGGCCGCGCCCGGCCGTTTGATGAAACGGCACGGCCTATCCAGCGCGCAGTACAACATTCTGAAGATCCTGGACTCACATCACGGCGAAGGCCTGCCGTGCCTGGAAATCGTTCAGCAAATGGTGACCCGTGTTCCCGATATCACTCGTCTGGTCGATCGTCTGGCCGAAGCTGAACTGGTCGAGCGCAATCGGAGCGAGAGCGACCGCCGAGTCGTGATGATCACCATCACCCCCAAAGGGCGCAAGCTGGTGGAAACGATTCGCCAGCCGCTGCTGGAAATCCACAAACAAAACCTCGGGCACATGACCGAAGAAGAGCTTTCGCAGTTGAATCAACTTTTGGTGAAAGCTCGCATCCGAGCCGAAGCAACACCCCTTTGTGATGGGTCGGAGTAAGGAGAAGGAATCTACTGGCGGCTTTTCCCTCTTCTCTCCTGTCGAACTAGGCACTAAGAACCAAATAACCATGTGTGGCATTGCCGGGGCATTTTGGGTCGATCCACAGCACGAAGTGAGCGAAGAGGTGCTGCGCCGCATGACCGACTCGCTGGCTCATCGCGGCCCTGACGACTCAGGGATCTATCACCGCTTCCCACACGAACATGGCCCCTATGGCACCGTGCCAGGAGTGGGCCTTGGCCATCGCCGGCTTTCGATCATCGACCTGGCTGGCGGCCATCAGCCACTGGCCAATGAAGACGAAACCGTATGGACCGCGTTCAACGGCGAGATCTTCAATTTCCATTCGCTCAGGGCTCGCCTGGAAGGGGCAGGGCACACGTTCCGCACGCACTGCGATACCGAGGTGATCGTTCACCTTTTCGAGGATGAAGGGGTCGACGCGTTTTCCCACTTCAATGGAATGTTCGCCATAGCCGTTTGGGACCAGCGTCACCGGCGTATCGTCCTGGGTCGCGATCGCCTGGGACAGAAACCGCTCTACTACTGCGTGCATGGCGACCGGCTTCTCTTCGGAAGCGAACTCAAGGCTCTCCTGCAAGTGCCGGGACTGCCACGCGAAATTGACCCTGGCGCGATCGATGCCTACCTTACGTATCAATATGTGCCCCATCCGCGAACGATCTTCCGAGGGATTCACAAGCTACCGCCAGGCTGTTATCTGACCTTCGATGGAAAGAACCTCGAGATCGCCAGTTATTGGAATCCCGATTTCAGCCGCGAAATGGCCATCAGCCTGGACGACGCCAAGGCCGAACTCATCCGGCTCTTCACCGATTCGGTCAAGCTTCGCCTGCAAGCCGATGTCCCGCTGGGGGCGTTTCTATCCGGCGGAATCGATTCTTCACTGGTCGTCGCCACGATGAAACAGCTCACCGATCAGCCGGTGAAGACGTTTTCCATTGGCTTTCCGCAGAAGGAATATGACGAGACCAGCTATGCACGACAAGTCGCCGAGCACCTGGGGACGGAGCACCATGAGTTTCAGGTGACGCCTGATGCGCTCGAGATGTTACCGAAACTCATTCATCACTACGATGAACCGTTCGCCGATAGTTCCGCGATTCCAACATGGTATGTTTCGCAAATGACTCGCGAGCACGTCACGGTGGCTCTCAGCGGCGACGGAGGGGACGAACTCTTCGCGGGTTACGATCGCTACAAAGCCGTGCGTCTGGCGGCGGCGGTCGATATGTTTGGTCCGGTCGGACGCTTCGGATCCAAGCTCGGCATGAAACTCTTACCGGCCGGTGGTCCCCAGAAATCAAGGCTGCGACGGGCACGACGTTTTGCCGAGGCGATCGCGATGTCTCCGGGCCGACGGTACCTGGACTGGATCAGCATCTTCAATGAAACACGTCGCGGTGAGTTATATGATGATGGCTTCGTCGAAAGGCTTCCCGATACCGACCCTTATGCCTTTCTTTACTCGGCCTGGAAACGCTCCGGCAAACGGGACGCCCTGACGGCCGCTTCGTTGGCCGATCTCACGACTTACCTGCCGTGCGATCTGAATACTAAAGTCGACATCGCCTCGATGGCTCATGCCCTGGAATGCCGGCAACCGTTCTTGGATTACCGCCTGGCCGAGTTTGCGATTCGATTGCCGTCGAAGTGGAAGTGGCGGATGGGTCGCGGAAAGTTTCTTCTGAAGCACGCGTTCGGAGACAAGCTGCCGGAAGTCATTTGGAAACGTCGCAAGATGGGCTTCGGTGTGCCGCTTAACACATGGTTCCGCGGACAGTTGAAAGAACTACTACACGATACGCTTACAAGTGAAACGACCAAGAGCCGTGGGTATTTCCGTCAGGACACCATCGAGACACTCTTGCGGGAACACGATACGAACCAGTTCGACCATAGTGCCCGGCTGTGGGCACTGTTGGTGCTAGAGCTTTGGCATCGCGAGTGGGTTGACCCTTAGCGGCTGGTTCGCTCCGGTTCGTCGGCGACGCGGAACAGTTTTCGTTCCTGCATCAGAACGCCTTTGGGCCCCAGCGAAACGGCCAGCCAACCTTCGTGTAGGGCCAGCTGATTGACCTGGAATTCGGCCAGACGCGGATCGACCTTCGCTCCCGCGGGAAAGAGCGGGATCTCGTGCTTCTTGGATAGCACCTTCAGGAAGACAGCCCGCAGCGCGATTTGATCGCGAAAGCCCAGGCGTTTCCCCTTCAGAAAGACGGTACTGTCCCGCACAAGCTTGGCATCGAAGTCAACGCTAGTAGGACTATAGAGTGCCGAAACTTCCAAATCTTCCCAGTGGTTGTCATCGACCGTCAACGAATCGATGCGCAGGGTCAGTTGAGCCTGACCGTCCTTGAACTCGACGCGGATCGGATCGTCTTCCGAGAACTTAAAGGCCACTTCCGCGGGAAGCTCTTCATCGACATCACTCTGAACGGCGGGGAATCGCGTGCCAATTTCCATCAGGAATTCTTTCGGCGTCATCTCGCGGCCCCCCAGACGAAGCTGGCGGATCAAGTTATTCAGACCTGACTGATGCAGTTGAGCACTGAGAACACTGTCGATCGGGCTACTGGGCCGAGGCGTGTGGGCGGCCAGATGCCGAGGACCAGCGGCGCGAAAACGGCCGGAGATGCTACGGCTGGACGTGCTTAAATCGACCACCGAAGGATCCAGGCCAAGACGAACCAGCGGCTGAACGACGTCCACGTACAGCTTGTCTTGCCACTGTTGAACCTTGTCGTTGAGCTGCTCATTCAACTGTGTTTCGGCCTGACGACGAACTTTGCGTTCGACTTCCGCTTCGGCAGCGTATTTCTTCTCTTCGGTTTGACCACGCGCGACGCTACGAACCAAGGAACCGATCAAGGGGATTCCGTCATAGTCGCTTTTCAGGTTATCCACGCTGGTGGTCGTATCGGCTCGAGCCACAGCCGGCGATACCCAGAATCCCTTCGGATTAACAACCACTTGTTTCGCGGCGTGGTAGCGAGATCGTCCACGATTGAAGATCTTCACCGGCCCGCTATGACTGGTCGTTTGGCTGTCGACGTTCCCCAACACTTCCAGTTGGACTCGCCACTGCTGATCGTCAGGCACCGGGCGGACGTGCAAACGAGTCACGCTGCGGCTGCGACCCAGCACGCGTGCCCCGAGAATGAAGTCATCCACCCGCGATTCGTCGGGCTGAAGCTCCGGCATAAAGGCCTGCATGAACTGCTGACTGACTTCAAATCGCGTGTTCGCATTGCGGTACGTGTGATCGATCAGCTGGCCGAATTCGACGATCGGCTGCTCGGCATGATGCTGCAGTAAGCTGGATTCCATGGCGATCAGCTTCGCATCGGCGGCCGATTGTTCCTGTTCGTACCGTTCGACGGCTGCGAGGGTCTTTTCGGGATTGAAGTTGATCCCCAACCATGGCCGCAAAGAATTAGCCAGGTTCACGAAGGGTGCCTGAGCGAGAAGCTGCTTTTGAGCTTCGTCGAACTCGCCCCCTTCCAGCCGAGCCAAAACCTGGTTGGCTACTTCCTGCATCTGCTGAGGCGAGGCATTCGATTCCATTGCCTGGCGTAGCTGTTTTAGTTGCAGGTAATCGCTCCAACTGAGCAGTTGACCGCCGTCACGCAAGATCGCTTCAGAATCTTCCAGGTGCTGCTGCAGGTTGCCCAGCGTCGTCGGAGAAGCGCTCAGCTGAATGCCACTGTGGATAATGTCGTGCGCTGCGTTCCACAGGTCGATCCGCCGCAGCATCGCGTAATAGGTTTGGGTGATGTCGGTGCGCTGCCAGCCGTAGTCGAGCGTATCGACCATGGAAACGGCTTCGCCGGTGACTTCCGCCAACCGTTTGAGGTGCTGCGAAGCAGGGGCCGTGCCAATGGTCGATTCCTCTCGTAGCTTTTGAAGTGCCGTACGGAGGTCGCTGGCCCAGCTCTTGGTTTCGGGATACTCGTCCAATCGCTCAAGCATCGCGTCCAAGTGCGGCGTCTTTGGCCAACGGTACGTGACCGGACGAGCAGCATCCACTGGGGGCAGAACCTTTGGCGGTTCGAGGGCTGGAAGAACGTCCGCGGCACTCTCTGGCTCGTCTCCCACGCGATAAATGTTATCACGGTTGCGGGTGTCAGGACGGTAAGCGACCAGCGGCATCCGTTCGAGCTGCGGAAGCTGGCTGGCGACCGGTAATTCAATGACAGGATCTCGCCAGGGACTGACTTCCACCGGGGGAAGCGTCTCAATGGTTTGTGGAGCCAGCAGGACTTCCACCGGTTCTTCCAACGGCTGGGTGACGTCGTTGGGATCTGGTTCAGGCGGAGCTTCGACCGGCAACAACATATCGCGGATCTTTTCGACCGCTTTAGGCAACTGCTGGTGCAGATGCCGTAGATCCGGCAGTCCATAGCTCGAGCCGGCAGACTGATCGGCTGCGACGGGATCTGACTGTTTGGGACGAACTTGTTCGAGTGGCTGGAACTGCTTCTTCGCCGGCGGCTCCAACTCCATTTTGAAAAGAGCTGGATCGTCGAATGCCGAGCGAGTTTCCACTTCCGGCGGCGCAGACAACAGGTAAGACGCCTGACTGAGGATTGCCAGGTGTACCAGTACGAACCAAACTCGCTTTAGCAATTTGGTTTCCATCCGCCTTATGATCGTCACGCTCAAGAAGTTACGCCGGGGGTCTTAAGGAGCCAGCACTTTCGCAATAAGCCGTCTCTCCCCTACATCGGTCATGACCGGGTCGGAACTCTACTTCAGACGATAAAGATGCACTGCTAGCTGAGTGTAATTAGCAGTAAGCAGTAGAAGCGGGTGGTTTGCTACGAAGCTTCTTCGTCAGACGGCAGCCGATAGATGCCGACATGCGCAGGGGAATAGACCCGGACATCCCAGTTCTCGGCATCCGGAAGCTGGGCCCCATCGAACTGATCATCGAACTCGACGATCAGGATGCTTTCCGGGGGTGCGGCCTCAAGTAGGGTTACCATCTGCTTCTCCATCTCTTCCCAGCGAGAGACGAAAAAGTCGTACGGTGGGCAAATGAACACGACCCACGGCGTCCGCGCAACTTTGCCCAGTTCCTTTTTAACCCACATAAACGAGTTATGGGCATAGATGGTGATCAGATCGGTGATCTCCAGGGCCTCGGCATTGTTTCGGATCAGCTTCGAGGTTGGTACATGACGCTCGATCAGGTGGGCCTGAATCGCTCCGCGGCTGATCGCTTCCAACCCTAGCGCTCCGGTCCCAGCGAAAAGGTCGATCGCGATCTTGCCCTTAATTGAGGGGCCAATCAGATTGAAGACCGCCTCTCGAACCCGTTCCTTCATCGGGCGGGTTCGAGTGTCGCCGGAATACTCGATCTTCTTATTCTTCAGCCGGCCGCCAATAATTCGCATCGGGGCGTCGACACTCGGCGGTTGCGTGGCAGCACCGCGAGCGGGTTTCTTCTTCACGGGGCGACGTTTGGCCATTGAAGTCCGGTCGATCGGAGGATATTACAAGTTCAGCGAGCACTTATGGTAGCATGGAGCGGCAAGCTGCGCACCCCCACCTGAGACACACTTTTATGAATGACGAACAACGTGCCGCGATCGAAAAGTGGCGTAAGCGACAGATCTATTGTGTGGCAGTCGGCAATCTGGCGGCGATCATCTTCCTGATGGGAATTGCTTTGGGGAGCAATCTGATCCTCGGAATTGGCGGCGCCGCGTTTCTCGTCTGCCTGGGTGGAATATTGGTGGGGGGGTATTTCGCCCATCGGATCGCAAATTCGTCTTCGTTGTAAATGCTTGCAAGAGACCTTAAAACGCGCGAAAATAATGTCGTCGGTATTCCAGTCTTTCTGTTCTTAGGCGGTCTTCTCATGTTGCGATATGCAGTTTGTCTTTCGCTGACGTTCTTTCTGGTTGGCTGCGGAGAGCCCATCGCGAATTTGGACCAGCCAAAAGATGCCAACAATAATGCGGTCGCCAACTCGGAAGCGCCACCGCCAGAGACAGCCTCGTCCTCACCGATGACCGAACAGGCCACGACCGAGACTCCCTCCGAGGAAAAGCCGCCGGAAGAACCTGCCCCAGAGCCAAAACCCAAAAAGGGGGTCATTCACCAGACGACCGATGAAGTGGTTGATGCCAAAGAGTGGTTAAAGAAACAAGGTATCGAGGCCCGTGACGGCAACATCGAAGGAGTTGATCCATTCAGCCAGGCCGCGTCCGGCTACTTCACGCTGGCAGCCAGGGCAAGCACGCTCGGACTTCAACAACAGGTTCAACATTACAAGGCCCTTAACGGCAAGTTCCCGTCATATAAAGAGTTCATGCAAATGATGCGTGACAATCGCATCGAGTTCGCCAAGCTACGCTGGTACGAAATTTACGGTTATAACGAAGATACCGGCAAGATCCTGGTATTGGTCGATACGGTCGCCAAAGAAGAAGGACCGTAAATTCGAGAATTCGACGCCGCAGGGTATGATTGGCACTACCGCTCACGCCCAGCAGGCACCCTCTCGGCAACGCTTGCCTAAAACTTGCAGATTCTTTCTGCAAATGCCGGATTTGTGAACTAGGTTTTCAATAACAACTCATCTCGTTCTTCTGATGCATTGAATTAGAAGTCGTGAGCGAGTTGCTACGGAACCTAATCTCTCGCACTATTCCGCACCACAGAAGAGGCCCTCGCCATGTGGCGAAAGCGTCGCAATTCGCGTCAGGTATCTATTTTTTCGCACAACCGATGTGGGAAAAGAACCGGCGCTACGATTGTGGAAACCGCACTCGTGATGCCGGTTTTTTTTATGTTCGTCTTTGCGATCATCGAATTCGGCCATGCCACGATGGTCAATAACGTACTAAAGAATGCCACGCGCACCGCGGCTCGCTGGGGCTCGGCTACCGGTGCCACGACCGCGGAAGTCGAACAATATGCCCGCGAGCGAATGGGCGGAGCGGTCGACCCTTCGATGGTCACCATCCAAATCAAAGACGCCAGCCAATTTGACAACGGTGGCGATGCCCCGACGACGTTGGAAGATTTTCAGGCCATGCCTGATATCGAACTTGAAGACGCCGAACCGCGGCAGCTGTTCATGATTCGCGCCTCCATACCGTATGGCAACGTTTCCTTGATTCCACATCCGTGGCTAGGCAACGTACTGCTGAGCGGCGAAACGTTCACGCGACACGAGTAACGAATCTCGCGTGCGGCAGCCGATTCCGGTCCCCGCTTCCCCTAGCGGAAGACAGGACAAGCAAAGCAACTTATGCACGTTAGTGCTTTATAAAATCCTTTTCCCAACGAAACGCCATGAACCTTTTTCATCGACGACGCGCTCTGACCAATCGCCGCGCGACGGCAACGGTGGAATTCGCCGTGATCGCGCCCGTTTTCTTGACGCTGATCCTAGGCATGCTGGAAGCCAGCCGGATGTTCGAAACCTATGGCCAGCTGGCACAAGTCGCTCGCGACGGAGCCCGCCTGGGTGCGATGGATCGTGCCGACTGGGTTGCCAGTGGCATTAAGACGAACGACAAAATCATCTCCGATATTCGCAACAGCCTGGAAGCTTCCGGATACGATCCGGAGAAGCTTCAGATCTATATCGAACCTGCTGGAAAGCCAGGTGAATCTTTCAACTTAGACGATCCCAACAACGATCTTGACTTATTTCAGGTACGCATCGCTTTGCCTATGTCTCAGGTAGCAGCGATGCCGGTACCCGACAACTTGGACTACGACCTTTCGACCGCCGTCATCTTCCGCAATACCAGGTCGACGATCGTACAGTAGCCCGCATCCTATCGTCTTAGTTTCACCCTTTTCGATCCTGGTTGGCACACCGCCGACAACACTCCCTAGCAGGTTCAGAAAGAAACAGATCCATGGCCAGCAAAAGCATTCCCCAGACAACTCAGCGGCACAACAGACGCGGCGTGTTCATCGTGCTTGCGGCTTTCGTGATGATCGTGCTGTTCGCTTTCCTCTCGCTCGGCATCGACTCCGGTCTGATTGCGATGGAGCAGACACGTCTGCAAAACGCGGTCGATGCGGCGGCCTTAGCGGCCTCGCAAGAGATCACGTCGGCCGTCCAAAGTGCAAGCGAAGGGGGCGATCCCAACTCGATCTCGCTGGAACATGCCCGTGCCATGGCCGCCGATGTTGCTGACCGCAACGGGGTTTACGTCGACGCGGATAATGACGTTGTCTTTGGCAAGCGAACCTACAACGAAGGAACCGGCAAGTGGGATATCACCTGGAATGAAGGCCCTTACAACGTGGTCAAAGTTACCGCTCGCCGCGACCAGGAAGATATGAGCGCACGCGACAGCAAGGTGCCGTTGGCATTCGGCTGGGCAGTGGGAACTCCGACGATTGACCTGCGTGCGGAGGCTATCGCGTTCGTTGAAGCTCGCGACATGGTCGTGGTGCTCGACTTCTCTGGTTCGATGAACGACGACAGCCGCTACACTTCGATCAGTCGCTTGGGACAAAGCAACATCGAAGCGAACATGGTCGACATTTTCAATGCGATGAACCCTAACGTCGGCAGCCTGTCGTTTGAACAGGAATATCTGACGATCGTCGGCGATCCACCGACCAGTTCGGCAGCCCCACAAAACAAGGTGACCTTCAAAGATCGCGAAGTTTACGTCGAGTCGACCAAGAACATCTCGCGGGTTCGCCTGTACTTTAGCAACGGAAAATCACAATACTTCTATCCCAATAGCAAGACGGGAACGTTCTCGGGAACAGGCTCGAACAACAATCGCCAAATCGACCGGGTCTACGTGCGGGCGGGCAACGCTACCGGCAACGGGGAAGAATTCCGCGACACCAACAGCGCCGTGAAGCAGGCGTTTGGCTTGGACAACATCAACTACCCTTACAGTCGCGGAAGTTGGGACGAGTTCATCAACTACTGCCGAGACAACGTCCCGAGCGATAGCGGTAATCGCCAGAAGTATGGCAAACTGAACTTCGTCGATTACATCCTGACCAATCGCTATCACAACTATGAAACGGAAGACCTTTGGAAGGCACCACACTATCCGTTCCACGCGGTGAAAAACGGGTTTTCTCTGTTCCTCGACTTCCTGCAAGATCTCGACTTCGGTGACGAAGTGGGGATCGTTTCCTACGATGAGTCCTCTCGCGTCGAGCATACGCTCAACGATGGCGACGCGTATGCCAGCTTGAATGGCAACCTGATCTCGGACGACTACGATTCGCTCGATACGATTCAACGCCACAAGCAGGCCGGTCACTATGGCAGTTTCACGGCGATGGGCTTTGGCGTGGATGAAGCGGATGAGTTGCTTCAAGCTCACGCACGACATGGTGCTCGTCCGACGATCGTGCTGATGACCGACGGTAACGCCAACCGCTACAAGAGTGGCTGGAGCTTGCCTTACGACTGGGACTGGGATGACTACACCGACTACGATGGCGACGGCAACGCCGACTACTCCACCAACGACCGCTCGAAACAATATGCCATCTGGGAAGCCGTCCAAGCCCACAAGCGTGGCGTGACGATCCACACCATGAGTGTGGGTGCCAGTGCGGACCGTGACGTGATGACGGCTATTGCCAATGCGTGTGGCGGCATTCACATCAGCGTTCCTGGCGGCTCGACGATTGCCGAATTGGAATCTCAAATGCTCTCCGCATTTCAGCAAATCGCCGCCAAGGTTCCGCCACCGCAACTGGTTTACGACCTGAGTCAGGCCGAAGATTAACCACGAGGCACACCACGACGTGTCCTGCAAGGTGGTTGTCGTTGGGGTAGTACCTCCTCGGCAGCCACCTTGTGTTGTTTCTTGTCAGGCCAAATGTTCGTTAGAATGAAAGAGGTCAGTCCAAGTTCGACTCACTAGACACCATCGCGAGAATTACCCGGCATGGCACCTACGGACGATTCGATCCCCATCCAAAACAGTGAAGTCTTTCCCGTTAAACCACCGGTAGTCTGGGTGATGTTTCCCCGTTGGCCGGAAGATGGTGACGGTTGGATCTTTCCCCAGGATCGCCACAAAGCAGAAGGCCTGATTCCGAGCGATTTCATCTTTCGCCGCGAAGTCACGGACGACGACTTCTACCTGATCAGCTACGGCGACGTCCAAATGAAGATACGCCCAGTGATGATGGAAGAAGTCCCTGAGCCAAAATACAAGATGGGTGAGGTCGTCGAACTGGCCCATCAATTCGATGTCGAGAAGACAACCACCGGCACCATCTATGCGGTTCGCTGGAGCGACTATTACCAGGAACCGCAGTACTATCTCATCCGGGGTGATCTCAAGAGCCAGAACCCCTATTTGGCCAAGGATCTACGCCCTTTCGAGCCGCCGAAAGAATTCCACGCGATGCACGAGTACGAGCCGCAGTAAAGCGTGTAAAGCGTACTAACGCGTTGTCCCTGCCGGAGCAGAGGCCAACGCTCCGCCACCTGCTTCCACCGAAGAGAAAGTCGCCCAGACGGGTAAGTGGTCGGAGATTTCCAACGCTTGATCTTCGGTCATCTTAAAGGCAGCCATCAGGTCCAGTACGCCTGCCTGACCGGCGAATTCGGTCGTACGTCGGTGGTCGAAGACGATGTTGTCGTAGCTCTTGCTCTTGCGCGTGTTGGTGGGCGTTCCCTGGACGGTGGCAAAGATACCCGGAACTTGCCCCAACATGCCTAGGTGGGTGTAGTCGGTATTCAAGTCACCTAGAAGGATGACATCGTCTTCGTTCGGATTGGCATCGCGGACGACTTCATAAACCTCGCCCAGGGCATCCATCTCTTCGTCGACCTCGTCCGGGTCGGTATGGATGTTAATCAAGGTGAAGCTAAACGGCTGGACGCCAGGATTTACGCGAGTACGAAACGAGGCGACGTACGGCTCGCGGTGCAATAAGTCGTGTGGATCGTTGATGGTGAAGTCGCTCTTTTCGATGAATTCGATTTTGGCAGTATTGTATAGGAAGACGTACTGCTCTGTGCTCGACGTGCGTCCCAAGCGCGGTCCGACGAGCGAGGCCCATTGGGAACCATCGGCGTTGATCATTTCCAGCCAACGGGGGATGACGTCTTGTTCTTTACTGCGAAGTTCTTGGACTGCCACGATGTCAAACGACTTGACTACTTGAGTCAGTACCTTCATCACATCCGGTTTGTCAATCTTCGATTGTCCAAAGACCTGAATGTTGAAACTGGCAAGGCGGATCGAATCTCCTGGCTGCGCTGTCGATGTGGCCGAAGTCTGCACGCCGTCGGGCAACTGCTCGAGAACCTGCTCGACATTGCAACCGGTAGCCGCAACAAGACCAACAATAAACGCGAGCGAAGAAAGAATGAGAGCGCGCACTTGAAGCCTCCTTGCCATGTGCGGTTTCGACTGCCAGCAGACACCCTGTCATCCATAACAAGGTACCTAGTACAAGCGGGGCAACCTTACCGAAAGGGATTCCCCACTTCCAGGTCAGTCGCTGGCAAGAAAGCAGAAAAGAAGGCGAGCCGCGGAAAAATTGCTGCTCGCAGTGATAGCACTCTTTGGTCTGCTACATGTTGCTCAATGCCTTTGAGGCCAAACGAGCCGTACGGGCATTTTCACTTTGAGCGGCCTTTTCGAGCGTTGTCTTGATCGATTCATCCACGGCTCCGATCTGGCCAATCGCCCAGATGGCGCGATTACGGACTTCGACGGGGGTGTCTTCTTTCTCGATCAGATTTGCCAGGTGCGCCGCTGCCGGAGACGCTTTGGCTTGAAGTCGCCCGACAAGTGTCACGGCCCAATAGGCGGTCAGTTCAGCTGAAGTCGTTAGCTCGAGCAGTGACTCAAGCTCATCGGCCTCTGGCGGTCCCAACTCTTCCAATGCCGCTTGGCTCCACTGGCTGACCTGTTCATCCCTATCGCCGCAGCAGCGGCAAAGAGGAACAATCGCGGCCATGGCGATACTTGGATCCTTGGCACAGGCTTCGGCGGCTTTCCGACGTTCTTCCGTATTGGTCCCCCCCAAAGCCTGGACGGCGTGCGATACTTCCATAGGTTTCTTTCCCAGAGTTCAAAGACGAGGAATTTCACGCCCAAGTGGCGGATATTACTTCGATTTGGACAAAAACGCGCTGACTCAACCACCCACGCGGGGGTATGATTAAGAGCGGAGGGGCACTCTGTTTCCAAATGATCACGGAAACTAACGTTAACGAATCATATTCGCGGATCACGGAAGTGAGCTATGAGTTCCCATTTCCTTTCCAACCCGACACCCTCTTCGGATGAACCGAACGGGGCTCATTCCACCGCTCCACCTGGTAACGACGTGTCCAAGCTAACACCGTTAAGCCAGGAAGCCCAGGCTAATTTGTGGCGATACATCGATCACCTGGAACGCTGGCGACAGTCGATTGGCTTCGAGATCCATGATGGTCTCACGCAGCAGATCACCGCGGCACTTCTCTTCCTCGAGGCTTACGATAAAGAGAAGCCTGATTCGACTTCCCTCGATCGGTGTCGAGCCATCCTCGAAGAGGCACTAGCCGAATCACGACGCTTGATCCAAGGCCTCAATCCCAAGCGTCTTGACGAGGAAGGGATCGAGGCGGCCCTGCAAGAATTCATCAAATTGCCTTCTCTTTCGACCGCTCAAATCCATGTTGAAATCGATAGGGATCTGCCGCGTCTTGCTCCCTGGCAGCGATCGTGCCTATTTCGTTTCTTTCAAGAGTCCATTACGAACGCACGAAAACACAGCGAAGCGATCAGGATTGATGTCTCACTCGGCCAACGGGGGCAGAGCCTCATTGCTTGCGTTCAAGATGACGGCATAGGCTTTGATGTCGAATCGATCGAACTGACTAGCTATGGACTGACCGGACTGAAACAGAAAGCCGATTTACTGGAAGGGAAGCTCACGATCGAGAGTGCCCCAAAACATGGTACCAAGATCGAACTCTGCATTCCGGTCGAAGCAATAAACCATTAAGAAATCGTGAAGCTCATTGCCGCATACTGAGCAATCCTCAACAATCGCTAGTAACTGGCAAGCGCAAAATTCGCCAGAGTGGATTGTAACGGCAGCAACATGGCATTCACCTTCGTTCTGGGGCTCGCCGCCCTGTTCCAATTGGTCGCAGTCCTGATGGCACTGCGCCTGAACACCATCTACCGACGTCGGTACGCTTGGCTCTTCATTTCTGGGGCCGGTGTCTTGATGACTCTTTGGATTGGTGCTGGCATCGTCGATACGATTCAGTCCCCGCCCGGCGACATCATCTGGGAGCCGACGTTGTGGGTTCAAACGTTGGCAACGCTGCTAACGGCAATCCTTTTCTTTGCCGGCATTGCCACGATCGAGCCGCTGTTCAAGGAAAACGAAGCGGCCAGGGCTTTATTGGCAAGCGAGAATGCGCTGTTGAATCGTGAAGTACAACATAGCCGCGAAGAGATGATGCTGGCGCAGCGCGTTCAATCGAATCTACTCCCCAGGTCTGCACCCCATGTTCCGGGGCTTGATATCGCGTTTCTATCTCGACCGGCCGAGTGGACCAGCGGCGACTACTTCGATTTCGTGCAACCCGACGACGACACGCTGATCGTCACCGTGGCCGATGTGTGCGGGCATGGTCTCGGACCAGCCTTGCTGATGACGACTTCGCGTTCTTATTTCCGCGGTATCGCCAGAACACGCAAGCAATGCCAACCCATCATCAATACCTGGAACAATGCGATTGCTGAAGACGTCGAGGCCGGCGACTTTATGACGGCGCTGGTGGTTCGACTCGATCTAAGAGAGCAACAGATCGAATATCTGGGTGCCGGACAAAACGGTTTACTGATCCAATCCGACGGCTCCTTTGAAGAACTGGAACGAAGCGGCCCACCGCTGGGAGTCATCGACAATTTTGAGTATCCCTGTCCTGACCCGATAACGCTCGAATCGGGTCAAATCCTCGTTCTGTGCACCGATGGCATTCATGAAACCGAAGGACAAGACGGATCGCAATTCGGTACGCACCGCATTGCCGATCTGATTGCGACCCATCGTGATTTGACCGCGGCCCAAATGGTCAAGCGTCTGGACATTGAGGTTCGCAACTTCGCGGTTGCCGCCAAGGCCCATGACGACCTGACGGCGGTCATCATCAAGATCGCGTAAATCTGTTTCTACCTCAACACTTCGAGAAGATTGCTGAAGTTATCTGTCCACGGTTTTGCGTAAACCATGTGTGGCCCCAAATTCGTCGCTGCGGACTGCATCGTATCGTCCGACAAGAATTGATGGTTCTTCGACGCAATGATCCACTGCGACCCAGTCTGCTGCGTAGCGGCATCCGGGGCGGTGGTGATGTAGAGCGTTTCCAAGTCAAACTCATCACACGTTCCGAGCACCACCGGCCGCAGGTCAAGATGCTTGTTGCTCACATGAATCGCCAGGACGCCCCCTTCAGCCAGGTGCCGCTGATAAATCCGAAATGCTTCCCGCGTCAGTAAGTGCGTCGGAATGGCATCGCCACTAAACGCATCGAGTACCAACAGATCGAACTGCTGATCGGGTTCACGTTCCAAAGACAGTCGGGCATCGCCAAGCACCAGGTCATGCTCGGCCTGGCAATCTTGCAGGAAGGTGAAGTGCTCGTTGGCCATTTCGATGACGTCGTCATTGATCTCGTAGAAGCGATAGTAGTCACCTTCACGAGCGTAGGCTGCTAGTGTTCCTGCTCCCAGACCAACCACGCCAACGCGTTTCCCGTCCTGTTTGGGCAATCGTGCCAATGCAAGCCCAACGCCCGTGTTTCGGGCGTAGTACGACGTGGGTTCCCCTCGCTTTGCTTCTGCCTGGTATTGAAAGCCATGCATAATCCGCCCGTGGTACATCGCCAGTATCGACTGACCGTCGTTGGTAGGAACTTCGCCAATGCTGAGCACGCCGTAAAAGTTTCGTTGCGACTCGAGGTAATGCGACTGGAACGAACGCAATTGCCCCGACAACATCGCCAGCATTCCACAGAACAACAGCCCCATCGACCAGAGCGGAATCGATCCGAGGCGCTTCTCGAGCGAACTAACCGTAACGCACAATGCCAAGGCGAAGGCCACGATCAGGCTGAGCGGCATTTCGTAGTACTGCGAAAAGATGAGTGGACACACAAGCGATACGAACATTCCTCCCAAGGCACCACCACCGGCAATCATCAGGTAGTAAAGCGTCAAATGTCGCGTCGAAGGCTTTAAGCGAACGAGTTCTCCGTGACAGATCATGCACACGAAGAACATCGCTCCAAAATAGGAAACGGCGACCCAGCCAATGTCGAGCATACCCCCCAACAATTCCAAAACACTGATCAATACAATGCTGCCGATCGCCATCCACCCCAACCAACCACGTCGGTACCATCCTTCGCCATCGAAGCAAAAGATAAACGTCAGCAGATATAGACTCAGAGGGACAACCCACAAGAACGGCACCACAGCCATGTCCTGACAGACATGATTAGTCGTGGCCAAAAGCATCACGCAAGCGAACGCCGGCAGAGCCAACCATGCCGCCAGCGTCTTCCATCCTGGTACCGCTTCGTCCAGAGAATCACCGGGTAACTCACAAGCTTCTTGGGTGCCAGCTTGATTGCGAACGATGGCAATCGCGATCGGAATCAACAGCAACGCGAATCCGGCATATCCCCAACCCCAAGCTCCCGATTGGGTCGGCAGCGTCCAATTCGGTTCAACCAGGAAGGGGTAGGTCAGAAGTGCAGCGAGCGAGCCGATGTTGGACAACGCATAAAGTCGGTACGGGGTTTTCCCGGGAGCCAACTGGCTGAACCAGTGCTGAAGCAGCGGTCCATTGGCGGCCAGCAGAAAGTATGGGAGCCCCAGGTGAGTCACCAACAGAAGCAAGATATACCCAGGCGGCCAAACATCGGCCGTCGGCTTCCAGTCATCCCCTGGGGAAATGGGCATGAGCAAAAGAGCGGCAATCATCAGGCCCGCATGAATAATCCCCTGCCATCGCTTGGGCACATAGGTTGCTAGCAAGTGGGCATACAGGTAGCCAGCGAAAAGAACGACCTGAAAGAACAGCATGCAGGTCGTCCACACGGTTGGGCTTCCGCCAAACCAGGGAAGGATTGTCTTGCTGATCAGTGGCTGGACTTGGAACAGCAGGAAGGCACTCCACAAGACAGCGAGCGGGAGGATCCACGCATAAACGAGATTGTTCTTGTTGTTCGCCACAGATAGTTTTCCCGCGTTGGGGACTCCGAGGAAGGCAATCGCCGGCAAATCGGCGCGCAGAACGGCCCTAAAGCATAGGTCACGAAGAAGGCTGTTTTGCGCGAGCTTATACCCGCCCCCATAATGGACGAGCTGATACTTCGTCTAATGAAAAATTGCCTTCCACTAAGCAGCGCGCAACGGTTTTCTACAGAATTCTTTCTGTTTTAATCGGCCCAAGCCGATCAATTGTTCTTGGAGATCGCGAAAACATTCCGTTAAAATCTGTGATACAGCCTTATCCTTTTCTGCTAGTGTTTCATCTGCGTATTGTGCCTCGATTTCGCGGGTGAAATGGTTCCTTAGGGAGTGTGTTTCAGCCAGATGCCTCGGCGATCGAGCTAGTTTAACCGGTTCCTGTTGGGCCACCTAAGAGTCTGTTTAGCCTCACGACTCGCGATTGGACCTCTTCTCGAATCTGTTCTATTCAACTTGCTTATTCTCGTAGGCAATAATGTGCTTGAATGCGCTCGCGCATGACAGGGAGATTGTCGTGTACGCAACTGCTTCTGTCGAAGCGGATGTCATGAGTGTGCTGCGCCAGTTCGCAGACGCTTATGCAAGCCGAGATAAAGGGAGACTTTTAGGCCTGTTTTGTTCAGATCGAGATGCTGTGGTCCTGGGAAGTGGATGCGACGAGCGAAACGTCGGTTCCGCGGCTATTTGGGGTCAAGTTCGCCGAGACTGGGAACAAACAGATACTCTCCGGATGCGATTTGGATGGAGAAGTGTTTCGACGATGGGTCAGGTCGCCTGGCTCGCCACCGATTGCTACCTCTATGTTCAAGCCGGATACCGGAAAGCCGAAGTCCCCCTGCGAATTACAGCCGTCATGATTCAGAATCACCTCGGTTGGCAAATTGCTCAGCTTCATTATTCTTCGCCCATTAGCGTAGGATCTGAAGCTGATACCTGCGTGGAATAGCAACCTATCTGCCTCTATTTATCTTTTTGACCGATATCCCAGCCATTCCAAACGCAAAAAAGCCCCCAGGTTTCCACCTGGGGGCTTTTTCCATTCTTGTCATTATCCGATATAATAAGAGGCTTGGCTTGTGTTAGCCTTGCTGATAGTGGCTTCCCCGAAATTGCCGTTTGCAGAAATACTCTGAGGCATCGGGAACGAACCTACGAAAGCATTGGGATGCTACGTACCTTTCTCCGATCAAAAATTCACCGCGCGACTGTAACCCAGGCCGACCTGGACTACGTAGGCAGCGTTACCATCGATTCCCACTTGTTGGAAGCGGCTCAGATCTTGCCGCACGAACAGGTCGACGTCCTAAATGTTACCAATGGCCAGCGCCTTACCACCTATGCCATTCCCGGCGAAGCAGGTTCCGGCGTCATTGGAATTAACGGTGCGGCAGCTCACCTGGTAAGCCCCGGCGACCTGGTCATCATCGTTTGCTATGCGCAGTACACTGCGGAGGAAATCGAGGGGCACCAACCTCGCGTGATTCTGGTTGACGAAGCCAACCGAATGACCGACTGTATCGTTGAATCGGATTCGATGAACTCTTCTAGCTAACGGCCGGACTGCTTGTCCGCGACGGTATGAGCTTTTCCCTGTGCCCTATGTCAGGCATGTCCGAGTTGGGCGATAGGTCCATGTCCGACCCTCTGCTAGTTTTCTCATATCAGATGGCCGTTCGGGGCGGAATAATGAAAGCATGCCTTCACTCGGACAACGCTTGCCTGTCCAATTTGCATCAAACACGCAACATAAATGAAGCCGTCGGAGCCTTCCACTGAGGACACCGCAATAGATACTGCGGCAATATGCTTTCCATAGACCTTTCTTTTTAATGCGATTAAGGAGCGAAAACCGAATCCAGCTGTCGGTTCACCGCATAAACATGAGTCGCAAAGAGCTTCCCCATTGCGGGAATGCCGAAGATGAGCAACATTGCTTGTGTTGGCTGGCGAACTGGGCAGAACGTCACCAAAACAATTAAGCTCTTAGCCGGGGCACTAACGCCAATTCCCACAATTGGCTGACGGTAATAGCGAGCACAAGATGTGACTCCAAGTGCGACAAGACGTCGCTTCCTTCTGTCGGTGCACACCCGCGAGCCGTATGGGGCCGGTACAATGTTTTCGTGAGGCGTAATGCTTCACGACCTATTGGGGCAGAACATTGGACCGGCTCCTTTTTTGCGTGCATCCGCGTGCTAGCACGCCTTCTTACCAGCAATTTTGCTCATTTCTGACCTGCTCGGAAAAATCTATTCCGGCCATGACCTGACGTGTCAGACGGATCGCGATAACTACTACTGCCCAAGGGCAACCAAGTTATTCAGAACCCTAAAGCAATACACAAAAGGATATCAATCATGGCCAAATACTACGTCGAATCGGGATCGTTACGTTTGATTGTTGATGCCGCTGACGCCCGCCGAGCTGCCCTGTGGGCCGTTCATCGTGCGTTGGAACATATTCTGCCCAATGAAGAAGAGGAGCTTGATGTGGACAACCTGCCAGAAGTCGAACCAGTCGGCACGATGGTGCTGGGAGACGCGATTCGCCTGAGCGAACGCGGCTTCGAGAACTTCGACGTCATTCAGTTCGAGACGCTCGAAATCGTCAGCGAGTGGAGCCAACTCATGCTGGCGCTCTCGAACATGGAAAGCGAGCTGAAGGCCGCCTAAGGACCTTCGGCGAAACGTTCCCCAGAGGAAGCGGCCGACTACCGCTTCCTCAATCCAATGCCGGTACGTGGACCTAGTCCGTTTCGGGTAGGAGAGGAACGAAACGAACGCCGCCGAAATCATCCTCCACATAACGGTCCTTATCAATCTTACGAATGCGTATTAACTTCTGGGAATCCTGCACCGGCCCCAACGGCATAACCAGGCGTCCACCAACTACCAACTGTTCAAATAGAGCACTGGGAACTCGGTCTCCACCAGCGGCAACGGCAATCGCGTCGTAAGGTCCTTCCTCGGGCCAACCCTTCAGCCCATCTCCAAACCGAACGTGAACATTGCCAATGCCCAGCCTTTTGATCGTTTCAGCCGCCGTGATTGCGAGATCGCCTATGCGCTCGACGGTGAAGACCTCTTTCGCCAAACGCCCCATGACGGCCGCTGCGTAGCCGCTACCGGTCCCCACTTCCAGAACTCGATCGGTAGGCTGAAGCTCCAAGACCTGGGCCATCAGGGCAACGATCAAAGGCTGGGAGATCGTCTGCTTATGCGTCAGTGGCAACGCCGAATCCACATAGGCATCGTCGTGGAAAGAGGGCAAGACAAAGTCTTCTCGTGGCACATCATGCATGGCCTGAAGCACGTCCTGATCAGTGATGCCTCGTTCTTTAAGCAGGTTGACCATCTCGTCACGTTGCTGATCAAGTTTCATGATGCACGGTCCTTTGCGTGTATCCGCGTCACCTTTTTCGGGCAAGAATCTTCTTCTATCGACATGCCCAGGCGGCAATCAACGCGGTGCTACCCGATCAATTCGAGTCACTTACAAAATAGTGCTATCTATTAGTCTCACGAAAACCGCGAGCCAAGGCAAACGCACAGGCTAGAGAAAGCTCACTGGAATCAATGATCGAGAATGAACTCGTTACTGTTCAAGAGGGCCCACCAGATATCCTGGAGGGCCGCCGATTCGTTGTTGCGAGTCTTCAGAATCTCGCTAATTGCGGACAATTCCTGCTTGGTCGGTCGACGTGACAGGGCGGCCAGGAACAAATGCTCGACCTTGTCGTGGGACGACATCTTCGAGGCCGTAACCTTCTTCAGAACGGCTGCCTGAGCGTCGGTGGCCTGTTTCATCAAGCCGCCATTCATCAACAACAGAGACTGCGTGATTCCACCATCCAGGGCAGACGTTTCGCTGTCTTCGTCATCCCCCATTTTTTGATTGACCTGACCAAGCCAGCTGTGGCGATCATCGACCGAGGCGATAATGGCGTGACTTCCTTCGACAGGATTCTTGGCCAGCATTTGCAGCGAATGAAATAGCTGCTCTGCTTCCATCTGTCGCGAGTAATACCGAGCAAACAGTTGCTGACCTGCGTCCGGATTGTCGGCCAGATTCTCATCGATCTGTCGGCTCGAGAGTCCGTATGGGCGCGAAAGCGTGATCCACCGCATCAAACGCCGAAGATCAAAATTCGACTCGGCGAAGTGCTCTGAAAGCTGATCCAACAACTCAGGATGCGACGCCGGATTATGCGGCCCCATGTCATCCACCGGCTGCGTGAAACCAACACCAAAGAAGTGCTGCCACATGCGATTCACGGCCGCTTTGGGGAATTGATCCGAGTTGACGATCAACTGAGCCAATTCCTGTCGACGGTCGACTTCGGAAACCTTGCCTGAGCGTGGGATTGTCGTGCCATCCACAAACTGCGGATAAGCGACTTTCAAAAGGCCGTTAGGCTGTTCGTAGTAGACTTCGCCCGAGTCGGAATCGCGGCTCTTGGTGAAGTCCTGATCGAGGATCGCCAGCTGCCCTGACTGGCGATCTTTGGCTAATTTGGTCTGGCGGAAGAATGCGTTCAGCCCCCAGAACTGCTGTTGGCTCCAACCGGTGGTTGGATGATTGTGACACTCGGCACACTGTAGCTGTTGGCCGAGAAACGCCGTGCAGGTCTTGGCAGTCGCCAGCTTGGCATCGCCATCGACCATGCTGACCAGGAAGTTAGTCGCCGGGTTGAAGCTTTCACTTCCAGGACTGGTCGTTCCGGTTGCCGTGAGAAGATCTTGCACCAACAAGTTATACGGCGTGTTGTTCTCGAACTGCTTGGCCAGGTAGCCTTCCAGCGCGGAGCGATCAATCGGGCTGTCTTCGCTCATCCCGCCGGCACGGCCGACGAGAATATTCGCGAAACGAGCACTCCAGAACGATGCGAACTCTGCTTCATACTTGTCGCTCGACAAGATCTGATCGACAAGCCACTCACGCTTATCGTCGCGTCGTTGACTAACGAAGTGTTCGATCTCTTCGACCGTGGGAATACGCCCCAATAGCTGCAAATAGGTCCGACGAACGAACTCGTGATCGGTGGCCGCCGGCGACGGCTTGACATTCTCAGCTTTCCAGGCGGAAGCGATCGCCTCGTTGATTTGGTCAACGATCTGATCGTCGGAAAGTTCTAAACTTCCACGCGATCGCGGCTTCACGAATCGAGGAGCCGTCTTCTCGACCAGTGCGGTTGGATCAACCGACTCGAGCACGCCAGGCATTTTCGGGCCAGGTTCCGGCATCGCTTGTGGAGGGGGAACATCACTCGACTTGGGACCGTTTTGGGAAGCGAGTTGCGGTTGCTCGCCCGTGTCGCGGGCGCCTGCCGACGGGGCCTTGTCCCCGTCGGCGGCGAGCGGCGTGCCTTGCCCTGGCATGAGCTGCTGATAACTGATGTAGGCCACTCCACTGAGGACGACCAACAGGCAGAGACTAAGTGCAAGTGACCCGATAGCGGTCACGAAACGCTGTCGTTGCAGGCGACGCTTGGCCGTGCTTGTTTTTTGAGTTGGAGCTTCGACTTCGGCGGCGCTTTCCGACGATGCTTCAACGGCGGAGGTCACCATCGAGAGTGGTGCTTTGGCCTGACCGTTGACTGCGGAAGGGCCGTGGGCGTGTCGCTGCTGGTGAGCCTTAACGATGCGCGCAGTGAGATCCGGCATCTGCTGCTGGCCCAGCAGTTCCTCAAGGAGAGGATCGATGATCGGATCTTCGTGGTTCATGATTCGTTATTCAATTTGAACTCGATACATTCGCGAAGCTGCTGCTTCGCCCGTTGCATCAGGTTTTTCGCTCCATGCTCGCCAATTTGTAGTGCTTCGGCGATTTCTGAACGCGATTTGCGATCTTGAAATCGCATCTCTAATGCCATCCGGGCTCGCTCGGTGAGGCTATCCAGGCACTCACTGAGCAATCCCAAAAGTTCGTCCGGCTTGCGATCGTCGGTCGCCACCCAGAACTGCTCGATGTTCTCGACCGCCTGGATGTTGGTTTGCCGCCCCTCTTTGCGTCGGCGGTCGATCAGCAAGTTTCGAGCAACGGTTCTTAAATACCCCCTGGTAGCGGCATCGGTCAGCTGCTCGAACGGCTTCTCAAGGACTTTCAAAAAAGTTTCCTGAGTCAGATCCTCCGCTTCCTGGGGCGAACATCCCCAGGACCGCAAATAACGCCATACGCTAAGTTGATGTTGTGCAACGAGTTGCGCGACATCAACCGCAGGCGATTCGTGTTGCGGAAGGTCTTTCATCTAAAAAAAACGATAGCTGGAGGCGAAAAGTACTCAGAAACGAGCGTCAGTTAAGAGGATTCGTGATGCCCACGGGCAACTGTTCCAGTGTATCTCGAAATGTCGAGAAAAGTCGCGAAGCGGCCCCTCGATCTGCGAGCGCATCTCATCATTTGGGGGTGCAAAGTTGTGCTGCCACTTGGTGTCCGCGGCTGATAGCACAGGGAAACTTGAGAGTTTTTCGTCCATCCTGTGCATTTCCGGCAAATTCATCTCGAATTGCCATTGCTGAAAATTCATGATCAAACGACATTGTCCCGGCGCTTTTCCGACCCCCTTCGACCAGGATGGCCGAACGTGAAAAGCACGAGTCTCTTTCCGAAGCAGACTCGAGGGCCAAGATCCCCGCTGGCCCGCTCGAAGACACGAGGCCTAAGATTGGGCCGAGATTGATTTCGCTCCAAGGAGGGATGCGATGAAGGCGGTTACCTCGCTCTTGTTACTGTTCGCGCTCACGGCGCCGCTTAACGCTGCCGACGCGGTCCTCTACTGCTTTACCGCGGACTGGTGTGTTTATTGTCACCAGATGCAGCCGGTGATCGGACGCATGCAACAGGCCGGCTACCCAATCCAAGTCGTCAATCGCGATCAGCAACCGCAGATGGCCCAGCAAATGGGTGTTCGCGGATTGCCTTACTTCGTTCTCGTCTCGAACAATCAGATTGTCGACACGGTCGAAGGTGCAACCTCGTTCGATCGTCTGGCCAAGATGTTCCAGGCGGCTAAACCACAGATGAACGTTGCCCAAGCCGCGCCTCAACTAAACGCCGCCACGGGACTAGCTCGTGGTCAGTCGCCGCAATCCTCGATGGCCATGCCTGGTCAGTCTGGCGTTCAGCCCGCGATGTACGGTCAGCCCATGGCACAAACGCCTTCGTCCGCCGGTGGTGACATCCACGCCCAAGCGATGCAGGCCAGCGTCAAGCTGAAGGTAAGCGATCCGGATGGGCACTCCTACGGCAGTGGCACCGTCGTTCATACCCAAGGTAACGAAGCATTGGTACTGACTTGTGCTCACTTGTTCCGCGATTCACAAGGGCAGGGGCCCCTGGAAGTGATTACCTTCCAACAGTCCGAGTCTGGCACGACGGTGCCAGGTGAAATTCTCGTTTATGATCTCGAGCGTGACGTGGCCCTGGTTGCCATTCGTACCCAATCACCGATCAAGCCAATGTCGATCGCTCCACCCACGCACCAGATGCAAGTAGGACAGCCCGCATTTAGCGTCGGCTGCGACAATGGGGGACCACGCAACCTTTACCAGACACGTATCAACAGCGTGAATCGCTACGTCGGTCACGACAACGTGCAGGCCGCCGGGGCTCCTTCGGTAGGTCGTAGTGGTGGCGGACTATTCAATGCCCAGGGCCAACTCGTTGGCGTTTGCAATGCCGCCGATGACGAGGACGACGAAGGAATCTACGCCGCCATACCCACCATCTATACCGTGTTGAACCAAGCGAAACTCGCGCATCTGTTCCAGAACAAGCAGAACGCCCGCCCCGTTCAACTGGCCTCGGCATTACAGCCGTCGATGACCAGTCCGTCACGATCGCTTCCCGATGCCCCGCAAAGCAACTTCCCCTCGAACCCCGCCACGCGCTCGACGCCCAGCGTTTCGTCCGTCTCTGCCTCTACTTCCAGTAGCATCGAAAGCCTGCAGGGGCTAAGCGATGTTGAACGCGAGATGTTGCATTATCTTCGGGGGCAGAAGGATGGAGCGGAAGTTACGGTCGTGCTTCGCTCGAAAGACAACCCGACGGCTCAACCGGCAGTATTTACTCTGCCTGGCAGCCCTTCGCCTGAATTCATGCGACAAGCCTCCCAAAACACGGGACGGCCTGGGCCCATCATGCGTGGACAAAGTCGCTAACAGCGGCTCTTCGCGACGAGTCGCTCTGTAACGGTTAAAGCGAATATCCAGATATCAATCGCCGTAGATCGAATATTGCTGCGGCATTCCGCGAGCCATCGGCAACAAACGCCAGTTGAAGCGTATGCTTCAGACATGGGGTGATGCTTCCCCCTGGTTTCGACATGGGTTTCGTTAGTGGATAAGCCGTGTTCATCGTTCTGCTGTTTGCCGTTTTGAATCTAGCTGTCGGTTTTGCAGCCGCAGTCTTGTTGGGCTACGGGCCACAGCCTTGGTATGCGTTGTTCCTGCCATCCAACCGAGACAATACTGTCCAGATCGACGCGATCGACTCGGACGAAGAAACGGAAGCCGAGAAACCCGACGCCGAGCCGGCATCCACGGCCGTGAATCAGCCGTTTCCGGAAATGAACGAACCGGAAGACATGCCGCCGGAACCGGAACCTGTGCCAGAAGCAGAGCCGGAAATCGAAGAATCATTCGAGCCTGTCGCTGAGCAAGCACCGCAATCGCCTGTCAACGAATCGAACGTTACCGGGGACGAAGATAACGAACTCGAAGAGTTTCTGGCCGGACGCAAGGATGAAACGAAAGGTTTTCAGCAAGACGAGCCGGCGAGTGAGGAATCTGCCGAGATCGCTTCGGCCGATGACATCGAATCGATGTTCGCTGCCTCGCAGGCATCCGACGACGAGGAATCATCCTCGGAAGATGTGGCCGCCCAAGGGGATTCCGAAGAGGAAGACGAACTGGACGACGAACCACTTGGCCAAGACGACATTGCCGCCTTATTCAACAGCTAAACCAGCCCATCTCTGGTTAGCGAAAGATTTCCTTTTCGTGGAAATCACCTTCTGGGCTCATCCCTTTCTTCAGCGCCTCGCGCATGAGATCTTCCCCTTCACCCCGCAAGGCAAACACCGGGAAGCCCGGGCTGACGTAGTGGTTCCAATAGCGTTGGTAAACTTCGACCGTCTCTTTGTTCTTTGCCAGGGCATTGGGCACGGCGTGCACCATCACGGTCTTGTCTTCACTCTTCTCGAAATATTGCCCGAGCATCTTCGGCAACATGCGTGACAGCCAATTGGTTCGTACGAACTTGAGCTTGCGAGGAATAATGTAGCGGGGACGATTCAACGGGCCGAGCGCCTCGTGCAAAGCCGTTACGAACAGACGGCTATCCCCGTCGCTGGCGTCTTCCAGCAATACACGTACGTAACCACCAGCTCGAGACTTCGCTACGACATCCGGTGGCGACTTAATCAATTTCAGGTCGACCATCGTGCGGGCAATTGCCTCGCCAATGGCTTGCACCAGCGACTCACTCGACCAGGGCTCTTTGGTTCCGGCAAACGGAGGAAAACCGCCTGCCTCGCGTGATGACCCTTTAATTCGCATTTCCAGCGTGTGATTCGGAGTTCCTTCATAGGGAGTTCCGATCTGCCATAAGTCGCGTGTCTCACGTCGCAGCGTCACGCGTGCAAGCATGTCGCGATTCAAATCACGGACCGAACCTTCCAACAACTCAGGGCGTAAATCGGTCAGAGCTGGGTGGACGTGACCGACCCCCTTCTCGATCACCGAGTCATCGGTCACGCCAAAAATGTTCTGATGCTTCTTGATGAAGCGGGCATAGTCGTCCAGGCCCTTGCTGAATTCCGGAGCCAGGCAGACGACATCCCAGTTGTCAGCCAGTTTCTCGGGAACCTGGGGATCCAATCGAAAAGATCTCCCCCGAAGTTGCCGCACCGTCATGCTCGTGGTGACGGTCGTCAGATCGATAAGTACGTTGATCTTGTTCGCGTCCCAGCCTTCCCCCAAAAGCCCTCGCGTGCCGACGAGGCACTTCGTCAGACCGCGCTGGAAGAGGTCGGTAATCATCTCGACGTAAACGCGAGGGCACCAATCACGACCGCTGCCGGAAACGACGTGAAAACCAACTTCGGCGGCGAACGTCAACGTCGCATCATAGCCGGCGTTGGAGAGCCACTCTTTGGCCGCGGCCTCGAATTTTTCCGATAGGTCATCATCCACCAGCACGCTCGAACCGGTGACCAGGATTGGATCGAGTTCGTCCAGCCTTGGATCGCTGACCAGCACGCGAAACGCGGCGATCGCTCCGCCTGCTTCGCTGCTGAGCAGATGTTCGACCTCGGAGATCGTGGCTGAGGTCTTCTCGAAGTCGGTCACCACCACCGCGCGAATCGCATCCCCCAGCGCCGCCATCTCGGCCATGAGAATCGGAACCAGGGCCTTCGCTTTTTCACTGGAATAAGCCAGCACGCGTCCGACCGGCGAAGCGCATGCCTGGCAGCCGGTTTCCGTGATCTGCACGCCCAGCATTCGCAGACCGGAAATCACTCTCTCGGCCAATGCACGATCCTCGGCGTTGGCCGAACGTCGCAGCCCATGCCGTACGTAACGATCGAGCACCGGGATAATGACTGGGATCTGCGGCACTTCCTCGATTGGCACTTCCAGTACCACCGGCGGAACTTCCGCAGGCAACTCGACGTTTCGCGTCTGCAGAAACACGCGGGCAGCGTCCGCAAAATCGGGATCACGACGATGAAAGGAAGACCACGTCTTGAACGTGCTGGTTGCGTGTCGGCGTGTTTCGAGCATCTGCAGCAGCCAGGGAACGAGTGCCTTGACCCGAGGTGCCTCGTCGACGACGGCAACTTCCGTCTGCGGCTTTGGTTCGGGAGGCGTTCCCTGTTCGGCTTCAACTTCCGAAATCAGATCCGCGAAGGGATTATCCTCGTCCTTGTAAACCGCTTCGGTTCCACCCACGTGGTGCAACTTCAGTTCGTCTCCTTCCGTCTCATCCCCTTCCGGTTCTTCGACCGGAGCAACTTCCGCGACCGACACTTCGTCTCCGTTGTCGGCCGGTTTGTTGGTGACTTCCTGCAGAATCTCTTCCAGGTGATCGTCGGCCTGGGCGACGAAGCGCAGCTCGGCCTCGGAAGGGCGGACGAAGTAGACCAGATCCTGATAAGGAGCGAGAAAGCCATCGCGCACGACCGCCGGCACCGGCACATCATGATCGATAGGCCCGAGGAACTCTTGGTAACGCTCGAAGTCGGCGGGGATCTTTCCATCGCCGTCAGGGGGCGTCGCGGTAAGCCCCACGACGATCGGATCGTCGAGGTACTGCATCGCGTCGGAAAGCACGCGTCCCCAGTGCCCCACCAGGTGATGGCATTCGTCGAGGATGAGCATCCCAACCCCTTCTTCCCGCAGTCGCTGCCAGGTTCGCAGGCACGACTGGTGCAACATTTCAAATGATTCACCGGCGAGGCCTGCTTCGTCGCGCACACTCTTGCGATAGGCCGACAGACGCTCGTCGTAGTAGTCGCGATTGTGCTTCTTCAGATCGCGAATCCAAACCTTCGCTTCGGCCGGATCTTGGGCTTGCCCCTTCGAGATCAGGCGATCTTCCCACAGCGACATAGCCGCATGATCGAGCCCATCGTCACCGCGGCGCGGCAGCGTGACGGCCTGATAGGTGAGCGAAGTCAGTAACTTCGGCTCGTCTGGGGAGGTGCTGACCAGCATCGACATCGGCCGGTCGGTCTCGAACAGGTCGGTCCTGGCCGCCCATTGCGATTGAATGGCCGAGTTGGGACTGAGCACCAGCGCCGGCCGCTTGATCATTTCGGCCCAGAGGTAGAGGCCGACGACCGTCTTGCCTGAGCCTGGCGGAGCGACGATATGCAGTTGCCGCTCCCCCCGCGATAGCTGCTGCTGGGCGACGTCGCGTACCTGAACTTGTGAAGGGCGCAATTGGCCGCGGAATCTAATCGACGGAAATGGATCGCTCGGCGTCATATCGCTTCCGGCCCAAGATGAGAAACACAGGTGACGTGCGCTATTCTCGTGGCTTTGGCTGGGAAGTTGAAGAGGGCACCGGCAATTGTTCGTTCAAATGAGCATGAATCGGCCGCGCGAGAGGGACTAACTTCCATCGACGGACGTCATACCCTGCACTTGAGTCTTGCTGGCTTCAGGGAAGAAGTGAACCGAGCCGTCGGCCATCAACGCTTGAACTCCGTTGAAATATTGATCGTCGAAATTCTTCGACGTGAGTGCCTGGGGGGAGATATCGACCGGCTTGTACCAAGGAACCGGGTTGGTCGTGTCCTCGACCACCATGATGGCGTTGGATGTTCCCACCGTGATTTCCCCGAACGTACTGGCCTTGTCCATTCCCAACACCGACTTGGGTCCCGTAATGGCAACATACGTGGTGGCATCCCCCTGGCCTTCATTTCCCAGGGCAGGGCTTTCGTACACAAACGGCATCATCTTGCAGGCCTGCATGTTGGCCGGGCTGTCCCATGGCTGCGAGAAGTCAGTCGTACTGAGCGTAGATGTGATTCGCTTCGACGAACGGCAGGATCAACACCCGCCACGAGTGCATCGGCTGTCCATCTTCATCCGGAATATAAGCAGGCGGCAAGGTACCATAAGTATCGTGGTAGTTATGCAGGGCGAGCCCAATCACCTTCAGGTTGTTCTGGGACTGCATCCGCTGGGCAGCCATCCGGGCCTGGCCGATCGCCGGCACCAAGAGTGCCACCACGATGCCGGCACACAGGAGGGCCATCACCCCAAACACAACGACCAAGATGATAATGACGACTTTGGCATCGCCGCGTCGAGAAGCTTTCATGGTGGGGGTCCCTGACAGAGTCTTAAAACTGGAGTCCTGAAGCTGAATTATTCATAGGCAGACGTTTCGCCTGCCTTGGCAAATTCTTTGCAAAGAAGGCATGCTCGCAGCTGTTGGGGATCATCTTCAGGCATCCACGTAACCGATGCATCGCCAAACAGCACCGCGTAGTAGGCATGGTCATTCTGGTCGATTGGGGGCCTTTCGATCAACTCAAAAGGACTGATATCCTCTGGTTTCGTCCAAATCACCGCCTGGTCGATCTGCTCGACGACCATCGCTACGTTACCTAGTTCACAAGGTACTTCGTCAAACGCACGTCCTTCTTGGGAAAGCATGAGGGTTCGTTTTCCTTCCGGGTCGACTACCGCCAGGTAGCTCGTCATTCCAGGGTTCTCGGTAGGATCCAAAAAGGGACTCTCGAACATATACGGCATTTGCTCGACCAACGGTCGATTCGTCTGGCTGTCCCACGGCTGAGAAAGGTCGAATTGGTCGTAGAGAGCCTGCTGCTCTAGAAATGGCAGAAGCAGCACTCGCCACGAGTAAAGCGGACGCCCCTCGGCATCGGTCACCACGGCCGGGGGCAAGGTGCCATAGAGGTCGTGATAGTTGTGCAGAGCGATGCCGATTTCCTTGAGATGGTTCGCCGACCAATCCCGACGGCCACTCGTCTTGGCCATCTTCGCCGCCGGCATGAGCAGCGCGGCCAAGACGAAGATAATGAGCACCATGACGATCCATTCGACAACCGTGAAATGCCACCACTTCTTGGGCTCCGGCTTACCCGTGTAAGCCTCAGGACTATCGAACGGATTGGGCTCGTTCATGATTCATCTTTTCCCGTTCGGCCATCGTCGCAGTAAATCATCCCGATTAACTCGTCGCGGTTCGCCTCGCCAATGAACGTGTAAGACGCATCCCCCATCAAGACCAGGATACCGTGCATCTCGTTGTCACCGATCTGCGTAAGAGCCAACAGGTGCAGCGGATCAATATCTTCCGGCTTGGTCCACTCAACCAGGCGGACCGGATCGTCGATTACCAGCGCGCTGAAAGCTAACCCATCGGTAACCTCCCTGAAATTCCGCCCCTTCGTCGGGCGCAGCACGGTTCGCTCCTCACGGGTGTCGACCACTGCCCGGTAAGGCGTCTTTCCTTTCGCTTCCGCCGAACCTGGATGAAAGGGGCTCTCATAGATACCCGGCATCTTATTGAGCAGCTTTCGGTTGTGATCACTCGACCAAGGCTCGTCCAGGTGGAACTGCTCGTACAACTTCTTCTCTTCGATAAAGGGGAGAAGCAAAACACGCCACGAATAAAGCGGTTCGCCTTGCGCATCCGCCACATAGGCAGGAGGCAGGGTACCGTAGGTATCGTAGTAGTTGTGCATTGCAAGGCCTATCTGCTTCAGGTTATTGGCAGAGGCCATTCGACGCGAAGCGGATCTGGGCGTGTACACCGCTGGCACAAGCAAGGCCCAGAGAAACACCAACTCAATCAGCAAGCATCCCCAGTTCATCATCCGACTAGAGTTCCGCTCCCAGAAACTTTTTGGTGGTAGGGGATCACTTGGTACCTCAAAGGGATGTATCGATTCCGTCATCCAAACGATCCATCGAAAACAAAAGTCAAATGGGGGGAGATGAGTCTCCCTCGATTGTCTCAGCCACCGGCAAGGCTTGCAATCAAATGGCAGGCCTTCCGTATCGCTGGCGACATGGAGCGTTTGTACCAGTAGTCCGGCGTCATAATCGGCACACTCGATCCGACCAAACCGACTGCGATAAGAAATCCAATTAGCAAAGGGGTATCAATCATCTCCAGCCGCAAGGGATTCGATAACTGTACTGCCTGGGCAAGGTGGGGATCTTCCCGGGTGGTTAAGGTTTGCGAACGTCGTGAGTGAACAAGACGCACGTTCACGTACGATAGTTCAGTTGAGAGTCCGCCTCTCTTACCAAAGTGGATGGTACGGCAAGAATCCAGGGAACGCTTCTCCTCTGGACCGGGGTTAAGTTCTGATGACCCTTTCTTGCACGACCAATAGCTCTTGGTAAGAAAGACGGACTTTCAGCGTTTCTTGGGGATAGTTTTCAGTTTTCATCAGGAAACACGTCTCACTGCGAACGTGTCGCCCGTAGTTAAAACTCTTCAGCAACAAGGGTTTACGCGAATTGTATCCCTGGGGCAGGGGTCGCGCTATAATAGAGGGAACTTCCAACTTCCGCTGATTCCCTCCTCCCCCTCCACTTCATGGCTGCTTCGGACATCCCTGAGTTGACTGATGGCGAGATCCTCTCGGCCGTTTTGGCGGGAGATGCGGATCGGTATGCCGTCATCGTGAAGCGGTATCGCCGTGCCCTGTTGAACCTGGCCTATAGCTACCTGGGGGATTCGCAGTCGGCAGAGGACGCCGTTCAGGAAGCGTTTCTTAATAGCTTCAAGTGGCTGCATACCTACGACTCGCGATATAGCTTCCGCACGTGGCTGTGGCGAATTCTGCTGAATGTTTGCCACCGAATTCGCGAGAAAGGGAAGAAGCTGCCTGTCACTTCGACCAAGCTTCAGGCGGGCCACAGTGACGAGAGCCCCTCACCATTAGAGACGGAAGTTCCCTGTCAGGTACTCTCTGGACTGATCGACCGAGAACGCCGCGGTCAGGTACTTAAGCTGCTCGATAAGCTGACTCCCATTCAAGCGGAAGCGATTCGCCTGAGATTCTTTGGCGAAATGAAATTTCAGGAGATCGCCGATGCGCAAGGCATCGGCCTGCCGGCTGCCAAGGCCCGCGTCCGCAATGGATTGCTGCAACTTGCGAAATTGATCCAGAACACTTGCCAAGAGCTTTCCGAGGAACACGTTCGATGATTCAATCGCACCATCTACCAACCTGCGACGACGTGTTCGATGTGCTAACCCGGGCTCCTTTTCCCACGGGTGAGCACGAGACGGATATGCCGATCCAACGGCATTTGACGGTTTGCCATAGCTGCCGCGAACTGGCCGAAGCGCTGCGGCCTGCGACGGAAATGCTAGCCAATGGCCAAGCTGACACAGACGATGACGACTGTTCGCTGCCAGTCTTTCTGGCCGACGATAGCACGCCTAGCCATCGCTGCATCACCGATCAGGCTGAGCGACCGACTACCGATATCGTGGCTGCCATTCGAGGTCCTCTGATTGCCTTGGCGTTGTGTCTGATGATCGTTTTGGCAGTCCAAGGGAATTGGTCGCACGGCTCGAGCAACTCGGATAACTCGTCTCCCACTTCCGATAGCCTAGCAACCACCGGTGCTAGTGGCGGAGCGAACCTGACCGAGCTGCTTGCTGCCCCGAACATCTGTTCGCTCGTTTCTGTCGACGCGGCGGTGGAGAGTAAGGGGCCCGATGGCGAGCTACTTTCCCATCTTGCCGATCATAAGTTCACCGAAACCCATTGCTGCAGCCAGTGCCATCATGCCAGTTCGGACAAGGTCAAGGCTCACAAGCGGGTTTCGCTCAAAGGGCCTCAGATGTTAGCCTTGGTCAGTCGCTGCCAGCATTGCCATGCACAATAAACGCAGAGGGGTGGCAATTCTTTCGATAGAGCAAGCGGTCGGCTAAGTGCCGCTGGGCCGATATGCCGGGGCGGGAGTTGACTTCAGGCGACGCTGCATCCACGAGATCGTCAGACCTCCGCAAATGCCAAGCAAAGCACCAGCGACAAGCCCGCCTGATTGCCAAATAAGATTGCTGCCCATGAGGACCGCGAGGCCTGTTCCGACAGCCAAGCCAACGCCAGCTCCGATATAAAAGCCGAGCTGAATGGTCTGTTTCACCGTACTTCGCGGTGGAGCAATAGATGATGAGCCAGTGTCGATCACGAGCGACGTTCTGCCTGAATTCTTGAATCTGTACCGGGGAGAATCTGATATCGTGACGGAAAGATACCAATTCCACAAGAGGGTGGCCAACCTGATTTTAGGGAGCGTAATCGAATCTTAACGCTCCGACAGCCTCTGCGAGACCGATCGGCCCCGACGCCGTGCCCCCCCAGTGACTAGTCTGCTGGAAGTGCTGGCATTTCCTCAGCGGCTTCTTCAGTGAATGGGTGAGCCATTCCATTGGCGATCACTGCGTCGTCTTCGTCGACCCCGGCAGCAACCTGACCCTTGTCGTTGAGAAAGTAGTGCTTCATCGAGCTGGGCAAGTCTTCCAGGCTGATGAATTCGACATGGCCATCATCAAATAAGATGTTGAATCGCCCATCTTCGTGACCCTGCGGGGCGATTTGCCCGTCTTGAACGACCACGATATCGGAAGCGACCGGATACAGGGCCCGACCTTTCATCAGTGGAGCTTGTAACTCGCCGTTGCGAAGGCTGCCAAGATTGTAATTGTAGACCGTCGCGAGTCCCTGCTGCAGTCTTTCGACATCCGACTCAGGGGCATTCAACAATTGCTCGACGGTTGGCAACTGTTGCGGCTGGGATAGGTTCTGCGAGGCTTCGACGCAGCGAACCACTTCCGGGTGTTCCAGATAGCCGGCGTTCAATAGACGCGGAGCGTAAGAACCCGCGACCGACAGCGGACCCGTGGAAGCGACCGCAGGGTAGCGTTTTTCCGCGTTGCCGGTAGCAAACTCTTGCAGTGCCATACCGACCTGGCGGAGATTGTTTTCACATTGAAGTCGTGTTGCCAACATGCGTGAACTGGCCAGTGCCGGGAAGAAGATTGCTACGGCCGCGACACATGCCCCAACGGCCACCATCATATCCATCATGGTAAAGCGGGGACTGCCGCCGCCAATCGACTCAAAAGGTTGTTTGTCTTTAGGCGTCGGCGCGTTGGCGTCTTCGGGGGCTGCTGAATCGAGAACCTCGGCAAATAGGCTGGGGTTATCCAGAAGCGCACACGTACGTGTGGCAAGTCCGACCGGCGGGGCGGCCTCATCGAGGCCATCGGACAATAAGTTCAGGTGAGTTCGAAGTTGTTCCAGCTCGTCCGCAGTGCGAGGGTCTTCAGCAATTTGCTGCTCGACCGAGGCCTGCTCATTTTCATCCAGGGCTCCCATTAGGTAGCCCAACCAGTGCTCACGAGTCTTCGTCATCTGAGGTATAAATTTCGTTCCATGCTTCGGTTAACTTCTGCACTGCAGTATGCAGACGGCTCTTCACCGTACCGACCGGAATCTCCAAGATGTCCGCGGCTTCGCGGTACTTTAAACCTTGGTAGTAGACCAACACCACGGCGGTCTTCAATGATTCCGGCAGTTGCTGAACGGCATCACGCATCACGCGCTGACGTTCGTAATCGTCCATCTGTGCCATCGGCCCAGGCTCGGCACTTACCAACAAATCAACCAGCGAGCCGGTCTCTTGCTGTTCGGTGCCGTTGCCAGCGCGGTCCAAGCTAACCATTTTATGGCGCTTCGACTTACGCTGAGCGTCGATCGCCTGATTGGTGGCAATCGTGTACAGCCAGGGGCGAAAACGACGTCCTTCCTCGAAGGTATCGCACTTCAGATGCACTTGCAGAAAGGCAGCCTGAAATACATCCTCCGCCATTTCGGGATCTCCCAAGTACCGCCGCAGGTAGTTGAACAGCTCACGTTCGTAACGCTGCACCAACTTCTGGAAGTACTCTCGGTTCCCCGAATCTCGGTACGCCAACAGCAAATCCTCATCGGATTTGGGTTGAACGAGCGATGGGTCGGAATAACTCGACGTCATTTCAAGTGTGGCAGTTGTCATTTTCTACGAAGGTTCCCAGCAATGGTTCGAAATCCGTTTCCTGATGGGAGCAATCTTCACACAAACCTTGCAAAAGGCTTGTCGAAGGTGCCTTCCGACCATCGCCGCGATCCGTATTCTAGCACGCTTGCACCCCGGAAGGTGGTTCACGTGGGGAGATGGTCGAGAATTGACAGCCCCATGACAGGCTCATAAACTCGATCAACCCCTAATGCAACGCCCGTGCCGAAAGAGAAAAAATGAACGACACCAAATATAAATGGGCCGTTGCTGGCGACGTTAACGCCTTCTTTGGCTTGATGTTAGACAACATTGCCGATCTTTTGCTGACAATCGGCTTGCTAGCGGCCGTCTTTAACTTTCCTACAACATTCGCCATTGGACACATGGTGCCAGGGACGGCGATTGGGGTACTGGTAGGAGATGTGATCTTCTTCTGGATGGCCATGAATCTGGCGAAAAGGAGTGGCCGTAACGATGTAACTGCCATGCCTTTAGGGCTCGATACGCCGAGCACCTTTGGCATGGTGTTTTTCGTTTTGGGGCCATCGTTTCTCCTGGGAGTCCAGGAATTACAACTGACAGCAGAAGAGGCTGCTATCCGTACGTGGCATATTGGCATTTGGTCCATTGTCTTGTCCGGAATTTTCAAATCCTTTTTCGCGTTCAGCTCAAGTTGGATTCGTAAGGTGATTCCGCGAGCAGGGCTCCTCGGTTCGCTCGCGGCGATCGCCCTGGTGCTGATCAGCTTTCTACCGTTCATCGAAGCGTTGCACTTTCCGCTCGTCGGCATGACGGCCCTATCGATCGTATTGGTCACACTGGTGGCCCAAATACGCCTGCCGTGGAAGATCCCCGGCGCGGCGGCGGCCTTGGTCGTTTCCGGCGCGATCTATTACCTCATGCATGGGCTTGGGCTACTGGGTGCCACGCCGGAGCCGATGGAGTTTCAACCGACCGATGCGTTGCTTCCGGCCGACTGGTTAGCCGTGTTCCGCTTCGAGTGGCTGACCTTGGCGAAGTTCAACGAAGCAGCGCAGTACCTGCCCATCGTCATCCCGTTTGCTTTGGCTACCGTCATCGGCGGGATCGATTGCGTTGAAAGCGCTGCCGCGGCCGGCGACGAATATGACACCAACCGCATCATCGGGGCCGAAGCGATTGCGACGCTGGTTGCTGGCCTCTGCGGCGGCGTGATCCAAACGACACCCTACATTGGCCACCCCGCCTACAAAGCGATGGGAGGCCGTGCCGCCTACACCCTGGCAACGGCTCTGTTCGTCGGCGGGGCAGGAGTGCTCGGTTACTTTGGTTTTCTGTACTGGGCGATTCCTAAACCAACCGTCTTTCCGATCCTTGTATTTATCGGGCTCGAGATCACCTCGCAAAGCTTTCAAGCGACACCCAAACGACACTACCCGGCTGTTTCGATTGCTTGTATCCCGGCCCTTGCGGCGTTGGTGTTGATCTTCGCCGGCGATCTGCAAGGAACCTACACGGGGCTTTCCTTTCAAATGCAAGGAGAAGTCGCGGCAATGGTCGATGCGGGAGAGATCGATGCCGAGGCGGCGAAAAAACTGAACGACCTGACGCTCAAGTTGCGTGATTACAGTCAAGGAAACATCCAGACTCCCCCCGACGAACAGGGACATTCGCATCCTGCTGGGATCGCCGTGAAGATGCAAACCCTGCAGATGCTGGCTGGCGGATTCATTCTGACGAGCATGCTTTGGGCGGCGATTCTGGCGTATATCATTGACCGCCGCTTATACACGGCGGCGACGTTTGCCCTGACGTGTGCCGCGTTCAGCCTCTTCGGCGTGATACACTCGCCGTTTCCAAGTGGTAAGCTGGTACTAGGTTGGCATGTGCCTGACATACCCAATGCCGCAGCCGGGCAAAGCCCGATTTACATGATGTGGGCCTATGTTTGCATGGCGGTCGTTTTGGCTGTGTGTGCTCTGTGGCAGCACGCCTCACCTCCGCGCGAAGTCCCCCAGCACGATACAGAAAGTTAGATCCATGCTCGAGCGTATTCTCGAACCCGAAGTGATGGACACGCCGCAGGAAGCCATGATCTACGACGAAATGGATCATGCCGCAGTTAACGAGGCATTCGTCACTGATCTGATTGCGTTCCTCGGTATCGAGCCCGACGTCGAGGCCGCCATGATCGACATTTTCGACGTCGGCACCGGCACTGCCCGCATTCCGATCCTGCTTGCCGAGCGCATCCCCCAGTGTCGCATCATGGGTGCCGACGCATCGATCGCCATGTTGGACGTCGCAAGAATCAACATCGACATCGCCGGCCTGCTGGAACGTGTTCAACTGGCACGACTCGACGCCAAACAAACCGACTACGAAGATGGCTTCTTCACCGGGGTGATGTCCAACTCCATCATTCACCACATCCCCAAGCCCCTTGCCGTGCTGCGAGAAAGCGTCCGGCTGACCGAACCAGGCGGCTGGCTCTTCTTCCGCGACCTCGTGCGGCCAGAGACCCGCGAGCAAGTGGAACAGTTCGTCGCAACCTACTGCGGCGAGGAGCCAGAGTTCGCCCAGAAGATGTTCGGCGAATCGCTTCAAGCGGCTCTTTCCCTTTCGGAAATCCGCGAGATGGTTGCCTCGCTGGGATTCGACCCCGAGACGGTCCGGCTAACGTCCGATCGCCACTGGACGTGGGCAGTCCACAAGCCGGAATAATCCGCACATTCGGCAGCTTGGCCAGAAGTCGCAAAGCTTCTTCTAAATCCATAGCCGAGAACGATTCGTTCTCTTCCAGCCGCAAGTACGATCGAATACGTAGTGCGTGGTATTGCGGTTTACGTGGTGATTTTCCAGCGGGAAAGTCGCGAGGATCGCAATGCGTACTTTACCCTGGAAATCCCATGGCAACCGATTGCCCTTCGCGCGATCCCGTTCAATTATCCGCTTCGTACTCTCGAGAAGTTCTACCACTGCGCGTGGAGATCGTCTCCGAGGTCGATTCGACGTCGTCGCTCTTCTTGGAGTGGGAACGCCTCGCCGGACAGCGGCTCTTTCTAGCGCCACGCTGGTTACTCACCTGGTGGAAACACTATCGCCAAGCTGGAAGCCATTTGCAGATCGTCACCCTGCGCGACGACAACTGCTGGCTGATCGGTCTGGCTCCCTGGTATCGGCGTCACACCTGGTGGAGTGGCGACGAGATTCAAATGCTAGGCTCGGGGAAAGTTTGTAGCGACTATCTGTCGGTATTGGCCAAACCAGGCGAAAAAGCCCAAGTTGTCGATGCACTTGCCCAATACCTGCCAAGTCAGTTTGCCTCGGTCGATCGTCTCTTCTTCGAGGGTCTCGACGCGTCGGACTTGGTCATGCACGATCTGGCCAGTGCAATGCAGGCGAGGCATTACGAAGTCAAGAAACTGCCGCAGTTGGACAGCTACCGACTTACGCTGCCAGCAACGTGGGAAGAGTGGGTTTCGCAACTCTCGCGATCACGCCGCCACCGCGTCCGCCAGCTCTGGCGTAATCAGTTTGAAACCGGCAGGGCAACCATTCATATCGCCGACCAGGCAACCCTGCAGCATGGGTTCTCGATTTTGGTCAACCTCCATCAAAAGCGCCGCAACCAGATGGGCCAGCGTGGTTGTTTCGCGTCGCAGCGTTTCCATCACTTCCTGGAAGAAGCCGCACGCGAACACCTCGAGTCGGGCCAACTGCGTCTACAGTGGATTGAACTCGAAGGACGACCGATTGCGGTCGAACTCGATCTTGAGGAAGGGGACACCCTCTTACATTACTGCAGCGGCATCGAGATCGATTGCGATTACGCCCGTCCGGGCTGGCTCGGCATCACGGCTGCAATTCGGCATGCGATTGATTCCGGGAAAGCGACCTTTGACTTTCTGCGAGGGGACGAAGGTTACAAAAGCCACTGGCGCGGCCAACCAGTCCCGATGATGAACCTGGAATTCACCCCACCCAGGTTTAGCGCAAAAATCCGTTCCCAAGTTCGCGGATCGTTACGTTTGGCCAAGCAAAAGGCCAAACGCATTCTGCGAAGATCCGCAAAATCGGAACAAACCGAAGGGCACTCATCGGACGAGGGCAAATGACTCGACAAGAAAGATAGGCTCGACTGCTAGCACTTTCGAATCGAGACACTTGCCATGAAACAAAAGGCCTGGGCTATTCATTTCATCTACGCCGGCATCTTTCTGCTGCTGGCCGGCGGCCAAATGTACGCCGTCGAATCATTTCAGCTCACGCCGTCGGCAACCAAATTTCTGGCCCACAATGTCGGTCCTGGCCCGGATACGCCCCGCGGCGCGCTCAATCACTTGATGGTCAACAGCGGAGCGGATGTCCGGGAAACGATCCGCCCACCAGGCTGGATTGCCTGGGCCGCATTGAGTGCCGGTGCGGTGATGGCCGCCCATGGTGGACTGCTGATCGCTCGAAAGAAATAAACGAGCCTCGATCTTCTTCGTATACTGAGGTTTTCTTTCTCGCACGGCCTCGGCTTGGGAATGCTTGACGATGAAACTTTCGCCCGAAGAACTTGCCCAGCAGCATACCGATGAAGCGATTGCCGCGCGTATCGCGGGACCATCGGTCGAAGAATTCTCCGGCGACTTCGTCCTGGGCGGGGTCGACGGAACGATCACGACCTTTGCGATCGTGGCAGGGGTAGCCGGTGCCAGTTATGGCGTGACCGTCGCGATTGTTCTGGGGATTGCCAATCTTCTGGCCGATGGTTTCAGCATGGCCATCAGCAACTACCTGAAGGCACGTAGCGATCAGATGCAACTGAAAAAGTACCGTCTGATCGAGAACATCCACATCAAAGAGGTCCCCGATCGCGAGCGGGAAGAGATCCGGCAAATCTTTGCCGCCAAGGGTTTTGAAGGGGATCTGCTGGAACAGGTCGTTCAAACGATCTGCGAAGACCGCCATCGCTGGGTCGATACCATGTTGGTCGAAGAGTGGGGACTTCGTCTGCAACCTCCATCCCCTTGGAAATCTGGCCTGGTGACCTTTGCCGGGTTCGTGCTGTGTGGCTCGATTCCACTGCTTCCTTTGCCTCTGATCCATTTCGGATTGGATGCCTCGACGATCTTTCTTTCCAGCGCCCTACTAACCGGCGTCGGTTTCGCCCTGATTGGCGTGTTCCGCGCTCGCGTGGTGCAGGAAGGCCCGCTGGCTTCGGTCATCGAGACGGTGGCCACCGGTGGGGTCGCCGCGGCGATTGCCTACGGGGTAGGGGTTGCCTTGGATATGCTGGCTGGCTCCCCTGCGATTTGACTGCTGACAGGCAACAAGAAAAGTACCGTAAATATGGATCAACGCGGCACGATCTGTTTGCCAAGGACATCGCCAATCGTGACAATAGATCATCGACAGGAATGATTCATAAGCCAGCGTAGGCCTGCCCCCATGCCTCTCACACCTCGATAACGCCCCCGCTGGCATCGTGCCGATGCATCTACGTTTTTTTGACGCATTTCCGGTTCGATTTACCCCGATTCTGGCAAACTCGAATCTTGTGAAATTCGTAACAAACAATAGAGAGCAAGAGGTTCGACCGTAAGCCGAAATCAATTGCCCCATGGAGAAGGAGTCGAGCCATGAACTTCAAACGTATTCTCTTTCCGACCGATTTTTCTCACTGCGGTGACGCAGCATTGCACTTGGCGACTGCTTTGGCACGCGACAGCGGCGCAACGATCATCGTGGCCCATGTCGAAGAGCCACCCACGGTCTATGGCACCGGTGAGATGTATTACGGCATGCTGGACCCGTCTCCGGACGATCTGAAAAAGATGCTGCACGAGATCAAACCCAGCGACCCGGAAGTTCCCGTTGAATATCGCTTGATCACTGGCGACCCATCTTCGGCTGTCGTTCGCCTGGCAGATGAAGAGAACGTCGACCTGATTGTCCTAGGCACTCACGGCCGTACTGGCCTGTTGCATATGTTGATTGGTAGTACCGCCGAATCGATCGTGCGGCATGCCAAATGTCCCGTTCTGACGTTCAAACAACCGTCGGAGACGAGCTAAACCTATTTTATTCAATACCCCATTTAATGCCCCCAAAAAGGGAAGGAGGTGTGCGATGACCAGTGATAGCTATCTAACCGGAGGGAATCGGCCCTTCTACCTGCACTTCGAGTTTGAACACGAAGGGCTCGACTGTGCGGTCCATGATCTTCAGCGGTGCCTGCACGACACGAAGAAGTCCATCGCCAAAGCTCAACTGTCGAGGCGTCTGACGCAGCTTCGCGACCTGATGACCAAACACTTTCACGAGGAAGAAGAGGGATGTTTCGACGAGATTTGTGCCCAGCATCCCCACATGTGTCCAGCAACGCGGCAGATGGAACTTTCGCACAAGTTGCTGCTCTCGCAGTTGGACGGACTTGCTCGCGATCTTGAAGTCCATTCGGTCACCGAAGACTGGAAAGAAGAGTTCGATGCATTTGCGGTCGAAATGAATAAGCACAAAGAAGAAGAACAGGCGTTTGTCCGCCGAGGACTTGACCTGCCTGAAGAATAGGCGTGGCTGTTACGCAGCCTGGCAGTTCGCTACGATGTGTTCAGCGCCTAGACCAGTAGCAACCTTTGTGTGAAACGAGGAAAGGAAACTTCCCGTGACCTGGATTTCAAAAGCTCCGATCGTTGTGCCCTATGACTTCTCCGCCGATGCTAAAGAAGCGGTTGACATGGCACTTTCCTTGCTGGATTCAAGCGACGGCGTGCATGTGATCCACGTTCTGGGAGAGCTTTCTCCGGCCGAACCTGGCGAGGTGTGGGACACGGTGGATGAGAACACCCGCACGCACCACGCCACCCAGGCCATTCGCAAAGAACTTTCCGACGAGAAGTATAAAGATCTGAAGATCGTCATCGCGTTCGGCGACCCGGGCGAAAAGATCTGCCACTATGCCGAACAGATCGAAGCGAACTCGATTCTGATTCCATCCCACGGGCGATCGTCGATCATGCGCGTCCTCGTGGGTTCGGTTGCCGATCGAGTGGTTCGTTTGGCCCACTGCCCGGTCATCGTGCTGAAGAAGCCCCGTAAGTAGTCCCTACAAACAGGGCCCTCCGTTTGTGCCAGGGGCTTCATTCTTTCTTCCGAGGCCTCTGAAGTTCTTTCCCAATCAGGCTGTCCGTGCTGAGACGGCCTGTTATCACATTGACAACGCATGGGTGATTGGCCCGTATTTCTTACCCAGGCCAATTTACTTTTCCTGGCGTTAAATCTCTGATATTCCTCTACTTACGCCGCTTACTGAGATTTCTTTTTCCGTTTTGGCATCCCCGCTGCCTTTAGTACTAGCGTTGCCATCAAGTCACCGACGGCAACGAGACAACTCACAACAAGCTTTTTTTTGATTCAAGCAGATCCGGGGGAAATGGACATGTTGACTAAGACTTTGGTTTGGAGCGGGATTCTGGGCACGGCACTCCTTTCGATGGCATCGACCGCGAACGCCGGTTACTTCGATCATCGACATCGCCTGGTAAATGACATCGAACGGCTGCATCACGCAGCCGAAGAGTTCTACCAGGAGGTTCGCTTCCATGAAGGCTTCACGAGCCTGGCATTTGAAGCGAAGGCCTTGCTGCGTGAAGTCGATCACTTCTGCGATACGGCTCGCCGTGGTGGCAGCCTGACTCATCTTCGCCACGACTTTGAAGAAGTCTCGCGTGAGATGCGTCACGTGCAACAAGACTTCCGCCGTGCCTGGCACAGTTGCCATCGTCCAGACCGTCACGTGTTGAGTGCTTGGGCCGACGTCGAACGAGCGTTTGACCGGGTCTACTACGACTTGTACGAACAGCACTGCGGTTACATCCAATACAGCTGCAGCATCGGTCACGTCCATGGTCACGGTCATTACGACAATCACTATAACGATCACCGATATCGTCCTGACTACGGTCACCACCAGCCACAACCACGTCCTTACCCACAGCCAGGCATTCAGATTGGCTCGAAGGACGGCAAGATCAACGTCAAGCTTGGCAATGGAGCCCCCGCCTGGGCCCACATGCTGAAGGCTGCGATCAAATAGCTGAGGGTGTACTCGGCGGAAAAGCGTGCGATAGCCTGTCGCACGCTTTCTTTTTTCTTGGCCGCCAGGAAGTTCTGTTCTTACAATGCATGGAAGAGAAACACTCTGATCCCATCGAGGATTTCGTTATGCGAACTTGTATCACGCTTCTGACATTCAGTTGTTTGACGTGTGTCATTGCGACCGACCTTTTTGCTCAAAGCATCTTCATTCGCCGCGGGAATATGGCGGCCGATGCGCTGGCGCTCGAGCACAAAGTCAAGAAGCTCGCGTCGTACGATACGCAGATGAAGACGCTCAACGCGGCCCTGCAAGACCTGGCCGACGAGTCGCAGAAGTTCACGCGCCTGGCGCAGCGGCAGGGAAGCTACTACGCACTGCAGCGCGCGTTCGACCCCGTCATTCAGCGCTACAAGGTCGTGGAGTACACCATCGACAATGCGTCCGATTGGAAACAAGGCAACCCGCGCATGCAGGACTGGCGAAACCTGCAAGACGCATTCGACCAGACCTATTACGACCTCTACGGATATGACCTCCTGGATCCGTACTTCGGCCGCCATCCCGATTTTGCAGCCGTGCCGGTGCAACCGCAGATTCCTTACCGGGTACTGCACCCCGAGCGGCCAAGCTGGCAGGCACCCGGCCTCGAAGCGTATCCGGTCGCACCGATACCAAGCGCTGTAATGCCTTTCTCCGGCAGCATTCGCGGCGTTGGCAATCCGCGGCAGTTCTAGCGTCAAGAAAAGACAAATGGCTGCTTCCCAGCAGGAAGCAGCCATTTGTGTAGCTTCAGCTTGGTCGTACGGTTCGATTAACGACCGTGGCGCCAGTGATGGACGCGGCGGACGTTGTTGCCGTAAAAGTGACCAAAGCGGTTTGGACGCTCGGTGATATCCATCGAACGGATGTGGGATCGGTATTCGGCGCGGGTCATGCCGTGTACGTTATTGGCTTGGAAGCCAAACCAAATTGCGGCGACCAGGGCCATGCTGCAGAGAATGTTTTTTCGTGCTGTTGGAGTCATCGTGAAACCTTTCTATCTATCGATCTTGTCCAGCGACGCGAAAGTCTAGCCTGACATTCGCACAAAGCCAGTCAACCCTGTGCAAATTCACTGAATTATCCATTCGCCCTACATTGCAAAATCGATACCAGAATCACTCCGACGGCTTATTCCGTGTCCAAACGAGCCAATTCAGGTGAAATTGCTTCTAATTCCATCCGCAAAAAGCGTTTTACCTGGTTGGTTGTTTTCATGTCGATCACTTTTTGAACAACGCGCTCGGCGTGCTCGATCGTCGTCAGAATTGCCAACTCCTTGATGGTGGGGATAAACGCAGGGCTCATGCTGAAGCTTCTTAGCCCCATCCCCAGAAGCAGGAGAAAAGCACGTGGTTGGCCGGCCATTTCACCGCAAAGCGTGACTGGCTTTTTGACCTGGTTACAGGCCTCGATCACGTTCTTGAGCGTCATGACCACGGCCGGCGAAAGGGGCTGACATAGGCCGCTCACCTTCGGATTGTCGCGGTCGGCCGCGGTCAAGTACTGCACCAGGTCATTCGACCCAATCGAAACGAAGTCGACCAGTTCCAGCAGGTGATGGATGCAGACCGCGGCGGCAGGCACTTCGAGCATCATGCCCACTTTGACCTTCCCGCGTGGTACGCCTCGTTCGTCGAGCGACTTCTCGGCCTTGCGAACCAAGTGATTCGCTTTACGCATCTCCTCGACATTGGTAATCATGGGGAAGAGCATGTTCACTTCCCCGTCGCTTCCCTCTGGCAGTTCGGCCGCACATCGCATGATCGCGCGTAGCTGCGAGAGGAAAAACTCGGGGTGCTCGAACGAGAGCCGAATGCTTCGCCAACCCATGAAGGGGTTCGCCTCGTTATGGTTGTGCCCCAAGTAGGCGACCGTTTTGTCCCCGCCAATATCGAGCGTACGAATCGTTACGTACTTGTGGGGCGACTTCTGCAGAATCTCTTTGTAAACTTCGTACTGCTCGTCTTCGTCCGGCACATTTTCGTGCGTCAGGTAGAGGTACTCGGTGCGGTACAACCCCACACCGGCGGCTCCCATCGCCGCGGCCGCTTCGACGTCTTTGACGTTGTTGATATTCGCGAGCAGCTTCAGCGGCATCCCATCGCGCGTGACGGCAGGGTGATGCCGATTGGCGGCCAGTTGATCTTTCAGATGGAAAAACTCGCGTTCCAGCTTGCGATAAGCGGCCAGTTCTTCCGGCTCGGGATTGATCGAAACGATCCCTTCGCTGCCATTAACGACGACCGTGTCGCCTGTCTTCACTTTGCGCAGGATCCCCGAGACACCACTTACCGCCGGAATTCCGCGGCTACGGGCAATCAGCGCCGCGTGGCTCGTCTGGCTACCGGCTTGGGTCACGATGCCCCGCACGTCCGCTTCCCCCAAAGCGACGGCCTGGGAAGGGAGTAGTTCGTCGGCGACGACGATCAGGGGACCACTCAGCCCCGACTCTTCGGCGTCGTTCAAGACGTCGGATAGGTATGCACTCAAGCGGACGACCACGTCGCGAATATCGTTCAGACGCTCTTGAAGGTATTCGTCGCCGGTCTTCGAGAAGACTTCCGTGTACTGCTCCATCAATCGATGCAGCGCCGCCGAAGCGGTCAGGTGCTCTTCGACAATCCAGTGCCGAACTTTATTGGTGAATGCAGGATCGCGCAGAATGGTTTGGTGGACGGCGAAAATCGCGCCTTCGTTTTTGCCGATCTGCTTCTCGACCTTGGACTGCAGCGCCGCTAAATCGACGGCCGTACGTTCGCAAGCCTGTTCATACCGCGCAAGCTCCTTCTGCACTTCGTGCTTTTCCAATCGCTTGCGATCGGGATTCACGAAGATCTCTAAAATGCAGTACGCCACCCCAATCGAAACGCCTGGGGAGACTGCTAGTCCTTTTTCCATTCCCGACACGATGGTCTCTCTCTGTAAGCCTGTGGGAAGGTCCGCCTGACGGGGTATTATAGCAGTCCGACCGTCGATGTGCGGCAGGACCGCAACTAAACAGGACATAAAGGCGCGCAATCCGCTACTGAACCCGTAGTTGGATTTAACGCTTGATTATCTCTACGCAGTAGATGGGAAAATGATCCCCGACAATCTGTCACACGCGGATGGGGGATGTCTACTGCTTGTTGCGCAAACGGCACTTTCGATTGCGCGGTGACCGCACATAAAAAAAGCCCACTGCTTCCAGTGGGCTTCTTTGTTGAACGCAAGACACAAGCTTACTTGTGGTTCTCAATCGCACGCTTGAGCGCGGTACCCATGTCGGCAGGGCTTTCGGCGATTTCGACGCCGGCAGCTCGCAGGGCGGCGAACTTTTCATCGGCCGTTCCCTTGCCGCCGCTAATGATCGCACCCGCGTGACCCATACGCTTGCCAGGAGGGGCCGTACGACCGGCGATGAAAGCGGCGACCGGCTTGGTCACGTTTTCCTTGATGTAGGCGGCGGCTTCTTCTTCGGCCGTACCACCAATTTCGCCCATCATCATGATCGCTTCGGTATCGCCATCGTTCTGGTACATTTCCAGCAGGTCGATGAACGACGTACCTACGATCGGGTCACCACCCAGGCCGACGCAGGTCGACTGGCCCAGACCCAGGTTGGTCAGCTGCCAAACGGCTTCGTAGGTCAGCGTACCACTGCGGCTCATCACGCCGACAGGACCCTTCTTGTGAATATAACCCGGCATGATGCCGATCTTGCATTCTTCCGGCGTAATCACGCCAGGGCAGTTCGGACCGATAAGGACCGACTTGCTCTTCTTGACGGTTTCGTAAACGGGAACCATGTCGAGGACCGGTACCCCTTCGGTGATCGCACAGATCACTTCGATACCGGCGTCGACCGCTTCCAGAATGGCATCGGCCGTGAACGGAGGCGGCACGAAGATCATCGTGGCGTTGGCGCCCGTTTCGTTGACCGCTTCTTCCACGGTGTCCCAGACCGGCAGGCCTTCCACCGTTTGGCCCCCTTTGCCCGGCGTGACGCCGCCGACCATCTTGGTGCCGTATTCCTTGCAGCCCTTGGTATGGAACTCGCCGACCTTACCGGTGATGCCCTGACAAATGACTTTGGTGTCTTTGTTGACGAGGATACTCATAATTAGTTTTCAGTTTTCGGTGTTCAGTTTTCAGCAAGATTCCGGGACGCAGCGTCAGTTTTCTTGCGACTGAAAACTGAACACTTCACACTTGCCGCTAAGCGACTGTGGCTACTACCTTCTTCGCAGCATCGGTCAGACCGTCGGCGATGATGATGTCGATACCTGAGTCAGCCAGCATCTTGCGGCCTTCTTCGACTTCGGTTCCTTCCAAGCGAACCACGAGCGGGACGTTGAAGTCGAGCTTCTTGTAAGCTTCCAAAAGTGCACCGGCGATCGTCGTGCAACGCATGATGCCGCCGAAGATATTCACCAGCACGGCCTTCACGTTCTTGTCGTCCAGCAGAATGCTGAACGCCTCGGTCACCTGATCGACGTTGGCACCGCCACCGACGTCCAGGAAGTTGGCTGGCTCGCCGCCGTGCAGCTTGATGATGTCCATCGTGCTCATCGCTAGACCGGCGCCGTTGACCAGGCAGCCGATGTTGCCGTCGAGCTTCACGTAGCTGAGGCCCGTGTTGCCGGCACGCACTTCGGCAGGCTCCTCTTCGGAAAGGTCACGCAGTTCGGCCAGATCCTTGTGACGGAACATGGCGTTCTCGTCGAAGGTCATCTTGCAATCCAGGGCGATCATGCCGCCGTCGCCGGTGATGACCAGCGGGTTGATTTCAGCCAGGGCACAGTCGGTGTCGACGTAAACCTTGCAGAGCCCCTTGATGAACTTCTCAGCGGCGCGGGCAGCCGGACCTTCGATGCCCAGCTTTTTGCACAGCTTGCGTATCTGGTAGCTTTGCGGTCCCAGGGCCGGATTGAAATGTTCTTTAAAGATCTTCTCAGGCGTCTCGGCGGCGACTTCTTCGATCTCGGTACCACCTTCGCTCGACATCATCAGAACCGGCAGCTTGGCGGCTCGGTCGAGCACGATGCCCAGATACAGTTCGCGAGCGATGTCGCAACCTTCTTCGACCAACACCTGGTTGACCTGCTTGCCTTCTGGACCGGTCTGAATCGTGACCAGTTCCTTACCCAGCAGGTTCTTGGCGACGGTGGCGGCTTCTTCGGCCGACTTCACCAATTGCACACCGCGCTGGTCGGCGTTGTCCTTCACGGTTCCTTTACCGCGACCACCGGCGTGGATCTGGGCCTTCACCACGGCGATCTTACCACCCAGTTCGGTGAAAGCGGCACTCGCCTGTTCAGCGGTCTTGGCAACAATGCTGCGGGGTACAGCAACCCCGGCTTGGCGAAGAATTTCCTTCGCCTGGAACTCATGAATCTTCATCGACTTCTTCCAGATGGAATTCGCAACGGTCGAGCAGGAAAAGCCGGATTATACGACTGCGGGAAAAAGAGGGTCAACCAGAGGGGAAGCACTAAAACGTCGCAGGAACCCCTGAAAAGGCCCAGATTAAGAGTGTGGGATTAGGCCAACTAATGGGGAAATGTGCGCTTGTGCCAGCGATGGGTACCCGACTGCACGAGAACTGATAATCGGTGCCCGCTTCCGAGCGAATCGGGCAACCAAAAGTTTTTATCGATAAGAAAACATCTTTACCGAAATCGGCATTACATCCCCGACCGCTGCCCAGCCATTTCTTCCAGGCCAAGCTTTTTCATCTTCTTATACAGCGTCGTGCGGTTGATGCCCAACTGATCGGCCGTTTCATTGCGGTTCCAGCCGTTTGATTCCAGCACCTCGCGGATAATCTGGCGCTCGGGGCCTTCCAGGGCTTCCTTCAATGAGGTCCCAGTGCTTCGGTTGACCGAGACCGGGGCGCCTGAGGCGATCGACGATGGCATGTCGTCTGGCGTGATCTCGTCGTGCTTGCTAAGTAGCACGGCTCGTTCGACCACGTTTTGCAGTTCTCGAACGTTGCCCGGCCATTTGTAACGCTGCAAGGCGGCAACTGCTTCGCTTGAGAAACCATGCACGCGGCGGCCGGTGTCTTGGCAAACTTCCGCCAGGAAGTGATCGGCCAGACGCGGAATATCCGAGATGCGTTCCCGTAGCGGAGGTAGTTCCAGGTTGATGACGTTCACCCGGTAGAACAGGTCCTGACGGAATTCACCACGATCGACCAGGTTGGCCAGGTTTTCGTTGGTTGCCAAAACGACACGCGTATCGATCGTTTCAGTTTCCGTTCCGCCCACTGGCTCAAACTGCAGTTCCTGCAGCACGCGAAGCAGTTTGACCTGCATGCTGAGCGGTGCGGTACCGATTTCGTCGAGGAAGATCGTTCCCTTGTCGGCCGCTTTGAACTTACCGACCTTATTTCCAGTAGCACCGGTGAACGAACCGGCCACGTGACCGAACAGTTCGCTCTCGAGCAGGTTTTCCGGCAACGCACCACAGGCCACTTCGATGAACGGTTGGTCGCGGCGATTGCTGCGGCGATGGATGGCCCGAGCCAGCAGCGATTTACCGGTTCCGCTTTCACCGGTGATCAAAACGGTGGCGCGCGTGTCGGCGACGCTGTCGACCATGTCGAAAATGCGTAACATTCGGTGATCATGGCCAATAATATTTTCCAGTCCGAATCGCAAATCGAGCTGCTGCTTTAATTGCTGATTCTCCTGCATTACCTTTTGTTGCGAGAGTGCCCGCTGGATGGCCATTTCCAGTTCTTCGTCGATCAACGGTTTCGTCAGCAGGTCGAAAGCACCAGCCCTGAGGGCCTCGATCCCGGTTTCCACGGTTCCGTAACCGGTAATCATGATCACTGTGGTACCCGGGTGATGGGTGTGGCAATGTCGCAACACATCAAAGCCATCTTCGTCTCCCAAACGGACATCGGCCAGGATCAGGTCGTACGGGCGATCATCGATCAGGGCGATCGCTTGATTCAGGTTGGAGGCCTGATCGACTGCATAACCGATTTCGCGCAGCCAACTTCCCATCGATTCCAAGACATGGCGGTCGTCGTCAATCAGCAGCAGTTGAGCTTGATTCATGATGGGAATATCCAGGGAAAACGTTCTGATTCTATCTCTCAATTGGGGGGAGAGCTTCTGCGAGACAACACGTGTCGCAAATTCTCCACATCTATCTATTTATCTAGGTCACGCATTCACCCTGGTCAAAACAATGTGGCAATTTGTAGACACCCCCCGACGTGACCTGATATCCCGCCGTGGAAAAACACACCCTTCGGATAGGCGGCAATTCCCCCCTTAAAAGTTCTGAAAAGCCCTAGATTTACTACGTCTAGCGGGTGCGGAACATCGCAAAAAGGGGCACATCACGGGCAACCACACTGGTAATGCCTTCACTGGGGGTTAATATGGGGACAAGGCAGCGTCGATAAACGCAAGGTTATCGCGGATATGCAGTTAGCGAGATTTTTGGCGTTTTCAAAAAAAGCGTCTGACTCGCACCGGGTGGGGAATACTGCTCCGAGAAGCCGCTCACATCAACCACCCTCGTTTCAGTGTGAAAGGTTCTTATGTCCATTAATGTGTTGGTTGTCGACGATCATGAAGTCGTTCGCAGCGGCTTAGCGTGTCTCTTCCGAGGTACCGATATTGAAGTCGTCGGGGAAGCTGTTGATGGAAATGATGCCGTAGAGAAGGCACTCCAGCATAAGCCTGATGTTGTTCTCATGGATATCCGCATGCCGGAAATGGACGGCTTAGCTGCTCTGGAAAAGCTACAGTCCGACGCACCCGGCACGCCGGTCGTTATGCTCAGCACTTACGACAACCCAACTTACGTCGCACGTGGCGTTGCTTTGGGCGCAGTCGATTACGTCCTGAAGGGTTCGCCTCGCGAAATGATCATTAATGCGATCCACAACGCTGCTAGCGGTGGCAAGCAGCCTGAGGGAAGCGTCATGTCGCGCGTCAAAGGCACCATGGCCAAGCGTCATGATGCCAAGAACAGCGAGTTCCCTTTAACCAATCGCGAAATGCAAGTGCTTCGGCACCTGGCTCTGGGTCTCAGCAATCGTGAAATTGGTCGCTCGCTAAGCATTAGCATCGAAACGGTCAAGGAACACGTGCAGAACATTCTGCGCAAGGTTGACGTCACCGACCGTACCCAGGCCGCAGTCTGGGCCGTACGTCAGGGGCTCGTCTAACAACCGCCCCGCTTCGTTCGGCTTAAGCCTACCCTGCTGCAATCCCGGCAGGGTTTTTTATGCGCCCTCGGTAAATCCTGGACGCAGGGCCTGAGGTGAAGTACTGTGCAGATCTTGCCGCGATTCATCTCACCTTCCACCTCCAGGTTTCATCATGCCTGTTCCGCGCACCGCTATAATTGCTATCGTGTTGTCACTCTTGGGCACGTTAAGCGCAGACGAGCCGTGGAAGCGACATACGATCGATAACACATCACGGGGCGCTGATGGCGTGCGGCCGCAAGACGTCAACGGCGATGGCCTGCCCGATTTATGCACCGGATGGGAAGAGGGGAGCGTCATCCGGGCATATCTGCATCCAGGTCATGCAAACGTCAAAAAGCCCTGGCCAGCCGTGACGGTCGGCAAGGTAAAGAGCCCCGAAGATGCCGTCTTCATGGACGTCAACGGCGACGGAACTTTCGATGTGGTCTCGTCGTGCGAGGGAAAGCAGCAAACGGTCTTCGTGCACCTGGCTCCCACGAACCCAGAAGACTATCTACGGCCAAATGCCTGGAAAACGCAACCGATCGCAGCTTCCGAGAATCAATCGCGCTGGATGTTCGCGCTCCCCTGGCAGATTGAAAAGGGAAGGGACCCGGAATTGATCGCTGGTTCGAAAGCACCCAATGGCGCGGTGGGCATCTTTCGCCAGGATGTTGCGGCCACATGGAGTTGGCACAAGCTGACCGATGCCGGCTGGATCATGTCCCTCGTGTCGGAAGACATCAACCAGGACGGCCAGGCCGATCTCCTCTTTAGCGACCGCAAAGGAAAGCAGCGGGGCGTTTACTGGATCGACCTGTCCCGCGAAAAACGATCGCAGACGCCGAATCTGATCGGTGGAGCCGGCCACGAAGTGATGTTCCTCGACGCAGCCGACCTCGATCAGGATGGGCATCGTGACGTGGTGTGCACGACCTATGGCGATACGATCCTATGGCTGCGCCGCACCGGCAGCGATCCGGTCTTCGAGCAAATCGAAATCCTCATGCCGGCAAACACCGGCACCGGCAAGTCCGTTCGCGTCGCCGACGTCAATCTCGATGGGCAAAATAATCTGGTCATCAGCTGTGGCAATTCCGGCAAAAAGCACGGCGTGATGTGGATGCAGAAGAGAGAAGGGGAGTGGATCGCCCACACGATTAGTGGAACCGAGGAAGGCATCAAGTTTGATCTTCTTCAGCTGATCGATCTCGATGGAGATGGCGACCTGGATGTGCTGACCTGTGAGGAACGCGACAACCTGGGTGTTATCTGGTACGAGAACCCGACGCGTTAACGCAGGCCGGGGATTTTCGGAATGTTGACGCCACTGGGCCGCTCGCCCGAGACGTCGATCGACTTGCCGTCGTCGACCTGGAACTTTCTGGTTTCAGGCCAGTACTGAATCTTTCCGGCTGTCAACGTCTGCCGCGAACCGCCGATCCGCTGCTGGTGAATCAATTGCGCCGCGTTGCGTCCGTTGCCAGTCATCGTCAACAGGTGTTTATCGGTCGAATAGCTGATGCGGTCGGCCCAGGCACTGAACATCTTTCCTTGAACTTCGCTATTGCCCATCGCCAGGATCTCGCCGCCGCTGAGGCCTGATTGCTTATCATGCTGAACCACGGTCAATTGGTCGCAGCGAAGCGTGACGTCGGTAGCATTCATCGCGACTGGGTTCTGCAGATCAATCTCGTCGTCCCACGACTTCACAGGGCCATAGTAGGCACGGTCGACCTTGTGGAACGTGACCTCTTTGCGATGCACATTGCCGCTGATATGACTGACGAAGTCGACACGCAGAAACGTGAGCTGCTTCTCATCGACAGGCTTCATCGGTGCTGGTTGCCCAGGAATCTGAGCGTTGGGACTGCCCAACATGACCGTCTTGGCCGTCCCGGGACCTTGCGCCTGAATGTCGCCGGTCTCTTGATTGATGGACAAAGTCTTCCCTTCGAATTGATCCACCGACTTGAGAACGCCCAGTTCGACGTTGCGATTGTACAACTGCACGCCCCCGGAACATTCCACGCGTTTGGCGCTCAAGGCCTTGTTGGCGCTGGTATCGGTAAAGCTGATCGGACGGTTCAAGGTGATCGTCAGGCGAGCCGTGTTCAGATGGCTTTGACGTCCCTGGATTTTGACGGCCCGATCGAACGTGATCTGATCGTGTTGGGCTTCGAGCCCTCCTTGCCACTGCACGTTGAAGTACTCCGGCACCGCCAGCTTGCGTCCCTGGAAGTCGCGTTCCAAAGGAAACTCGAGCGTGCCGGGGCCATCGGTCCAGATGCGTCCTTGCAGCTGGTTCACGCGTAGGCGACCACTTCGCATGATCAGACCACGTCCCGAAACAACGGCCGGTTCGCCGGTAACGTGAATTTCCGCGTTGTTTTCGGTCGCGTTCAACAGCTGCACGACGTTGCCCCGGACCATGAAGGGATCGACCAGACCTTCCCCTTCCGGCATCTCAGCCATTTGCACTTGTCCCGAGATCTGAGCCGAATCGAGGTACGACTTCTGCCCATCAAAGCGAACGACCAATTGAATCGTTTCGCCGGAGAGACGGAACCGGGTTGGCTTCTCTGCGGCAGTTTGCGTTTGTCCCGGCTGCTGTTGAGGTGTGCCGCTCATGGGTGTGCCGGGCGCGCCCGGTGCCGGCCCGATTGGCAGCTTGCCAGGCTCGTTCCCCTGGGCAACTTGGGGCCCGTCGAATTGAAACCATGTCTTGATCTCATTCGTGCGCCCGACCAGTTGGGGCGTATCGATCGAGATGCGTCCCGTGCCGTGCAGCCGACTGGGGATGAGCTTCTGTTTCTTTTCCCCTGGCGGGGTCACGTCTTGCAGGAAGACGAACAGCTTGTCGCCAGAGATTTGTCCCTTCTTGTCGACCGAAACCGTCGCGTTGCCTTCCACCGCAACGGCATACTCTCCGTTTTGTGGTTCTATCCGAAACTGGTCCTGCCACGAAAGCCGACTCGTTTCGTTCGGATCTTTGTCGTTCAAGTTGCCGGTGAAGACCCCGGGACCAGCCGACCAGACGCGTCCCAAGTGGCTTGGGTTGTCCCCCAGTTCATACATCAGGTGAGGCGACTCGCAGCGATACTTATCCTTGGTGAGGATCGCGTTGGGACTTCCTTTGACTTCGATCCGTTTCTTGACCAGGTCATAAATCAACTGCCCCCCTTCGGCATTCGCCGAAACGCTGGTGGCCGACAAACGAAACGGATTTCCGACCGCCACCAGGCGCTGCATCTTCAGCTTGGCGGTTTGCGATTCCGGGTCCCCCTCTTGGTAGGCTGCCGCGGTTTGCTCAAGCGGTGCGGCAGGGGCTTCTTTCTGGAAGTGAACCTCCAAGAGGTCGGCTTCCAGTTGATCGGTCACGCCGGAAGCAACCAAGCGACGTACTTGGACTTGATCGCGAAAGGTCGCCACCCGGTGCGAACCATCGAAGACGAACGGCCCCAGGCAGCGGATCTCAACCGGTGCCGAAGCATACATCTGGCTCGATTGCTCGCGCATGCCGGGGATCTCGGCCGCATTGCCTAGCAGCCCGCGACCTTCAGTCGAAAGGACGATCCGGTCGACATGAACCAGTTCCAGAATGGAAAGGCCTGAGATGTTCGGCCCCTTCTGTTGACCACGATTGGGGCCTTCCTCAAACTGCGCGATCAGGTGGCGTCCGCTTCCCTGGTGCTTACCCATTTGGAACTGGACGTCTCTTTTGGTTTCAATCCGATTGGAAGCCAGCATCACGTCGGAGGTCAGCACGTTTAGCGGTTCGTGATGTCCATCGGCACTCTTGCGTGTGATCTGCACGTTGCCCAGCAACTGCCCACCCACCAGGTCACCGATCTTCCCAAATGCCAGGTTCAGTTCCGAGAACTGCAGAATAGCCTTTTCCGCATTCAAGATGACAACCGGTTTATCCCACTTGTCCTGCTCGGCATCGTTCTCGAAGGCGATGATCGTCAGCGGTTCCAACTCCAGGCGATTCTCTCCCACTTCGTGAAAGTCTTTCATCAAGAGCATGATGTTGTTGCTCTCGAGAACTTTCGTCGAACCAAGCTGCCAACTGCGCGGCGAGAAGTAGAGTGCCAGTTTTTGTTTCTGCTGCCCCAGAAAGTCGACGGTAGGGACGGCCGTGGTGTCGTTTTCTTTGATCGTCGGCTCGATCCAGGGAACAAACGTCATCTGATAAGTGACGGCGATCGCCACCATCACGCCAAATACGACCACGACGTGCACGGCCTGCCCGATGAGCGTTGGGGGGTGCCACGTGTCTTGTTGAATGGCTGCCGTCAAATCTCGCTTCCATGCTTAATAAGTGTGGATGATGTCGTTCCAGACTTTCTTCGCTTTGAGGATGACCTCGATCACCTCGCGAATCGCTCCTTTGCCGCCAGGCGTCTTGGTCACGTAGTCGGCGGCTTCCTTTACCTCTTCCACCGCGTCAGCAACCGCAATCCCCAGACCTGCCAGACGAATCACTCCGAGATCGATCAAATCGTCTCCGACGAAGGCCAGTTGTTCGGGCTTGAGGTCAAACTTCTTGAGCACCTCTTGAGCCACCGTCGCTTTGTCGGTGATTCCTTGCCGGACGATGTCCATGCTCAATTCTTGAGCACGCAGACGCACGACCTGGGAATTGCGTCCCGTGATCAAGCCGCATTTGAAGCCGGCCTGACGCCATAGTTTAAAGCCAAGTCCGTCCCGAATATGGAACTGCTTCGACTCGACTCCTTCGTTGTTCAATATCACGCCGCCGTCGGTCAGCACGCCGTCGACATCGGTCAACAACAGTTCAACTGCCTGGCATCGCTGTTCCAGATTCATCTACGCCCCTCGCTCGTCTTGGTTCGGATAACGGATCTTCAAAGTGGGCCGCACGGCTGGTTCCTCGGCGGCATCGCAGGGAACCTGACCCACCATATCCGTCACATCCAACATACCAAGTGGACGCCCCTGGGCATCGATCACCGGCAATTCGCTGATCTTTTCGTTCGCCAGGCGATGCAGAGCTGCCTGAAAGCGGGTGCCAGCGGTCGTTGTCTTGGGACGCGTCGTCATGACCGTGGAAATCGACGCGTTGATGTCGACCATGTCATCCCGCTCGAACAAACGGGCCAGGTCGCTATCGGTAAAGATGCCGGACAATCGTCCATCGGCATCGATCAACATGACCGCCCCGGTACGACGACCGTGCACGCGAACCTTCTGAAAGACTTCGCGAATCGATAGCTGGTCGGATGCCACACGGCACTGCGCAAGTGGACGCATCTTTTCTTCCACCAACGCCAACTTGCGACCGAGACTTCCGCCGGGGTGATAACGGGCAAAGTCTTCCGGGCGAAAGCCGCGATGCTCGCTCACCGTGATTGCCAGCGCGTCTCCCAGCGCCAGCATCGCCGCCGTGCTGGCTGTTGGGGCGAGATTAAGCGGGCAGGCTTCGATAATGCCACCGAGTTCCAGCACCACCGATGCCGCTTTGCCGAGTGTATTTTCCGCTGAAGAGGTCATCGCGATGAGCGTCGCACCGAGACCTTGTAAGATCGGCAGCAACCGCACGACTTCTTCCGTTTCACCACTTTGCGAAAGCATCAGCACGACGTCTTGTTCACCAACGCGGCCAAGATCGCCATGGATCGCTTCCGCCGGATGCAGGAAATGACTGCGTGTACCGGTCGAAGCAAACGTCGCCGCCAGCTTCGTCCCGACGTGACCTGCTTTGCCGATCCCACTAACGATCACATCGCCGCGGCAGTTCAAAATCATTTCAACAGCGCTGGCAAAACGATCGTCCAGCGACTGGGCCACGCGCAGCATCACGTCGGCTTCGTGCCGAATGGCGGCTTGCCCTTGCTCGATCCAGCGAGATCGAGGTGCGGCGATCTCGTCCCTGCGAATGAGAGAACTCATGACACGTGTCTTCCTTGACTTGGTCATTGGTAACGTGGCCTGGGTCTACGGAGACAACCCAAGCGGGGCGATTCTACGGCTTTTGCTCAAATGCCTCAACAGAAACCAGGTGAGGCGAAATTTGCCTCATTTTGAGACAAGACGTCTCAGATCGACAGCACGTAAGAAATATTAGTCAAGTTCGATACGAGAATTTTTGCGGTAAGAAGTATAGTGACCATAACAGCTTATATCGAACAGCGCGGTCATCGGGGCATTTTCTTCGAATCTGGCTTGGGGTTTGCAGTGTTTAACCTTTTGGCAGAAGAGGCGAACTACACGCTGAGCGCGCGCGTCAAAGTAGATTGCGACCCCCCTCGCATGCCCAACCGATTTGAGGGAACGATCGATGATAGAGCTATCCAAGTTAGGTCCGTTTGCCCTGGAGAACCGCCTCGGCAACGACCCTGACAGTCATGTATTTCATGGCTTTCATCTCAAACAAAAACGTCAAGCGGTCGTTTGCATTCTGCCTGAACGATACGCTGAAAATCCTCGGGCACGACAACGGCTCGAGAAGCGTAGTCGTCAGTTGATGAAGTTGAATCATCCCAACATCGTGCGTTATCACGGGGCGGGGATCGATCAGGGGATTCCGTTCTTCGCTCTCGACTTCGTCGATGGGATCAGCCTTCAGCAGTATCTCGAACAGCACGGTCCCCTTCCGTGGGAAACCGTGGTCGAGATTGGACTGCAGGTATGTGCCGCCCTGGCAGCATCGCATCACATGAACATTCACCACTTGGATGTTCGACCGGCTCATATTTTGCTTTCCGGTGCCGGATTGACCGATCCACGCAAGCCGCTGACCGTTCAGCTGACCAGCTTCTGGGCCGACCCACGCTGGCGGCGATCGTCGCTGCTGCTATTCCCGAAAGATCGCCAACAGTACCTTTCGCCTGAGCAGTTTGAAGATCCCCAGTACGTCGATGATGCCACCGACATCTTCTCGCTGGGATGCGTCTTCTATGAGATGATCACCGGCAAGCTGCCCTTCAATCCGTTGGCCTCCGGCGACGAGCGATGGAAACTGCCTGAACGGCCGGCGTCGTTGGAACTCGATTGCCCCGTGTGGCTCGATCGGGTCATCATGCGGATGATCGAAATCATGCCCGATCGCCGTCCGCCCGACATCGATTCGGTCGCGGCTGGCCTGCGCGAATCCCAAGACGCGGTGGCTCGCGGCATGAGTGCGATCGAGCATGCCTTGGTCGGCAACAACGGCCGCGAGAGCATCATCGACATCGGTATCGACCGCAGCGAAGCCGAGAAGCTGCTCCACAAGCCCGTGAGTCACGAACGGGGGTCGTTCTTCAACAGCCGAATCTTCCTGGGACTAGCATTGATCGTGGTGATCGGAGCACTGGTTTGGTTGCTTCGACCACTTAACGATGCCCAGCTTTACGCACGAGCCGAACCGTTGATGCTCACCGACGACACGACCAAGTGGCGTGAGGCCGAGACTAATTACATTCAGCCCCTGCTAGAGCGTTACCCTGATAGCGAGTACGCCGACGAGGCGCAAAACTGGCTCGACATGATTCAAATGGAACGCGCCGAAGCTCGCCTGGCGATCAGTCTGCGCATGGGTCGCGAGTTCCGCAGCGATGCCGAACGCCGCCTGGCGAATGCTCGGGGCTTGGAAGAAAATGGCAATCACCTGGGAGCCTGGCATCAGTATGACATGATTCTGGAAGAACTGCCGGAGACGGTCGACAACCGCCCTTATCATTTGATCGCCAAGCGAGAGATCAATCGACTGCAGCACTTGCGAGTCACCGGCAAGGTTCAGAACTCGTCACTCAATGACTTCGTCCTTCAGGCCGAAGAGATGACCGTTTCAGGCGACGTGAAGAGAGGTCGCGAGATCTTCCGCCGAATCGTTTCGTTGTATCAAGAGTCGCCTGACGGGGCCGGTGCCGTGGAACTCGCCAAGAGCGAGCTTGCCAAGCCGATCTCGATGTCGGCCACGAAGGAAGGAAACTCGGCCAAGACCAAGGTCGCTCAGGAAACCGATACCCCGCAGGAAGTTCGTAAGCCGGACCTGAATTCGGCCGAAGCGCCGGCCGACGCAGGGCCGGTGATGCCAACTCCTGTGACGGATCCAGCATCCGATGCGGCGCCTTCCACCAGCGAGATCGACCTTTCGGAAACGGCTTCGCCGGAAGCTGGCCCGATTGAAGAGAAGCCCGTGAAACGAGCACCTTTGTTTCCCGTGAACCCAGGCTTCTCTGGCGATTCGTCCGAGCTTTAACCGCAAGTCACGCAGCGAATAATTCCCAGGCAAAGGCCTGTCGAAACATGCGTTCGACAGGCCTTTGGCTTTTATACCGGCTGTAATGATTCTGACGCCAACCCCCTCTCTCTGGCGTGGGGATTACCGTAACCATCTAGCGGCCCCGATTGGTTTCTCGGCTTAAGTTTCAAGTGAGCCAAGCTACGTTTCGCATGCGGAGCGTTTACCGCTATTTACCCTCAGGTTAGGACCACGCCGGAATGCTCCGCGTTTTGGAAATCAACGAAACCCAGGATCTATCCTACGTGCGATGCAATTGGCATCGACTGTGGGAATCGACACCGGGCGCGACGTTCTTTCAAACGCTCGAGTGGCTGCAGATCTATTGGAAACACTTTGGCGAAGGCAAACTGCTGCGCGTGCTGCTGGTTCTCGACGGAGAGCGCCTGGTCGGCGTGGTACCGTTTGTCGTGGTCAAAGAACCGACGCGCCTGGGCAAATTGCGTGTGCTGACCTACCCACTTGCCGATTGGGGTACCCACTTCAGCGTCCTCGCCGAGAACCCTCACGAGACGCTCCGACGTGCCCTACAGCATGTCCAGATGACGCCCCGCAACTGGGACATGATCGACCTGCGTTGGCTTGCCGAGGAAGACCTGGAGGTCAATCTGACCAGCGATGCAATGACCGAGGCCGGCTACACACCCAACCCAGGCGTCTGGAAGGAAACGGTCTTTATTGACTTTGAAGGGTCTTGGGATGATTACCTGCGATCGCGTAGCCCCAAACTGCGCAGTGATATTCGTCGCAAACTCAAGAAGTTCGATCAGCCCGGCCGCATTCACCTCGAACGATACCGTCCTTTGGGAAAAGCGGCGGGGGACTGCAACCCTCGCTGGGACCTTTACAATCAGGCCACATCGATCGCCGAAAAGAGTTGGCAGGGACACTCGACCACCGGGACAACTATTTCCCATCGACCGATTCGACGGTACATCAAAGACTGTCATGTCGCCGCGACCGAACTGGGCATGCTCGACCTGGCGATGCTTTACCTCGACTGCAAGCCAATCGGCTTCTGCTATAACTACTGCTCCGATGGCCACATCTTCGGTCTGCGTCGCGGCGATGCGCCCGAAGCTCGCGAACATGGGCTCGGTACGGCCCTGACGGCCATCCTGATCCGCGATAGTTTTGAGCGTGGTGACAAGTCGCTCGACATGGGCCCCGGTTCCTTCGAGGCGAAGCGGCGCTGGATGACGCGAATCGCGACCGTTGGCCGCATGACCCACTACCCCATGCTGGCCCCTCGAGCCCAGATTCTTCGCCTGAAGCATTGGCTTCAAACCTGTCACGACCGTAAGACAGGACGCCTGCGAACGGCCTTGGAAGAGAAACAAGGTCCTCTCTAAGCTAGCAACACTTCTTCAGATTTGCTGACGAAACTTATCGAGATTTCTTGATCGCTTGCAGCGTAATTAATAGCATGCGAATCATCTCAGAAAATCGATTGATCCGTGCAGCGCTGATTGCGCCTCAAGAAACGAAACACGGTCGAAAGTCTTTACTACCACGAGGTAATCAGGGGCTTTCGACCGTCGCGCTTCGTTGGATTATGTGCCTGACGGGTTAGTTTTCGTCAGGCGATTCCTTCCAGAAAGTGGGCTCTGAAAGGTTCATTTTGCTTGGCTAATAAGGAGTTCGCAGTGAGGCATCGAAATTGTTCCCGCTCTGCGAAAAATATTTCGCCTTTTTTTAGGCGATCAATTCCTTAATCACCTTACCGCCATTGGCGATCTTCATCGGACGACCGCTCTTGCTGGTGAACGTGGTATCAAGCGAGATACCCATCGCACGGCAAACGGTGGCCATCAGGTCTTCCGAGCTGTATGGTTCGGTTTCCACGCGAGTACCATCCGAGCTGGTTTCACCAACCGCGATACCGCCGTTGATGCCACCACCACCGACCACGGTGCTCCAGCTGCGAGCCCAGTGATCGCGACCGGTGTTGCCGTTGATGCGTGGCGTACGGCTGAACTCACCCATCCACACGATCGTGGTGCTTTCCAGCAGACCGCGTTGCTTCAGGTCGGTTACCAACGCACTCATCGCACGGTCGAGGACCGGCAGCTTGTTGTCGGACAACGTGTTGAAGATGTTCTGGTGGTTGTCCCAACCGCCCAGATCGACTTCGATGAATGGAACGCCAGCTTCCACCAGACGGCGAGCCAGCAAGCAACCACGGCCGAAGCCATCGTTACCGTACAGTTCCTTCATTTCTTCTGGTTCTTCCATAACCTTGAAGGCCTTCATCTGATCGCTGGTCATCAGCTTGACCGTCTTGTCCAGAATCTTGGCGTGATCCAGGGCAGCCGGACCGCGGTTCTGGTTGACGAAGCCACCTTCGATCAAACGCAGCATTTCCAGGCGGCTTTGCAGGGTTTCATCTCCCCAGCCCTTCATGCCCAGGTTACGAACCTGGCCATTGCTGCTGACGGTGAACGGTGCCCACGACATCCCCAAGAAGCCTGGGCCGACGCTACCACCACCAACCGAAACGAACGGTGGGATTTCCAATTCATTGTGGTCGCTGGCCAGTTCGTGAGCGATCACCGAACCGTAGCTGGGGTGTTCGATGTTCGGATTGGGCACGTAACCGGTGTGCATGTAGTAACGGCCGCGACCGTGATCCGCTTCGCGGGTGCTCATCGAGCGAACGACCGAGAGGTTGTCCATCACCTTGGCAGTCAGCGGCATGTGCTCGCTGATTTGCAGGTCACCCTTGGTGCTGATCGGACGGAAAGGACCACCGGTGTTGGTACCTGGCTTAAGATCCCAGATGTCCATCGTGCTAGGACCGCCGCCCATCCAAAGCATGATGCAGCTCTTGCCACGCTTCTTCAGGTCTTGAGCATTGGCCTGGATAGCGCTTCCCATCATCAACGAGGGAGCGATCATGGCCGATGCGCCAGCCATGTGCGACATGAAGTGACGTCGGGTCATCCCCTGTGGAGCAAAACTCATAATAAAGTTCCTTGTTTGATGCGCCCGACGACTCGGGCCAGCGGTATTGTTACTGGGTTGGAGTACGTCGACAGATTAGTGATTCAAAATAAACTCGTTGCTGTTCAAGAGAGCCCAGAAGACGTCTTGCATGGCCTTGGCCATGTCTCCCTTGTGAACACCAATGAGGTAGTTAGCGGCCTGCAGCTCGTTTCGCGTTGGGCGGCGAGCCACCGTTGCCATGTACAAGTGATTGATTGCTTCCTTACCATCGCGACCTTCCGCGGCCATGCGGTGGATGAAGCTGCCTTGCTTCGTGCTGACGGCGTCCATGACCAGGTCGCCATTGAACATCATCAGGGCCTGAGGAATAGTGCCGTTGAACGTCGTCGCTTCGTCCCCTTCATCGGTTCCGAAGGCGGTGACAAACTGCTGCATCCATTCGCTCTTCTTCTTTTCCTGAGCTTCGTAATTGCCGCGAGTCTTGTGAGCCTCGGTGGCGACCAGCAGCGATTCGTACAGCTGTTCGGCCTGCATCTGACGCAGGTAGAAGTGGCTGAACTTCGGCGGTTCGCCGACGGTCGGATCGTCCAGGGCATTCCCCTTGGTGATCTTGCTGGAAAGACCATACGCTTCGCTCAGGGTGATCCAGCGGATCAAGTCCTTCAGGTTGAAACTGTTACCACGAACTTGCTCACCCAGGTAGGTGACCAGTTCCGGATGGGTGGGGCGATTGTGGGGGCCCATGTCGTCGACAGGCTTCGTGAAGCCGTAACCGAGGAAGTGACCCCAGTAACGGTTGGCGATCGCTTCGGGCAGGTTCTCGGAGTCGATGATGAACTTCGCCAGTTCATCGCGACGGTTGACTTCCGAAACACGACCACTGGTGGGGATCTTCTGACCATCCAGAAATTCTGGATAAGCGACCTTCAGCAGGCCGTTACGCAGTTCGTAGTAAATTTCGGCATTGTTGATGTTGCGGCCTTCTCCCATGAAGTCGACGTTGTTGAGCGTCATCGCTCGCATGTTATCGTCGCCACCAGCAGGCATCTGACCACGTTGAGCACGCGTTTGACGGAAGAACGCGTTCATGTTCCAGAACTTTTCCTGCTTCCATTCGTTGAATGGATGGTTGTGGCACTGGGTACACTGAACCTGCATACCGAGGAAAATCTGGGCCGTCTTGGCGGTCGCCTGAACGCCATCTTCTTCCAACTTGTCCATGTAGAAGTTGACGGCACCGTTGAAGTTGGGCATGCCAGGCGTGTTGGCACCGGTAGCGGTCACCAGTTCTTTGACTATTTGGTCGTATGGCTTGTTTCGAGCGAAGCTATCCCGTAGGTACTTTTGCATCCCAGGGCGGCTGATCTGCGAGTTGTTGTCAGTACCGCCGTTACGACCAATCAGGATGTTGGTCCAAATGGTGGTCCAGTTGCGGGCATATTCTTCGGTGTATTGCTCGTCGTAGAGGAGCTTGTCGACCAGATTCTTCTTCTTGTCCTTGCCGCGATCACGCTGAAACTCATTCAATTCGTCGACCGAAGGAACGCGTCCCAGGACATCAAGGAACAGGCGACGTGCCCAAACAGTGTCGATCTCTTCGGGAGATGGCGAGATTCCATAGTCTTCCCAACCGAGACGAATCTTCTCGTTGATCGTGGCAACCTGTGGGATGCCGTAATCTTCAGCTTTATCAGCGGCACTCAAGCCCGCGGCCATTGCGAGCACGACGCCGAACGTAACGGGAAGAAATTGCCAGCGCGACATGGGGATACCTCTCTGCGACTAAAAATGGACGGCGAAAAGCCCTCGTGCGTAACGAGTTAGGTCTGTCCATTGTGAGCTACTATCCTGACTAGACATTGCAAGAATGCCGTAACTCAACCTGGATAAACGTGCGTGTACTATGAATGTACTCGTTGAATTTCCGGAATCGGAGGGTTTTCTGGGAGTTTTTCCCCGCCAGCGGACAAGATGCGGGATCACTCTTATATTCTGCGGAATTCGAGTAGATTATTCCGGCCTATCAAAAGTGGTGTTTTTTATCGTAAATTTTGTTTTTTCGATTTGATATCGCATTTCGCGGCACCTATACCCCCACGCGGGGCGTATCATAATTGCACACTGCTCAATTTTGCAACGCGCAAAATAAAACAGGCGAGTCGTCTCTGTTAAACGAACTCGCCTGTTCTATTACGGATGGAAGGGGGAGATCCTTCCAACTCAAGCCTCTTATCATCCTTTCGGAACAACCTTAAACCAATGCCTCTAAAGGATTAAGGTCCTAAACCGGTGTGCCTCTTCTTAAAACCGGCCCCTGTTATCAAGGATCCTCTTCTCTGTTCCGACCCTGTCTCAGTTTCCGTTAGGACGCTAGACACATATGCAATAGGCGTGCCAAAAGAAAATACTTACTCGCTTCGCGCGACAGCATGGCTCTAACCCAAGAAACGCTGGGCCACGATCTCAAAGGAGTTAGCCGATCCCGTTTGACCAGGCCTTCCACTCTTTCGAGGGCCTCGCAGAACCTTGAACGGCGATCGGGGTTTGTTGGAATGTGCCCCAGGATGAATGCTCCTTGTGATGAAGAATCCGACGCGGACGCGACTTACAGTAGCTTGTAAAGGGATCAGGCTGCTAGTTTTTGCCGATGCCAATCCCTAGACTGAAATTTCAGGGTGCTGCTGCCCCTTGAATTGTCCTTGTCACGTCGGCTCGCGGAGAAGATGTTTTGTCGATTTCGGAATCGACTGCCCGAAGATACGAACTGCAAGATCCGGATGTCCGGCTCATGCTGTTGGTGCGCGATGACGACGCGGCCGCGTTCGAAGAGCTGATGCTCCGATACCAACGCCGGGTCGTCACGGTGTTGGAACACTTGGTGGGGAAGCGAGATCTAGCCGAAGACCTTGCCCAGGACGTCTTTATGCGCGTTTATCGCTCGCGCAAGTCGTACGTGCCGGGCTCGCGGTTCTCGACATGGCTTTTCACCATCGTGAACAACGTGGCCAGCAACGCCCGCCGCAGCCTGGCCCGTCGCAAGGAAGTTCAAGTCACCAACGCCGCCGAGCAATCAGGCAGCCAACCGGCTGACCCCATGGAGCGTATCGCCACGGCAGCCAGCGGCATGATGCCTACCCGGCAACTCGATAAATCAGAAATGGGTTCGATCGTCCGCCAGGCGGTCGAGTCCCTCAACGAACGACAACGGATGGCCGTGTTGCTCTCGAAATTTGAAGAGATGAGCTACGCCGACATCGCCGAAACGATGGGCATGTCGGTTCAAGCCATCAAGTCGTTATTGTCCCGAGCCCGGGCCAACCTGAAAGAAGCCCTGCAACCCTACTTACAAGAAGGAACCGTCCCCTAAGCATCCTGATGGAAATCTCTCCAGTCCCCTCTCCCTTGGAAAGGGAGAGGGGACTGGAGACGACCTAGGAACATTAGCGGATCAAGCGGGCCTATCCCGCCTATCTAGCGACGTAGCCATGACCGATCCCACTGCACATCCCGACGCGAAGACCGAGATGGACGAGCTGCTGGCCGCCTATCTCGACAACGAGCTTGACGATACGGAACGCTCGCTGGTCGAAACACGCCTGGCCGAGGACGAAACGTTCCGCAGCCGGCTCGACGACCTCGATCGCGCCTGGGATATGCTCGACGCACTTCCCAAAGCCGATCTCGACGACGAAAAGTTCGTCCGCACCACGGTCGAGATGATCACCGTCGCCGCGTCGCAAGAGATTCAGCAGTACGAGCAACAGCGCAAACGAACCGCCATCATTCGCCAGGCAGGCATTGCTTTGGGCATCGTGGCCTTGATCGGCATGGGTTACATGCTCACCCAATGGCGGCTCAATCGCCCCGATCGCATTCTCGTCGATAACCTGACGGTCATCGAAAACGTTGACGAACTGGAGCGTGTCGACAATATCGAATTTCTGGAAGCCCTGCGGAAAGAAGGCCTTTTCACGGGAGAGACCAGCGATGAATCGTAACGCAATCTCTGCCGCGACGGTCGTGGCCCTCGTCCTGGTGACGGCCCTGATCGGTCACTCGCAGGAAACGACCGCCGAGCGCGTGGCCCGCATCGAAGCGATGTCGGCCGCCGACAAGTCGGAACTCCGGCTGAAGCTGGAACGCTTCGAGAAGCTTTCGACCGACGAACGCAAGCGGAGAACTGCCTTGAACGAGGCGCTCAACGAGCATCCCGACGGGGAACAGCTGCGCGAGGTGATGCACCGCTATTACGACTGGCTGAAGACGATCAGCTCGGTCGAGCGTCTGAAACTGCAAGAGCTGCCACCCGAGGAACGAATCACCGAGATCAAACGGATCATCGCTTCTCAAGAGCGAAAGCAGTTTGAAGAGTTCACGCGGTATGCCTTCCGAGACATTCAACCCAAACGTGAAGACTTCCAAGCCATCAAGATTTGGTTTGATCAATGGCGCGACGCCCATAAAGAGGAGATTCTCGCGAACGAGCAGCAGATTTACGATAAGGTTCCCTGGCTGAAAGAGCGTCTGGAAGACGCAGCGGATGATCGCAAGCTGTTCGTCATCTGGGCCTGGCTCATGCGCGACCCTGAAATGAAAGCGATCATGCCATCGGACAAAGACTTCCAACAATTGTCCTCTCAGTTAGACAAAGAAACGCAGCAGCGACTTCAGGCGGAAACGCCAGATCGGCAACGGGGCCTCTTAAGCGCCCTGATGCAGGCCGCTGTCTTCGCCCATTTCCAGAACCGCGTGGATGATGACCAGCTGCAGAAGTTTTACCGCAAGCTGCCGGAGAAACGTCAGGCCGAACTCGCCGCACTTCCGCCTGAGCGTTTCGATGCCGAGCTACGTCATGAGTACATGCGAGCCAACGGGGGTCGCTTCTTTGGCGGTCGTCCGCCAGGACCACCGTGGGATCGCGATCGAGACGAACGTGATGGTCGCGACGGCCGCCGCGGAGATGGCCGGGGGCCAGACGATCGCGACCCGGAAGGTCGCGGGCCCGAAGGGCGTGGTGATCGTGGACCAGGCGGGCCTCCCGGCATGCGAGGCGATCGTGAACGGGGACCGCGTCCTCCGGAATTCGATGGCCCGCCACCTCCGATGCGTGACGGCCCTCCTCGACCACGACAAGAAGAATCGCCCGCTCCTTCAGACGAAGTGTAGCCGCTTGGCAAAATGGCCGTGATGCAGCCCGCGCAGAGATGAAATCGACGCATGGCATCCTCTCCAGATCTCCCGTGGGATATCACCAGCACATCGGCAACCGACTCTCCGGAAGTAGACCAAGTCCATACATGGCTTCGTGAATATAATTGGAACGCCAACCAGGCGTTCATGGAACGCGCCACCCACGATGCGGATTTCTCGAAACCACTGGTCCTGCTCGCGCGGGATCAAAACAAACTCGTCGGTGGATTGATTGCCGAGCATGTCCTGGCCTGGCTGAAGATCTCGATCATGGCGGTCGACCCTCCGTATCGCGGCCAGGGGATTGGATCGAGCCTGTTGATCGACGCGGAGCGGCGTGCCGCGGCGATGGGCTGCAAGTACCTCTACGCCGACACCATGCAGTACCAGGCACCCCAGTTCTACCTCAAGCACGGGTTCCAGGTCGCCGGGCAGATCCCGAACTGGGACTCGCATGGACACACGAAGTTCTTCATGACCAAAGAACTTTAGCGCTCGATTAAGCTGCCGCTGGCCCTTTTTGAGAACTTTGATTTTTTCTGGCAATACTTCACCATGCCGTGCGAATACTTTCCGCCATCCCAAGTCTCAGACAACTGCCCCTCACGACGGGAGATCGATCATGCCGGTCGCGATCAAAACATCTGTGCTGTTTGCCGCACTACTCTGTGCGACCTTCGGCTGCAACTCCTCCGAGAATACCAACCCAATTCCAGTGCCAGCTGGCGTGGTGATTGAACTCTATGAAGTGGCAGCGGCTCCAGGAAACAATACCAGGACGGCGGTCGATCCCACCACTGGTAACCCCATCGATCTCGTAACGCCGCCGCTGATCGTCACCAACGATATCGACACGATTGCCCAGCAAGTCGATACGAATCAACCAGGTCAGCCGATGCTGAAGATTAGTCTGACACCAGGCGGCGGTCAGAAGATGCTCGCGGCAACCAGCAAACCCACGGCCAGCAAGTTGGCCCTGGTCGTCAATGGCAAGGTCGTTGCGGTCGCACAAATCATGGTTCCGATTCAGGATTCAATGGTCCTTAGCGGAGACTATCAAAACCCCGGGTTCGAGATGGCGCGCAAGATTTTTGCAGGCGAATAGTCCATCGGCCTCAGTAGTAGAACCGAACCTCAGGGAACTTCTGCTTGAAACGTTCGCCGGCGGCGTGCGTGATTTGGTGATATACCCGAAGGCGTTCCAGGTTTTCGCCAGGGGCCGCGTGCCGCAAGTATTCGTCGGTGATCTTCGCATCCTGAAACTTGATCGAGGTCAGGTAGCTGCTGCCGACTAGTTGCTGGAAGCTCCACTGATTGACGAACGTATCGTAGACGTACAGCCGCGAGAGCCGCTGCATCTCGGCCGGAAACACCAGGTTCCCACTGTCTTCGAGCACGCAGTCACTGATGCGAACGTAATAGAGACGATCGAGCGAGCCCAGTTCCGAGAGACTCGCCCCCTCGAATTTGCAGCATTGAAAGTAAAGCCGCTCAAGCGACGTGAGATGCTTCAGGAACGCCAGGTTCCCCTCGGGAAACTGGCAGTCGTCTAATGACAGCCGCGTGAGATGCGAAAGCTTTCCCATTTGGCGAACGCTGGCCCGAGTTAGCTTGCCGCCATGAATTTCCAGTTCCACCAGCCGCGGAAGATTGGCCACTGCGGTCAGTTCCTCGGGGCCTGGGTCGAACAGTTCCAGTTCGCAGTAGACGCCAGTGATCGACTCCCACATTCGCAGATCGTGCCCCCTGACACGCATCAGCGAGATCGCTTCCTGCTGCTTGTCATACGGAGACGGATCGCCAGCGTAGGTTGCGGAACTTCCGCCGACGATCGCACAAATCACCATGAATCGGATGAAGAAAAGAGACATCACCCAAGCCTTCGGTTTGCCAGTAGCACGCCAGAAAGGGCCGACCGAAACGTAGTGGGGTGGCCGGTCGATGTCTTTTTGTTATGACGCGTATCGGACTTGGCTTCAAGAAGATTTTTGCCACAGAGGGCACAGAGAGCACCGAGGGAGGATTTTTTGACCACGGATATCACGGATAAAAAAAAGCCATCGACTTTGTCGATAGCTCTTGAATAGATTCAATCTAAGAGGCTTAGTCACGATACTTAAGGCAACAGACTTCTTATCCGTGTCATCCGTGGTTACTCTTCTCTTTCTTTCTCTCTGTGATCTCTGTGCCCTCGGTGGCTAAATCCTCCCCTACTTCGTACCAGCCTTCGAGGCCAGGCTTTCCAGGTAGGTCACCAGGTCGGCCAGTTCCTGGACGGTTGCCTCGTTAGCCAGGCCGACCGGCATGATCGAGATGTCGTCCTTTTTCTGGCCGAGAATCTCGTCGGGGTTCAAGGTGATTTCGTTCCCCTGGTTATCACGGATGACGATCTTCTCCGGGCCTTCGAAGGTGATGAAGCCGGACAGCAGGCGGCCGTCTTCCATCTGGAAGATATTGGTCACGAAGCCTTGGGCCAGCGACTTACTCGGCAGCACGATCGCTTCGGTCAGCTGATCCCGCTTGTAGGTCTTGGCAACCTGCGGCAGGTAAGGGCCGCGCGGCGTTTCGTTCGGATCGACCGTATGGCACTTGTTACAGGCCAGCTTGGCGAAGAGCTGTTCGCCGCGAGCCTTGTTCCCCTTCATGCCGACGACCATCTTGATGACCTCCGCCGGATCGATCGTGGCCACCTTCGGGCCGGTCGGCTTGTTCATCTGGGCCTTCAGCTTCCAGGCATCGGCGACCTTGCTGGCGGCCGAAGCGACCTCGGCACTCTTGCTGTCGAGCAGTCCCAGGACCTTATCTTCCAACTGACGATCGTTGACGATCATCGCCGCAGAAAGCAGTTGCGGCTGACGAGCCGGGTCGTTCCAGCCGGAAGCCAACGAACTGGTCACGGTACTTTCCACTTCGGGCGACAGCTTCTTTTGCTGCGAGAGGGTCAGCAGACCAGCTTCGGCCCAAACTGCTTCACCCGTGGTCGGCGTCTTGGCGAGACTTTCCAGCACACCGATCTGACGGCTCAGCTGATCCTTGTTCTGGAACTGGCTGAAAGCCTTCTTGAATGCGGCACTATTGGCGTCGGCCTGGTGCAGCTTGGTGAGTCCTGCGAGTGCGACCTTCACGGTATCCGCGTCGGTGCTGCGGAGCAGGGCCGTGACGGCCTGGCCGCGAACTTCCGCGTCGGTAGCGTCGCCGGTGGCGGTCGACTTCAACAGTCCGATCGCTTCGCTGGGAAGCGCGTTGGAAGATGCAATCAGGTTCACCGCCGCGGCGGCAAACTTCGGATCGTTAGCCGCTTTCTCCAGGGCCAGACGCAGCGTGCCATCCAGTTCGACTCGATGTCGCTGAAGCTGCGTGAGCAGGAACGCCGATTCCTCGTTATCGGCCGAAGCCAACGTACTGCGCAGCACGCCGCCGATTTTATCGGACAGTTCCCACTTCTCAGGCTGATAGTAAGGACCTCGCGTATCCGGCCGCGTCCCCCAACTGTTCCCCTTCCATTGGCCGTCGACGAAGTAGAGCCGGCACAGCGCGGTCAGCAAACCTTGGCGACGATAGGCATCGTCTTCCTTGGCCAGACGTTCAATGAGCCCGTCGACCACTTCCGGCTTGTGCATCCGCTGCAGAGCGAATAAGGCGAACTGGCGTTTACGCTCGCTGGCAGTGCGGCCATCGATGATCGCAAACATTGCCTCGTAATCTTCCAGGTTAACCACGGTGCGAAATGCCGTGTGACGAAGCACAGGGTCATCGGAACCGAGGAATGTGGCAGCGCCACCAGCTCGTTCACTTTCCCAATTCGTTACGTTCGCTGGTGGTGTAAGCCGACCTTTGGCAATGATGGCCTCCAACACCATTCTTGGATTCTTGCTGTTGAATTGTTCTTCAATCAAGCGATTGAGGGGGCCATGAGCACTAATCTCTAAATTGACCCCACCGGCAGCGACGAAGTCAGATAGCGCTCGAATAACCAAGGGGCCAATATCGGAGTCAGAGAATAGCGGCTCAAACTCAGCAAAACTACTTTCCAGAGAGATATCAGGGCCTCGTACTGAATTCGCCTCAAGCACTATCTGCGTCGCAAGGTAGAGCGCTGCGACTCGGGTTTCAGGGGAGGGCTTCTTACGATCGAATTCCTTCCCTTTCGCGATAGACATAGCCTTCTTGAAAGTTGCCAGAACGAGTTCTTTTCCTTTCTTCGTGCTAAAGTCACTCCGGGCCAGCAACTCACGCTGAGCCGCCAACCGGCGACGATGACTCTCTGAATAGAGCATCGCGAACAATTCGTCTTCGCTGGCTTCCCGCAGGTTCGGCAAAGCCTCGGCCTTATATCCCTTCGGCTTCACCTGCACCAAATACCCAACGTCCTCGCCGTTATACTTGAAGGTCGCTCCCTTCCAGCTCGCAGCATAAATATTGCTGTTGGCGTCGACGTCCAGGTCGGTCACGCGCGGCAATCCCAAAAACTCTTCCTGATTGACCTCGAAGGTCGCTCCCTTCCGCTTCGGATTGTGGCGATAGATCCAGCTGCGGCCCCAGTCGGCGGTGTACAGCGCGTTGCCGTAACCTTCGGGGAAGCCGGGTTCGTCCATGTACAACGCACCGCATCCGGAACCACCACCGTAATCGGCCAGCGGCTGGACGATCTCTTCGCCGAAGTTCATGTACAAGCGGGGATAGCCGTGGTCTTCCAGGCCGCTGAAGTGATGCAGGCGAATGTCCCAGCCGCCGCCGTCGTTCGTGTTGTCACGCGTGAAGGCATTCATCAGCGGGTCGACGGCCACTTCCAGGATGTTCCGCGTGCCGTAGCTGTACATCTCCATGTTCGAGCCATCGGGACGAACCCGCAGCACGCCGCCACCGCGGCACTGTAGCTTGCGTCCATCGGCCCCTTCAGCCTCCATGAAACCGAAGTCCCCGATCGCCAGGTACAACCAGCCATCGATCCCTAGCGTCACACCGTTGGACGTATGGTCGGCCGGGCGATCCTTGAAGGTGAACGCCAGGTTCTTGATCAGAATCTCTTGCTTGTCGCTGCGGCCGTCGCCGTCTTCGTCGATGAACGCACTCAGATGCGGCGGATGCAGCACGTACAACCGATCGCGATCCCACACGATGCCGCGGGGGGAATCGACGTCCGGCACGAACAGCTTCACCTCGTCCGCCTTGCCGTCGCCGTCGGTGTCTCGCAGACGATGGATGGCACCGCGCTTCAGTTCGCGATCGAGCGAACCGTTCTTGTCGACCGAAACGTAGACGTCTCCTTCCGGCGAAGCGGCCACGAAGACCGGATAGTTCACCGCCGGTGGCGCCGCGAAGATCGTCTTCTCGAACCCTTCCGGCAGCTTCACTTCGGCCAGCTTCTGAGCGTCTTCGTCCTGCTTGGCTTTCTCCGGAGCGACTTCGATCATCTCCTTACCGAGCAGGCGCAACTCGCGAATCGAAGCCCAGCCGCCGTGCTTGCTGTTCAATGCGCTGACGCGGATGTAACGGAAGCCGCCAGCGACGAATTCAAAGTCGTGCTTGTTGTCGTCTTTCTGCGACTGGTCGACGATCGTCTTCCAGCTCTTGCCGTCGGCGCTGCCGTCGATCGTGTACTGATAGACGCCCCCTTCCGATTCCCAATCGATCTGAGCGCCACGCAGTTCTTTCGGCTCGCCCAGGTCGACTTCCAGCCACTGCGGGTAGTTCGCTCCGCCGGCACACCAGCGGGTCGACTTGTCTCCATCGAAAGCGTTCTTGGCGAAGTTGTTCTTGCCGGTCTCTTCGCTCGAGGCCTTGGCCGGTTTGTCCAAAGCGAGATTCACCGGAACCAGCTTCGGTGCGGCGTCGACTGGCTTCAGGTATTCATCGCTCAGCTTATCGCAGGCCCACAGCGTGCCGCGGGTCAACATGTTCAGGAATGTGTCGGCTTCCATCGTTTCGTTGTGATGACCAAGCGTGGTGCCGAAGACCTTGGCGTCGCCATATTGGTTGGTCCAGATGCAGACGTGCTCGTCCCCTTGGTTCAGCTCCTTGGAAGCCCCCAACACGTGCGTGTTCTCCCACACCTTCGCGATGTGATACAGCTCGCCTTGCGGGTTCGCCCAGGCAGGGCCGAAGCCCTGCATGATGGGATGCTGTGCGTCGTAGTTGTAAACGGCGTGCGGATAATGGGCACCATGACGATGCGAAGTCACGCCGCAGAACTTGAACCACTGATCGGTTCCGTCACGATAGCAGTGCATCGCACAGTGAATGACGACGCCTGGCAGGCCTTCCTGATGCGGCTTCAACACGCGCGCGGTCCACGCGGGATCTTTTACCGCGGCGAAGCATTCGTTGTGCAGGACGATGTCGTACCCTTCTGCCCAGTTGGGATTCTGGTAGAGGGGAATCTTGGTATCGGTGGTGCTGCCCCCTTCGTGGACCACGGTCACTTCGATGTGAGCCCTGGCTTCGAGCCCTTCTTTGATGATGTTCTTCTGCGTCTGGTAGTCGTGGCAGCAGCCGCCGGTCACCAGCAGCGCCTTGATGGGCTTCGGGGCGTCAGCCGCCCTAAGGGTGGCCGGCAAAAGGCAAAGCGTGACTACAGACAAAACGCGGGCAAAAAGCGAGCGGGAGGATGTCATCTAGGAAAAACCTACTTGCTTTAGAAGTTTTCAGGGGAGGGAAAGTGGGGCGAGGGTCCACGTTTACTATAGTTCATGACGCCTGAATCGGAACCCGCGGCGAACCGAAGAATAGGCGTTCGATTGAGATAATTCTCTCAATTTCAGCCGAAAACAAGTGAATCTGACGCGTTCGGCTTCCTCTTTCACCTATTGAGAAGGGGAAGAACCTGCCGCGTGGATTGGCTCGCCGGTAAAAACACTCAGAAGCAAGTAGATTGCTAGTGCCAATCCCAGAAGCGTCACGACGGCCGATACCCACACGGCCAGATACATGCTGTAACGACGGGGCCGCTGGTCGAGCGTCATCTCGCGAATGAACCCCCTATGCTGCCAGGCCGAGACGCCAATCAGCGTGGCACCCAACAAAACGAAACTAATACCGATTAGCGAAGAGAACAGCGGCGGACTGATATCGACGCCGGGGTGGCGGAGCATCCGGAGAAACAAACCAAACCGCGCAACCAGAAACCCAACGCCAATCACGGCGAGCCCCGTACGCAGCCACGCGAGCATGGTCCGCTCGGCAGCGAAGAAGACACGCGGATCAGACGGTGGCAACGGCTTTTGCTGTTCAGTGCTCATGATGAAGAACGATTCTGACGGGTCTCGTTCGAATGTTCAATCATGCAGAAACTCAACTGAGTGGCCCGGAGAGCGATCTCTGGGTTGGCTTGCCGACAGGCGGCTCATGCAAGAACGTAACTCAAAGCTGAGTCACTACCTAATTCCAACCGAACTCATTAGCCGCTTGTAGCCTACGGCTACCAGAGAGAAATCCCTCTGGGACACCCGGTCGCATCGTGTGTTCAGCCTGGAAGCGACTAAGCCGACTTGGCCATCTCGTTGTGGGAGGAAGCCGGTTCGACGTTCGTCGATTCGGCTTGCGTCGCTGGCCGGGCCGGACGATTCATCAGCCGGCCGCAGCGTTTCCACAAATCGAGGAACGCGTGCGTGAAAGAGGTCTCGTTCGTCTGATGATACGGCGAGCCTTCCGGCAGCTTCTCGATCAAACGGCGATGCGCTTCCGGCATCGCGTGGTACGGCAGCGAGGGGAACATGTGATGCAATGCATGGAAACGCGTACCGATGGGTGCCCAGATCTGGGTAATCCACTTGTTGCCGGGAAAGTTCACCGAGTCCAGCAACTGTTCCAGGAAGGTCATTTCCCCTTCGTGGTTGTGCCAACGATGAGCGACCAGCGTACGCAGGGCGTTCAACGTCAGGATGAACACGCCGGTACAGTAGGCCTGAATCAGGAAGGGATACGGGTACCCACCTACGGTCAGTGCCCCAATCAGCACGCCCAGGCACCACAGGAAGCACAACCCTTCCTGCAGACGAATCAATCGCATGGCGGTCTTGGTCGGCAGCGGACGAATGTATTTCGGATCGATCACCATCGACGACGCGTGCTGAAATGCCCAGTCGCGGAAACGGGGGCTGATCCAGGTCAGTGGCGTCAGTACCAGGAAACGAAAAACGGCCAGAAATGGAACGACAAAGCTCGAGGCTAAAAAGGCAAAAATCTGCCAGCGGCCTTCGTATTCGATCGGGAGGTACTCGCCATCCATATCGGTGCCGTAGTGTTTTCGGCGATGATGATCGAGGTGCGTATAATAGACGAACGACGGCATCAGGAAAGGAATGCCCACCAGCAGGTTCCACGTCACGCGGAACGCCGTGAAGGTGCCGGTACGAAGATGGACCAGTTCGTGAATGAACATCGCCAATCGGTAAAACAAACAACTGCTGATCACGAAGAACAACGCTTGCTGCCAGCTGAACAGTTCGCTTTGACGGACCATCCGAAAGCAAACCAGCCCGACCGAGAAGCTCACCAGAAAGTCGGTCCAGTAGATCCACGGCTTGGGCTGGAACAAGTCACCAATCGACTTACGGGCCTCGGCCATCGAAAAATCATCGGTCTTGTTGCAGTGCAAAGGAGCTTGCAAAGATTTGTCGGAGGTGTCGCTCATGGCTGTATCGAGTCGTTGCCGGGTTCGCGGTTTCGGGAAATCCGTCCATGATTCGGGATTACTTCCTAAGCATCAAAATCGGCTGTGGCGATAGGGCGGGTTCCGCCAATTGTTCAGGCTCGGTCAAGTTTCCGGCGGAAGGAGGGTAAAGGATGACGATTACATCAACCCAGGGATGCCAACATCCATACGCAAAGTTTAATTTACGGAATTCTAACCACCCACCCTTCCAAGATGGCATTTTCTTCCTAAATTATCGACATTGCCGCAAAATTTCGCAAATGGCGAATTTGTCGTTGCCGGGCCGATCTAGGGAAGGGGAGGGCCTACCGATATAACAACAGTCAATCTTTCGCGATCGCTTCAGGAAAGCCAAGCTAACGGATGCAGTCCCAAGTCGAAGTCGTAATTACTGGTAATGGGGTAGTGAGCCCCATCGGAATTGGCAACGAGGCCGTTTGGGAAAGCCTCATGGCTGGCAAGTCTGGGATTGCGCCCCTTTCCGTATTCACCATGCCCGACTACCCGGTCACCTTCGGGGGCGAGCTGAAAGACTTCGACGGCAAGAAGTACGTTAAGCCTCGCAAGGCGTTGAAGGTCATGTGCCGCGAGATCCAAACCGGATTCGCCGCGGCTGCTCTGGCGATGGACCAGGCCGGCCTCGAGCCTGGCAGCGTCGACCCGGAACGTCTTGGTGTCGTCTACGGCAGCGAGATGATGTACAGCGACTTCGAAGACCTGCGGGCCGCCTACGATCAGTGCATCGAAGAGGGCTGGTACCAACACGACCGCTGGGGTCCCTCGGCGATGAGCGAAACCAACCCGCTGTGGATGCTGAAGTACCTGCCCAACATGCCCGCTTGTCACGTGGGTATCTACTACGACGGTCGCGGCCACAACAACACGATCTGCCTGGAAGAAGCCAGCGCGATCAACGCGGTAAGCGAAGCGCTGGCCCACCTGCGTCGCGGGACGATGGACTGCATGATCACCGGGGCGACCGGCTCTCGTTTGAATTTGAATGTTCTGCTGTATCGTGGCGACTCGCTCCTTTCACACCGCAACGACGAGCCTGAGAAGGCCTCGCGTCCGTTTGAAAAAGATCGCGACGGATCGGTCAGCAGCGAAGCAGCCGCCGCGATGGTTCTCGAAACGCGCGAGAAAGCGGAAGCACGCGGGGCGAATATTTTGGGCAAAGTCCTCGGGGCCTCTTCGACATTTGGTCGTGTTACCGCCGATGCCCCTGTTTCCCCCACCGCGGTCAGCAGTTGCATCGCCGCGACCCTGCGTGATTCCAGCATCACCCCCGATGACCTGGCATGTATTGTGTCGCACGGTTCCGGCAACATTGCCGACGACCCGCTCGAAGCCGAAGGCATCAAGGCCGCGCTCCCTGGCGTCCCGGTCGCGGCCCTGAAAAGCTATTACGGCAACAGTGGATCCGCGTGCGGAGCACTCGACGCAGGCGTCGCCGTCTTGGCCCTACAGCACGGTAAGGTCCCAGCGACCTTGAATTACGATACGCCTGACCCGGCGTGTGATATTCCAGTCATTCATGGTCAGCCATTGGATATCGACAAGCCGGCGATCCTGATCCTCAGCCATACCCGCAAAGGGCAATGTGCGGCGATGGTCGTCGCCAAAGCCTAGCCCCTTGGATCGAACCAACGGGAAAACCGATGACGGATGACTCTCCATTCAAATCTCCCGAAATTGTCGACCAGCCTCACGACTCGTTCGACAAACGCTCGCAAGAGATTTTCAAACTGGCCCGAGGTCTTCGGTGGTTAGAGGTTTTATGTGCGTGCTATCTCGGTGGTCTATATGCGTCCGCGTTCGCCTACATCGCAGTTGCGGAATCACTTGGCAAGGATCCGAGTAGCCTCTCTGTTTTGACGACACTTACGACGCTGTTTATCGTCTATTCAATCGTCAGCGTGATCTCGGGGATAGTGGTCTACCTCGTGCTTGCTCGATGTGGATACCTGATTCGCTATTATTGGATCGTCGCGATTGCCGGTATCCCTTTGGTGTCAATTGTGGGGGTCGTCTTGGCGGCTCGACTGATTCATCGTGAACTACGTTCTCATGGTTTGAAATTCGGCTGGATTGGCCCGTCGCATAAGGCGATCGTCGAGCAGTTGCGGCATGACGACGGCTCGCCGGTCGATCCCAAAACCTCAGTATGAAACGCCGGGAAGCAGGCTACACTAAAAGGAATGTCTCGCCGTGGCGAGTAACTGACGCATTCTCGTCCAGGGTTGTTCACGATGCTCAAGGGATGTGGTCTCTCGCTGCTTTTGCTGGCCGTATTGGTAGCCGGCTATATGTACGCGTTCGACCAGGTTTTCCAGCGTCCCGAAGGGCTGATCTCCGGCGGCATCTCGGGCCTGATCACCTTCTTCTGCATCGGGGCACTAACCAACGCCTGGACAGCCTGGAGCGACTGGTCGCTGATCTCGAAGGCCGAGTTCGGATTGCAACTAAACGATGGCTGCAAGATCGCCGTCGCCGGACGCATTCGCCCCGAAGGGGAGCCGCTGAAAGCTCCCTTCTCCGGCAAGCCGTGCGTGATCTGCGAGTACGACGTTTGCAAGCCTGAAGTCGACACGTCGGATAGCGCCGATGAAAACACAGCCTCCGACTTCGCGGGCTTTTTGATGTCGCCTTGCAAAATCCAAACCTCGTGGGGAGATGTTCGCCTGTTGGGCTTTCCGATGGTCGACGATGCGATCGCCGACAACTGCCTGAGTTCCTCGGCCATTTCCGCTGCTCGCGAGTTCTTACAAAACACCGAATTCGAAGATCGATCGGGCATGAAGGTCGTTTCGGTCTTGGCCGTCTTCGGCGAAGTCTGGTCGGACGACGATGGCCGCGTGGTCAGGCACCTACGGCTAACCAACACGCCCCTCGATCAAGTCATCCCCTTCGGGAGCGAAACCGACTTGATGACCATTGAAGAAGCCGCAGCGATCGATGCCGCGGCTGGCGTTAACCAGGAGGACGATGAAGAGGATGAAGACGAAGGAGAACTCACCGAAGAGAATCGAGTCTTCGGTCCCTTACCCAAACTCATCGAAAAACGTATCGAACCCGGCGAAGAGGTCGTTGTCTTCGGTATCTACGACGAAGCCCGACGCGGGCTCATGCCGCGCAAGGGAAGCATGGTCGTCAACCGCCTGAAGCGAGGAACCGCCGCGGAAGTCGCCGCCAAACTTCGCAGTAGCGTCATGACCAACGTCATCGGAGGCCTCCTGGTGCTGGCCATCCTGCACGGCGTGATCGCCTTTGCGGTGATCAACCTGGCCGAGCCGAAAGAGCCTGCCCCGCCGGTCGATAACGATGTGCGGCTGATCGTTCCTATCAACCAACAACTGGCATGACGATTCCGGAATCGCAAGAGTCGCCGTTCGCTTCGCCAGCGGGCCTCGATGAGGAAGCGGACCAGGTCCGTAGCATCATGGGGGACTACTTGTACAACATCGGCCAGCAGTTGGGCTGGGCGACGCTCGCGGCGTACGTTCAGGCCGGTATGTTGGCCGTGCTCATGCTGACCAGTTGGATGCGGGACCAGTGGAAAGCGGAAGTACTTCAACTAGTTGTTATAGCGGCGCTGCTTGTCCTGGTGGGTGCCGTCGGCATGGGTCTTTACAGCGTGCGGCAGTTAGCCGACGCATTTCAGTACGACAACAAAAAACGAGCGGTGTTGCTGTTTCTGAGCGTGATCCCCTGGCTCGCCGTTATCAGTCTATTTATCGTGATCGATCATGCCCGACACGTTCTGGCTCAGCAGCGCGTACCGCTATCGGGCATTGGGGTCGATTGGCTGGCCCTTTCCAATCTGGTGAAGTCGTTGTTCGGCACCACCTTTCACGAACCCTTTTCCACGGCCCAACAGAACCAACTATATAACCTCGCATTCTGCGACGACCCCTTCCTCGCCCAAGCGGCGGCCATCAAAGGGAGCTTTCCTTGGCCGACGCTGCCTGATCTGACCGAGGTCCTGCACAGCTGGGAGGATTACGCCGGAAACGAGATGGTCGATGCTCGCGTTCGCATTCAGCACTGTCGGCTGCTGAAGTCGCAAGCACGAACGCTTCCACCGCTGCAGATCCTGGCGGTGATCTGGGAACTTCCCGGCGACGACGATCCGATCTTCCTGGCATGTTATCAAGGCGGGATTTGCATCTTCATCGATCGACTGGGCGAATGCGCGATGGTAACCGCGCCATCGCCCAAACTTTCTGCTGAAATCGAGAAGCTGCTGGCCCAGGCAGACCAGTGGCTCGACCGCGTCGCGAAGTACGATTTCCCCCGCCCCGCGGCACCACCAGCGACCAATGCCCGGCTCACCTTCATCACCACGCAGGGTACGCGGGCCGTCGAACAGTCGTGGGCAGACATCTACCACCATCCCGATTCGCGCCAGCTTGTTACTTCGATCGAAGCGGTGCTTCAGGCCATTCCCGATGATCCGAGCGAGCGAGCTCTTTAACGGAAACTTGATGCCCGGCGGATGGAATCTACCCATCAGGCTGCGTAGACTTTAGGTCAACAATTTTTCCTCTCAAAAAGAAAGGGTCTGCCATGCCCCGTTTATTTTCACTTGCGATTGTTGCCCTGCTGGTTGCTGGAAGCTCCCTTTCCGCCGCCGAAAAATCGAAGCACGTCCTGCTGTTGGGCATCGATGGCTGCCGTTTCGATGCGTTGACCAAGGCCAAAACGCCGAACCTCGATAAGCTGCGCGAGAACGGGATTTACTCGCCGACGGCGCTCATCCTGGGGGATCGTTACCTGAAGAACGACACCGTCAGCGGGCCTGGCTGGGGCAGCATCAACACCGGCGTCTGGGCCGACAAGCACAATGTGCAGGACAACGGCTTTAAGGAGCCCAAGTTCGACAAGTACCCGCACTTCTTTCACTACGTGAAGAAGAGCATGCCGGAGGCGAAGACCGTTTCGATCATCAACTGGACACCGATCGCCCAGTACATCGTTTCGTCGGCCGACGTATCGATCGACACGAAGAAGGGGACCTCGTACGCCGAAGCCGACGACGACGCAGCCGCCGCGGCCATCGTGGAACTCGCCAAGGATGACGGCCCCACCGCGATGATGCTCTACCTGGGCGAAGTCGATGAAGCCGGCCACGCCCACGGCTTTCACCCCACGGTCCCTGAGTACATTGCCGCGATCGAGCATGTCGATACGCTGGTCGGCAGCGTGCTCGAAGCAATCGAAAAACGCACCGACCAACAGTGGCTGATCGTCGTCACCAGCGACCACGGCGGCTCCGGCAAAGGACACGGCGGCGGACACAAAAACCCCGACATCCTGAACAGCTTCCTGATCGTCAGCGGCGAAGCCGCCAAGCGAGGGAAGTTTGAAAAACAGGTCTACATCGTCGATGCGGTGCCGACTTTGCTGACGTACCTGGGCGTCGAGATCGACGAAGCCTGGGAGTTGGACGGACACGCGGTTGGGCTGAAGTAAAGGAGGGACCCTCGCTCGCACGGGCCGCGTAGTTACTACCAGGAATTCGACCCGCGACACGCGGGCCCTACTATAATGTGGGCGTGACACCCGACGACTCCCCATTTCGATCACCGAGTCTGGACTCCACTCAACCTCAGGTGGATGAGGAGGCCCATGTCCTTCAGATCGTCTGGTTTCACCGAACGACGGAAATCTTGCTTCTGGTTTTCGCCGGATTTACGATCGTCCCTTGGCTATTTTCTCTGATCGGCCTGGGAATTCCCGTTCGCTACTTGTTAATTCCGTTTTGGTGCTACATTCTGGTCTCAACCGTGGTCGTCTTTCGCCTGTCCCAGTTGGTCTATTCAACCAGCATCGCGATCCTTTGCGGGCTCTTGATGCTGACGGTCATCTTGGGCTTGCCTGTCTTGGCCATCGTCAATCAAAAAGCCGTCCGCGTTCTCAAGCGTCAGGGGCTAAAACCTGGCCCGATGGGCATGAGCCAATCGGAAGCCAGGATACAACTCCGATCGCTCAGGAAACGAGACGAGTCGTAACGGACAACGAAACAATCCACGCTCGCCGGGGCCTTACTATAATGCAGGGATGACGCATGACGACTCCCCATTTCGATCACCGAGCCTGAATTCGACCCAGTCTGCCACGGATGAGGAGGCTCGGATTCGTGATAGGCCCAATGCTATTGTGGATTGTGGGAATCTCGCTTCCGACCCGAGTGAAGTGGATCGTTTATTGGTGCTTCGTTTTATCGCGGCCTTCGTCATCTTTCGTCTGGCGCAGCAGATCTATTCGACACTGGTCGCCATTCTTTGCGGCTCGCTGATTCTACTTCCGTTACCGTGTCTGGTTCCGTTGCCGTTAATGGGTCTTTTGGTCTTGCTCAACGTCAATCATGAAGCTTTGCGCGAGCTGAACGAGCATGGTCTCCGACCGGGGTTCCTGGGCATGAGCCAAAGCGCGGCGCTCGCTCAGCTCAACATGCAAAGAGCTGAGCCGGGTGCCATGCCCACGTCCACTTGGGCATGCGTTCCAAGCCCCAACGGGGCGACAGATAATAGCCAGGGGCGTCAGCCCCTGGTAGGCGATCAGAAAAAATCCAAGCCCTGAAAGGGCGACATAGTCGTGCGATATTCACCAACTATGTCGCCCCGTTGGGGCTCGGAAGAACTCGGGTCTAACTTTACGTTCTCCTCGAAACGTTGACGGCGTGTACCTTGTTCACCCCCTCACCCTAACCCTCTCCCCCAAGGGGCGAGGGGACAGGAATTAAAAAAGCCCTCGACGGTTTATTGTGAGGGCTTCTTTGTGAATCAAGTTTTGCTGGTAGGTGTTACCATTTCAAGCCGAACTTGGCGCCTTCGCTTTGGTCGTTGGTGATGCCCCCTTTGAGTGGCTGGTTCGACTTCTTCTTGACCGACAGTTCGCGGTCGACGTCGGTTTCCGGCTCGTCCTTGCGGCGGCCGCCTTGCTTCGAGTCGGCCGGTGGCGGCTGGGTGGCTTTGATCGAGAGGCTGATCCGGCGCTTGGCCTGGTCGATGCTGAGGACCTTCACTTCGACTTCTTCACCCACTTTCAGTACGCTGGAAACACGGCTGATGCGGCTGTAGCTCACTTCGCTGACGTGCACCAGGCCTTCGATGCCAGGGGCAATTTCAACGAACGCACCGAAGTCCATCAGCTTGGTCACCTTGCCAGGCACGACCTTGCCGACGGCGAACTCGCTGGCGACCTTTTGCCAGGGGTTCTCCATGGTGTCGCGGATCGAGAGACCGATCTTGCCGGTCTCGGGATCCATCTTGGTAACCTTCACCTTCACGGCCTGACCTTCGGCCAGGACGTCGGAAGGATGTGATACGCGGTCCCAGCTGATCTGGCTCACGTGAACCAGGCCATCGACGCCGCCGATGTCGACGAATGCGCCGAAGTCTTGAATACGCGTGACGGTCCCTTCGCGAACCTGACCCACGGTCAAGCTGCCCAGGACGTTTTTCTTGTTGTCTTCGGCCATCTTCTCGGCGACTGCCCGGGCACTGAGCACCAGGTTGCGCTTCTCGGGATTGGCTTCGGTCACCAGGCACTGCAGCTTGCGTCCCTTGAACTCTTCCAGGTCCTTCACGTGGTAGGTCGCAACCTGGCTGGCCGGGATGAAGCCGCGAGCCGTACCGACGGCACACTCGAGGCCACCCTTGTTCACGCCATCAACCACCGCGTCGACGACGATTCCTTCCTTGATGTCTCCCCAGTCTTGAACGCTGGTCGAAGCACCGGGGATGCCGACTTCATAGAGACGCTGGCTACCGTTGAACGTGCCGATCGAAACTTCGAGCTTGTCGCCCACCGAAGGAGGTGCCACGAAGCTGCGAATCGAAGCGATCCCTTGGTTGCCTTGGGGCAGATCGAAGAAGACGTCTTCGCGATGCACGCGAATGACGGTGCCGGTCACGCGGTCTCCTTCGTCCAGGCGAACGGCCGCCGGGGCTGGCGTTTGGTTGCTCATCACGTCGTCGATCGACGTTCCACCGAACGCGGCTTCCAGTTCGGCTTCGATGTCTTCCATCGTCTCGCGGCGATTGGGGACGTGAACCTTGCCCCCCTCGACTGGCAAGCGGTAGTCCGGCTCGCCTTCTTCCTGCGAGGCCTCGGCCAACGTTTCGCTCAGGTCGGCCGGGATTTGGGTCGGATCGTCGTTGTCTTCGGCGGGTCTGGGCTGCGAAGGACGCTTGGGCTTGGGGGGCTGACGCTTGGCGGGCGCTGGTGCCGGAGCATCTCGCTGCGAACCGATCAGCACCTTCTTCTTTTCCTTGTCGTCGCCATCGGCGGTGTTTTCGACTGGGGTTTCTGCGGGTGCAGGAGCGGCGGAAGAAGCCTCCGGGGCCGAAGCTTCAGGAGATTGGGGGGTGGGTTCCACGGAAGCGGGATCCTTCTGAGGATCAGTCGACATGGGAAAGCCTCGGACGAGAATCAGAAAACCGAAAGGGGGTGTAACTATTAGCGCCCTCTTGGTCACCTCTATAGTAAGAGGGCGAAGTAACTGAGTTTATCAGCAAAAATCGGCCTGAACAGGGAATCTAGCCTCCTACGAGCGTGGTAGTTCGATTTTCGAAATAGTTAGGCCGCTAGCGGCTGAAAACCTGTTAAGCTGTGTCCATGGTAGATTTGCCATGAAGCGAACCCCTCTTGGAAGTGACCCCAGCATAGGCATGAATTTCGATCCGTACCCCACTGAAATCGCCGAACTTATCCAGAATGCCCCCTTGTGCCCCCTGGGCCCTGGTAATCCGGATCGGTCGGTGCTGGAGCGGCTCCAGGCAATCGATGTTAATTCCTTGAGTAACAAACCGGTGAAAGATCACGAGATGGCTCGCGCTTGTATCAGCGGTTTGTGGCTGCTCTGGAATTACTTGGATGAGTCGCACACGGTAAGCCAGGATTTGCCCAGTTCCACCGGCAGCTACTGGCACGGAATCATGCATCGGCGCGAGCCAGACTATGGCAATGCCAAGTATTGGTTCCGCCGCACGGGCGATCACCCCGCGATGGAGGCGCTCGCCGAAAGGGCAAATTCGCTGGCTTCCGGCGAAAACCTCGATCGCTATACCCAATTCCTGGCGGAGCGACATTGGGACCCGATGGCGATGGTGGACGCTTGTGAAGCCACGGCTCGCGGCAAGTGCGCAAACGAGGAACTTTTACGCAAAGTAGCCCAGTCAGAATGGGAAACGTTGTTTGAATACTGTTATTCGCGTGCTTTTTAGCGCTCGGATGACCACTGGCAAAGACAGAGAAGCAAGGCTGGCTCGTCCATTATCTCATCTCAATTATTCAGCCTCCGACCGAAGAGAATAGAATGCTCCGTTACGACTTTGAAGATAGCTTGGGCTATTGGGTTTTCAGTGTCGCCCATCTGATGACGCGTGCGATGAACGATGAACTGGGGAAACTCGGCATCACCTATCGCCAATGGGAAGTCTTGTGCTGGCTCTCGTACATGGGTGAAATCACCCAAAGCGAACTGGCCGACCAGATGCGTATCGAAGCCCCCACGCTTGTCGGGGTGATCGACCGCATGGAACGCGACGGCTGGATCGTCCGCGAGACCGACCCCAACGATCGCCGCAAGAAGATCATCCGCGCCACCGAAAAGGTGGAACCCATGTGGGAACAAATGGTCAATTGCGCCAAAAGCGTGCGAGCCAAGGCCCTCCGCGACGTTCCGCAGGAAGAAGTCCAGAAGGCCAAAGGCACGCTGGCGGTCATTCGCGGCAATTTGCTTTCCGAACTCCCCGGGCATAATATCCCAGCAGAGCCCATCGGCCAGAAGCAAGCCACGCAGACGCGATAATCGAGTAGAATCAAGTTTTCAGTTTTCAGTAATAAGACTGGTTGAGCCAAGCTCACTCACACTGAAAACTGAATACTACAAACTGAAAACTTGATGAATACGCACCACCTCCACACCCAACACCAGCGCACGTTCGAAGGGAACCGGTTCGTCTACCCGGTCCTTTCTCGCCGGAGCAAGGGGCTATCGGTTGGTGTTAATTTAAATCCCGACAAGATCTGCAATTTCGATTGCATCTACTGCCAGGTCGATCGCCGCACTGAAAGCGAAGTCCGCTTCGTCGAAAGCGATCGTTACTTCCACGAACTGGAGGAAATGCTCGACCTGTGTGCGTCCGGCGAAATCTTTCACACGGCCAAGTTCGCCGAGACGCCGCCCCATCTGCGGCGCGTCAACGACATCGCATTCAGCGGCGATGGCGAGCCGACCACCTATAAAAACTTCGACGATCTGATCGAGCGCAGTGCCGAGATCAAGCGTAAGCATGGTCTCGACGACGTGAAGATGGTGCTGATTACCAACGCCACCATGTTTCATCGGCCGCACGTGCAGCGCGGTCTCGAGATCCTCGACGCCAACCAAGGCGAGATCTGGGCCAAGCTCGACGCCGGCACGGCAGAGTACTACCGCACCATCGAACGAACCAAGATTCCCTTTCAGCGGGTTCTCGATAACCTGCTGCTGGCCGCGAAGCTGCGTCCGATCGTCATTCAATCGATGTTCCTGAAACTGCTGGGCGAAAGCCCCAACGCCGAAGAGATTGCGGCCTTCTGCGATCGCTTGAACGAAATCACCCAAGGGGGCGGCCAGATCAAGCTGGTCCAGGTTTACACCGTGGCCCGCAAGCCGGCCGAGTCGATCGTCACGCCGCTCGAGGACTTTGAGGTCGACGCGATCGCCCAAGCTGTCCGCGATCGCACAGGACTACCAGCGGAAGTTTACTATGGCAGTTCGGACTACTAGGCATGGCTTCTGAGTCGAAAAATACCGTATACCTGATGGCCGGCGTGATCGCTGCGCTCGCCTTGTGGGGCATCTACCTGGCCATCGGTTCGTATCTGGGCCTGGCCGAAGGAACCCGCGGGTACGACATCCGCCGCGGTTTGATCGTGTTTGCCTGCATGGCCGGCTTTTTGCTCTTTTGGGGAGTATTGTTATGGAACCGCCGACGACGGTTGGGCTCGGATGATGAATGAATTTAGTTTGAAGTTTTCAGTGTTCCGTTTTCAGCAAGCCGTAGGCTGGCTACGGCTTCTTAGCCGATAGCCACCTTATGCTTGACGCCTTTGCTGTGAGGAAAGATGGCTATCCGCCGAAGACGCCGGTAGCCATCCTACGATTGAAAACCGAAAACGGAACACTTCCCCCTTGCCGCCAGGCGCCTCTAGAATGCAAGTAATTAGGTCCACTAGCCAACCAACCCAGTGAAGGATCGGGATATGTCTGAAACCAAGATTCGCATCCGTGACAACGGCCCCTTTTTGGTCGAGGGACCGGTGACGCTCGAAGACTCCGAGGGCAACTCCTACACCATCGACAAGCCTAGCATCGCCCTGTGCCGCTGCGGCCATTCGGACAACAAGCCGTTTTGCGACGGCAAGCACAAGCATTGCGGATTCACTTCCGAAGATCGCGCCAACCCGGCCTAGACAGACGTCTCCCGCATCTGCCACCATCGCCAGGAGAACGAATATGGAACCGGTCGATATCCGTCGCGATACGGAAACGTACTGTAACCTGATGAACGCCTATCTATTGGCACAGGTCGCAGAACTCGATGCCACGCTCCAGCAAAACGGCATCGAAGATCAAGGAATTCGCAAAAGCATCTGCGCCCAATTCGGCATGAGCATGGGTCAGGTGTTCGACATGGGCTGGATTGGCGTCAGTGGCGAGCGATTTCATCCGCTGTTGATGTTCAGCGAAAAATACCTCGACGATGCCGCCACACCGATCGGCGAAGTCGGTCCCCTGGAAGGACCAACCCGCGAAGACGATTTCCACGCCATGGCCGTCGAGGCGGTTTCGACTTTCTACGACGACCTGCAAGGAGACCTCGCTCGCGTACCCTATGGCGCGCTGGACGAAGAACTGTAAGCACGCGTTGCCGTCCCCTCGCCCCTTGGGGCTGATAAGGCACGCCCAATAAGACGTGAGTGTGGCACCTAACTCATCTTCTTATCCGTGTAATCCGTGGTTGGTCTTCTCTTAAAAAAAGCTAAGAACCAGCGGCATTCTCGACGTGAAGTTTTCATCGCGTTTTCTCGGCGAAAACCGTATTTTCGGCATCTCTTGTCAGGGCGAAAACCTACTCGTCAGCGACTTTCAATTTCGTGACGCAGGTTCGACATACGGCTGACAAGTTATCCCCATTTCGGACGCTCGGATATGGAGATTTTGTGAAGGTCTAAGTTGTTGCATGGACGCTTCTTGGTGCCACAAGCCAGCAGAATTTTTACCGCACCGGGTGTTACTTGGTGGAACGCTCCTCAGGTCAGTGCGTAGAATTCGTGCCTCTTGAAAGTTGGCCCCGCTCCGCGAGAAGAATTGTGGGCGTGCCGGGCCCATTTGGATCACGTCTCGAAAGGATAGGAAGCCAAGTCCGCATGGAAGAACCAACTGTCGATCTCGCCGCAACCGATACCACCCAACCTGCGGCGGAAACCACCGCGTCCGAATTCCCCTTGAGCGACGAACTGCTGGCCAAGCTGGAAGCAGCTTCGGCTCCCTATTTGGGTCAGTGGACCAAGTTGATCAGCACGACCAACTGGGACAAGGGAAAGATCATTTATCAGTGGCGAACGTCTCTGCAGGAGGCAGGGGCGCCTACTTCCGAATACGCCGACGATGCCTGGGCTCGTCGCGTGGGGGGAGTGACCGGTCAGCATGTCGGTCGTTTGCGCCGGGTCTTCGAGCGTTTCGGTGATAACTACCCCACTTATGATGGCCTTTTCTGGAGCCACTTCCAGGCCGCCATCGAATGGGACGACGCCGAGATGTGGCTGGAAGGTGCCGCTGAAAACAAGTGGTCAGTCGCCTCGATGCGAAACCAACGCTGGGAAACGATGGGCAAGCTGGAAGCCGATCGCCCGAGCGACGACGTGATCGCTTCGGAAGTGGACGAAGACTACGAACCGGCCCAAGGCAGCGACGACGAAGTTCGCGGCTCCATTGGCGAAATGGATGGCCCCAGCGGACCCTTGCACGAAGGTCCTGATTTCGGCGATGAAGAGCAAGACACGCACGCTCGGGAATCAGGGCTGGCCGAAGGTGAAATCGGCGATTCGACCGAAGCCCCTTCGTTGGTGAAGCCGTTTGCCGAGATCGGTTCGATGCCGGACGACGTACTGGATGCGTTCGAGGCGTTCAAGCTGGCCATCATTCGCCATCGCAGTGCCGGCTGGGAAGAGATCAGCCAGGAAGACATGGTCAGCTGCCTGGAGTCGCTGAAGGTTCTGGTGAATGCCCCCAGCGGTGAGCCAGAGAAGGCCAAGAAGCCGATGGCAGATGGGCAGCAGCCTGCCCCTTTCTAGACTAATGCGACATTTGTAGTGGCTATCGGACGATCGGTCCGGTAGCCATTTTTTATGGGCCGCGCAGTTGTAGCGATTCCGCAGGTTCTGCCGGCCGTGCAGCTTAGATTGTTCCTGTTTGCTGCCTACCGCTTGCTTGCGAAAGGGGCAGATGCGACCCAAGCTTCCAACAAAGTCTCGTCTTTCTTGTTGGAACCATCTTATGTCTTATCTCGTGGTATTCGCGGGCCTGTTGGGCTTGACCCTGTACTTGGACCTAACCGTATTGATGTCGGCAGGCATCATCATGATTGGCATGACCATCTGGGCCGTGCTGATGAATCGCAAACTGCATATCCCCAAGTGGTAAGCCGCTAATCCTGCTCGCTAAGCCAGGCCACCAGCGTGTCGCGATCGCTGGCCGCTCTTACCTTCGCGCCGCGATTGTGCGCGACCGTTTCCCAGAAGAAGTTGATATGCTCGCGCGGCATGAGCGCCGCGGCCTTGTAGGATGGGCCGAACTTCTCCGCGACCAGCAGCCCAACACGATAACGGGTCATGTTGTCCATGACCGAACTCAAGCTCATTCCATTGACCAGAACACCATTCTTGCCGGTGCGTTGGCACTCTTGATAAATCAAGTCGACCAACTCCTCCCAATCTTCCGGGACATGGTCGCCTGTGCATACGAACTCAAGAAAGCCGGGGTGCTCGATCTTTTCGACGCTGAGTTTCTTCATGGTGTCCCACTTCGAACGCATCGAGGGAATACGGCCAGGTTCCTCGTGACCGCAACTCTAACACCCTCACTAACGTCGTCAAGCAACTTCATCGAGCCACTCGAGCAGCTTGTCGCGATCGCGCCCTGACCTGACGATGGCTCCCCGATTGGTCGCGACGGTTTCCCAGAGCTGATCTGGATCGTCCGCTCGAGCGAGCGTTGCGATCCTTGCATTTGCCCCGAAAATTTCGCCGGTAAGAACTCCGATCCGATACCGCAACATCACGCTGTTGGAAAGCGTGACCTGGGATGCATCGACGAATATTCGCGACTTGCCTAACCGCTCGCTATCGGCCGCCATCTGGTGCAGCAGATCGATCCAATCTTCAACGGTGTGATCGCCCGACAGGGTGTACTGCAAGTACCGAGGATGCTCCTGTAGGACGATCGTGAAATCAGTCATGAGAATTCAATCTTCCTGTAGCAGCCACGTTAGCAAGCTCGCGCGATCGCTACTGGCCCTGACAATCGCCCCGCGATTGGTCGCGACGTCTTCCCAGAACGTATCTTGATCAGCCCAATGCGAGAAAGCCGCAATGCGGACCGACGCACCAAATGCTTCACCCATTCGAACGGCCATACGATAGATTACCATGGGGTCAGTCCGAACGGTTTTGTCGCTTTGACCTCGATCGACGAAAATCCGTCGTTTGCCGGTTTTCTTGGTGGCCTCGACCATGGCTTGTAACAGTTCTTTGAACGCTTCTTCGTCGCGCACTTCTTCCGGAACGACGAACTCCAGGTACTCGGCATGTTCTATGTAAGGATGTTCAAACTTGGACATGACGATAAACACGCAAAGTGATAGGTCCTCATGCGTCACTGGTAAGCCAATTAAGCAGCGTCATACGATCGTCTCCCGATTTGGCGATCGCAGCACGATTCGTCGCGACGGTCTCCCAGAAGTTATCGTCATCCCAAACTGGCCGCAAAGCTGCCAGGCAAGCGCGGATGCCGAAAGTCGCGCCGGCTCGAATTCCCATACGATAGTGATTCATTGGATCAATCGCGTTTGATATGCCCGACAAATCGACGAAAATTCGAGATTTCCCCGTCTTGCTGATTGGCTCAACAATATCGTGCATCAACGCGATCCACTGGGGTTCCGAGGGATCTCCCGAAACGATGAATTCCAGGTAGACGCAATGCTCCACCATGTCGACTTTGATATGCGAAATTGAGAGTTTTTTTGACGAGAAAAGGAATAACGACAAGGAGACCCTCAAATAAACGTGTTTTGCAGTACCGCAAAACGGATTCATTCGGCAACATTGATTATTGCAGTTTCTCTAAGAAACCACACAAAGATTTTCCCAGACCTTCAGTCGTTTCTTGCTGCTGGGAATCCTTGAGGGAACCATCATCAGCAAACGCATTATTAGCCTGCGAAATAGCCATCTGCTTGGGCAGCACGATCACCCCGATGTTTTGCAGAATGGCTCGCACGTGGACCAGCCCGCGCAGTCCGCCTAGCGCCCCCGGCGAGGCACTCATCAGCGCGCACACTTTACCCTGGTACGCAGCCAGTCGCCCTTCCCCTTCAACTGGCCGCGAGACCCAGTCAATCGTGTTCTTAAGCAGAGGCGTGATCGAACTGTTATATTCCGGACACGACAGCAACAACCCCTGATGCGCCAGGAATAACTCTTTCAACGTCTTGACGTTCTCTGGGATTCCATGCTCGGCTTCCAGGTCGCCGTCGTACAGCGGCATCGGAAAGTCGGCCAGGTCGAGCAGTGTGACCTCGGCCCCAGCCTCTTGAGCCCCTTTCACGGCGATTTGAATCAGCTTTTTGTTGAACGAATCGCGGCGGGCACTTCCTGCGAAAGCGAGGATCTTCGGTCGGCTCATGTCGGGCGGCTCCTACGGGTCAAGACTTTGGGACTGAACCATCATCGTAACAACGGAAGCAACCGAGAAAAGTGACCACTCATCACCGCAGGCCGCGCAAGCAACCCCGGGAATTGCAATCAAACGAGACACTAACCCAGGGCAAAGAGTTCCGGGCCGCACTGCTGCGTGACGACTTCGCCGAACAGCGTATGCGCGTGGCAATCGTAAACCACCACCGGCATGATCTTGCCGATCTGTCGCGGGTTACCATCGAAGACGACGATCCGGTCGCAGTGCGTGCGTCCGATCAACTGCGTCGCGTGCGGGTTCTCGACTTCATCCGCCTTCTTGAGGGCCGTCTTGCTGGGACCTTCGACCAGCACGTGGACCGTGTCGCCGATCAGCTTCTGGTTGTCTTCCAGGCTGATGCGATTCTGGATCGCCAGCAGGTCGTTGTTGCGCTGTTGCTTCACGTGATGCGGTATGTCATCGATGAAGAGGTCCGCGCCGCGCGTTCCTTCGCGCTGGCTGTACTTGAAGATGAAGCTATTCTTGAAACGGCACTCTTCGACCAGCTCGACCGTCTTCTGGAAGTCTTCTTCCGTCTCGCCGCAGAAACCGACGATGAAGTCACTGCTGACCGCGTAGCCAGGCACCATCTCGCGAATGCGGGCCATCATCTCGCGATAGTCGGCCACGGTGTAGCCGCGTTTCATCCGCTTGAGGACCTCGTCCGAGCCACTTTGCAGCGGCACGTGGAGATACGGCGAGACCTTGCTCAAATCGCGAACCGCTTCCAGCAGTTCCCGCGTCATGTCCTTCGGGTAGTTGGTCACGAACTTGATGCGCTCGAGTCCTTCAATCTCTTGCAGCTCAGCCAGCAGATCGGCCAGTCGCCAGAGCTTGCCGCTTGAGTCGGTGGCCTTGTAGCTGTTGACGGTCTGACCGACGAGCGTGATCTCGACGGTGCCGTGCTCGGCCAGGTGACGGCTTTCGCGAAGGATGTCTTCCGGCGAACGTCCCTGCTCGGGGCCGCGCACGCTCGGCACGATGCAGTACGTGCAGAACTTGTCGCAGCCGATTTGAATTCGCACGTAGGCCTGAAACGGAGTGGGACGCATCTCGGGATCGCGCAGCGGATCGAAGCTTTCGTGGCTGCGTGTGATTTGATCGCGGGTACCATCCTTACGCCCCAGGCTGACTTCAATCTGCTTCCCCTGGCCGGCGTTGATCTTGTCGATCATCGAAGGAATCTGATGCAGTTGGCCGGGCCCGACGATCAGGTCGACGTAGGGTGCCCGGGTGAAGATCTTGTGCTGATGGTTCTGGGCCATGCAGCCCATCACGCCGATGACCTTCTCGGGGTTCTTCTCTTTCAGGTCGCGCAGCATGCCGAGGTGGCTGTACGTCTTGTTTTCCGACTGAGCACGCACGCTGCAGGTGTTGAAGAGCAGGGTATCGGCTTCTTCCGGTTTGGTCGTCAGGACGTAACCTTGCTTGCGGAGCGAGGCCACGACCAGCTCGCTATCGAGCATGTTCATCTGACAACCCACGGTTTCAATAAAAAGACGTTTTTCCATGCGGACGAATCTTCGTATGGCGTGACGGACAGACAGCCTGGAGTTCGGGTGACACTGCTAACTCGCTCAGCGGTGAGGGGTGGGTAGCTGCTTCGCTCCGCTGGACAAGCCAGCAGTGGCACCCGCTCATTGAATTCCCAGACTAGGCAGCCTCTTTTTGTTTCTGCTTGATGAATTCTTCAAACTGTTGCTGTTCGGCGAGTTCGCGGGCCTTCTTCTCTTGTTCGGCCTGCTGCTTAAGGACAATCTCGCGTTGGCGGCGGAATTCCTCCTGGAACTGTCGCTCTAAGCGAATACGGCGTACCCTCATCAGTCGCACCAATCCCATGATGGCGATGTAAGAAGCGACCGCAAATAGAACGATGTCCCAGCGACTCACAGTATATAATCCCGCGTCCGTGCAGAAATCCAACGGTGTATCTTAAACAACGACCCCCTATGGGGGCGAGAGGGATTTCCGCGGCAAACTGGGTAAAACGGGCTAGAAACGGATTATTCTTGCGGCGAAAGCTGCGATTCCGATAGGAGTCGATCGCCTACCTGGGGATGGTGACCATGGACGAAATCCGCTACCTGCATCGGTTTCTTACCGGCTGGCTGCAGCGAGTCGACTACGATCTGGCCATCCTTCGCCGCGAAATAGAGACGATCTTCGGCCACTTGCGAGACCGAGCCGGGCGAAATTCCTTCCGGGGCTGGCTCGCGCAACAGGCGGATCTCTTTAAGGATAATCCGTAGCGGCGGCTTTCCCTGGTGCTCGAGATGGGTGAAGCAGCCTGGCCACGGCTGATACGCGCGGAACTTGTTGTAGATCAGCTCAGCGGGTTCGTTCCAGTTGACGTCCGCATCCGACTTGGCCAGACGCGGTGCCTTGGTGGCGAGGGACTGATCCTGGACCTTGCCCGGTGTCCCTTCGGGGCCATGCTTCAGCAGCATCTCGATCGACTCGAGCACGGCCGATACGCCCAGATCAGCCAGGCGGGGTTCCAGTTCAACGGTCGTTTCGGTCGGACCGATCGGCGTACGGACGACCTTCAAGCAAGGTCCTCCGTCGAGCTTGGGCGTCATGTGAATGACCGTGATGCCGGTCTCTTCATCCCCACTTAGAATCGCCCAGTTCACCGGCGCCGCGCCACGATACTTCGGCAAGATCGAACCGTGCAGGTTGATGCCGCCGTAGGTCGCCGTGGCGAGGATGAAGTCCTTCAAGATCTGGCCGTAGTCGCACACGACTAATAGATCCGGCTGAAGATCGGCCAGCAGTTGCCGCGACTCTTGGGTATTCACGCTGACCGGATCATGGATGGCAATGCCATGCGCGTTGGCCACATCGCGCATCGGTGTCGGTATCGAAGACTTCCGCCGATGCACCGAACGCACCGGCTGAGTGAAGAGGCAAGCGACTTCGTGCTCGCTCGCAATCAAGGCCTCGAAGGTGGGAACCGCAAACGGGCCAGTCCCCATCATGACGATTTTCATTTATTAGTTTTCAGTGTTCAGTGTTCAGTTCAGACGAAGTCTCCAGGCAGTCTTACTAAAAACTGAACACTGAAAACTTCCAACTAACTAAGCATACTTTTTCTCAAGTTCGTCCTGGAACTTCTTAATCTCCTGGTCGGTCGGCAGCTTCCCTTCGCCGCGCAATCGTTCGAAGGTCAGCTCGAATTGGTCGATCTGCGGCTGGATGTCGTACAGCGAGTCTTCGTCCATCCGGTCGGTGAACATCACCCCGTCGAGATGGTCGGTCTCGTGCTGAACGCAGCGGGCAAACATGCCGTCGACCTTCTGCTCGAACTTCTCGCCATTGGGCATGTAGGCGCTGAACATGATTTCCGCCGGACGCATCACCGGGCCATACACGCCAGGTAAGCTGAGACAGCCTTCTTCCGCTTCGTCCGAGCCGGTTCCCCGGTTGATGGCTGGATTGATGAAGACCAGTTCTTCCCCCTCTCCCTTTTCACCGGCCAGGTTCATGATGAAGAACCGCAGCGGAATACCAACCTGGTTGGCGGCCAGGCCGATTCCCCGAGCCTGGTACATCAGATCGAACATCTCGGCAATCATGCCGCGAAGCTCCGCGTCGACGCGTTTGACAGGCTTCGATTTATAACGCAGCGTGGGGTGAGGAAAGTGAATAATCTGCAACGTAGCGGTCCTAAGAGCCGGGCCCAAACAGCGGGATCAGGCCTTGCTTATCCACGGACAAGCGAGGCCGGTAAACGATCCATTATAGGAAGAATCGGGGACCGGTCGACCGGCAGAGCTGCTACGCAGGCCGGCTGCGGCCGTGCACTGGGTAGACACGCGGTTCTTCCATTTCCTCGGAAGCGGCTGCCGGGGATTCGCTTTCAGCCGATGGCTCTTCCGAGGGTGTTTCCGCAGCGTCATCGTCGTGTTCTCGGTTGCTGCGGGCCTTACGATCGGGACGGAAGACTCGTCCTAGCGGGCCGGCCAGCAGGGCCGGCAGGAATACCAGGTCACCAATCAGGGCCACCGCCAATAGCGAGACCATCAGGTAACCAAACCGCTGCGTCGGGGTAAACGTGCTGAAAGCGAACACGGCAAGCCCCAGACCACCGATGATCGTCGTCTGGAACATGGCCATCGCACAGCGGTTGTACGCTTCTTTAATGGCGTGCGATCGCGTGTAACCTTCATCCAGACCCCAGCGGAACCAGGTCAGGAAGTGGACCGTATCGTCCACCGCCACGCCCATCGCCACGCTGGCGGTCATCATCGTACCGATGTCGACTTCGATCCCGGTCCAACTCATAAAGCCGAACACGATGCAAATCGGAAAGACGTTCGGCAGCATCGAAATGAGACCGGCTCGGAAGCTCTTGAGAACCAACATCATCACCAACGCGATCAAGGCAAACGCCCAGACCGTGCTTTCGATCAGGTTGGTCAGCAGCGTACGGGCCGCCTTGTAAACGACCGGAACGACGCCTGTATAGACCAGCGAAACCGGGGGACGATCGTCGCTGTACATCCGGGGAATCTCTTTCCCGGTGTACTCGTGCGCGGTGACGTCGAAGGTCCCCTTGATATTAGCGTTGTCGGAAATCGCCCCCATGTCGTAGATCGCGTTGGGTTCGACGAGAACGACATAGTCCGCATGACCGCGGTTGTTGTTCAGGATGTAGTCCAGACGCTCCTGGCTATGCACGTTCGGATCGTGATCCAATAACTTGATACGAGCATTGACCAGCAAGTCTCGTAGCGTTTCGGAAAACACCTTCGTCGCGTCGAGGTGCCCGTAGCGATCGTGATGTTCAGACTTGCCGGCAGCCGCTTCTTTCGCGGCCTCGTAGTTGACGCCCAATAACGCGACCTTGGCGTTGACGTATCCGGCGCCGTCTCGGTCCTTGTCGATCTGGGCCAGAATGCGATCACGGGCCTGGTAGGCATCCATGATCGGCTCGGTGACCTGCTTCAGGTCGTTGACGAAGTTGCCGTAGTCGATGTTTTCCAAAGCCCCCAGTCGCAGACTGACTCGCCACAACTCGGCGCCGTTCTTCTTGTCGACGCGCAGGTAATCGGACTTCACGAACTCGTTGAACGAAGCTTCCAGTTGCTTGCTGTAGGCATAACGCTCTGACAGCGAGGCCGTGCTGTTGCCGGCATCGGGAAGTTCCGGGGCGAACGTCAGTGCCGACATCGGCGGCCCGACCAGTTCGGCACCGTCGGGGCCGAGGTATTCTTCGACCACGTTGGCCACACGCTGGGCCATCTCCATGCGTTCGAGAAACTTGTACTGGAACTTCGGATCGACCTTGTTTTCGTTTTTCAGGGCCAGCGGGTTGAGGGCCTTCTCTGGATCGGCTTCATCGTAGTACAGCATCTCCGGCTCGACGCGGACGACTAGTTCCATGGGAACCAGCTTGCCGAGGTTATCTTCCAGCCAGGCATAGTCCTGGATGATGCGGGCATCGTCGTCGAACATCTTCAGCAGCTGAACGGAGGTCTTCAGATACTGAAGTCCGAACGCAAAGAAGAGGAAGATCGCTAGGCAGCCCAGGGCGACCTTGATGTTGTGCGCGATGATGAAGTCGCCGATTCGATCCCCAATTCCGCGAATCCATTGTCCCGCCGCGGAAGGTTCGATCGGCTTCGATTCCCCCTTCTTCTTCGCGGCATTGGGGGGCCACATCTGCAGCGCCGCCGGCAGGTAGGTGAACAGCAGCAAGAGCGTCGCCAGAACGCCCATCGCCGAGAAGATCCCGAACTTGTGAATCGGCGTGATGCTACTGGTGGCCAGCGATCCCAAACCCACGGCGGTGGTGACCGCGGCGATCGTGCAGGGATACCAACCGTGAGCGATCGTCAGCTCCGGGGCGTTCCGCAGAGTGCCGGACTCGTTCACCACGTCCTTGTAGTAGTTCACGATATGGATGGCACCCGATAAGCCCAGCACGTACACGACCGCCGGCATCGACATGATCACGGCGTCGGTGGTTGGATCGAGCCACCAGATGAAACGGCCCGCGGTCCAGTAAATCAGCGATAGACTCGTCACCGCGCTGATCCCGCCGACGAAGAAGACCATGATCGTCAGCTTGATGCTCCGCAAGCACATGTACGAAAGACCCAGCCCGATAATCACGCTGAAGCTGACCAGGCGGGCCAGCGTCCGTTCCCCTTCTTCGTCGATCGAAACGTTATCGACCGGGGGACCGCCCAGGCGAAGTTCTTCCAGCGGGACGCCAGCCTGAATGGCCAGTTCTTCCAATTGACCCAGCGGACGGCCCAGCACGCCGTGTCCCATCGTGCGGCGCAGATCGACCTTGCCGGCATCGGTCAGGGTAACGATCAAGCAGGTCTGCTCGCCATCGGGACCGAAGAGCGTGCCGGTCAAACGGCTGAGGGCTTTCTCGCGGGCTTCTTCCAGATCCTTGGGGCTCGGGTCGTCGTCGCGAACGAGCGTGCCGCCAGGGGCAGCCAGCTGGGCCAGAACATCAGGCCCGGTCGTTACTGATTTGAAGAGCCGCGCTTGCAGCAGCTTTGGTTTCTTGTAGTACTCTTCGTGGACCTTCTTTACATAGTCGCCATCGGCCGAGTTGCCTCCAGTGAAGACGCGCTCGGCGGCGCGGCTCAGTGCACCGATCACGGTGCTCTGGCCATTCCACTTGTAGAGCTCGCCATTTTCCAGCAGGTAGTACCAGGTCGCGTCATTCCCCAGAAACCACTTCTCGTTCTGGCCGGCCCACCCTTGGTGATCGTCGCCAGGGTAATAAAGCCCCAGTTCATCTCCGATGAAGTCAGGCAAGCGATGATCGATGGGAACTTTGTTCTTGTCTTCTTCGGTCAGCGGCGGAGGTACCAAGAGCCGCGCGAGATAGTCGAGACGCTGATCGTCGGCGGTGCAGCCTTCCCAGCTGATCAGAACGAACTGCTCGCCCAGGAAGTGATCGCGGAACCAATCGAGTTCTGAGGTTTCCGCGAAGTCACTGGGAAGCCAGTCCTTCACGTCATTCCTCATCTGTTCCAGCGACAATCGTGCCCCGCGCAGCGCGAACGGCACGAGGAAGAAGATCGCCATCAAAATGAACAGAGCGTAACGCTCGAAGAATGTTGGTCGACGCATCTGCATCAAAATCCGCTCTTTGAGAATCCTTGAGCAACCCGGATCGAGGACACTGGAACGCTCATGCCTAGATCCAACGCCATCGGCTCTGCCAATGAACCCCACTATGAGAACGCGGCGACGTCGGCCGGCGTCTCACAGATTTTTTGTTGATTGCTGCTTTCTACGCAAAACGGTAAAAACTTCGCCAATTTTTGCGTCCGTTAGCGATTAAAGCTACAGTTTTCTTCAAGTTGAGTCTATGACAGGCGCATTTCACCTAAGCTGTGCATCTTCACCATTTGCAAATTGGGGTGCTTTCAACGACCTTCGCACCACGGAAAAAGAAGATCTGCACCGCTCGCCTGGGTAGAATACCGCAACTTCGTCCAATTCATGCATTTGATTCCCCAATTAAGGAGCGATGGGCAATGACGACGCCACTTGAGACACTCATTCAGGCAGGTACCAAAGTATGGCTCGATTCCATTGACCCCGAGTTGGTCGATTCCAACTACAAGCTGGGCGTTTCCGGGGCGACTTCCAACCCGGTTATCGTTTCCGATCTGATCAAATCGGGGCAGTTCGACAGCTGGATCGAAGAGTTGACGGCCGAGGGGAAAGAGGCCGACGAGATTGCCTGGACGATCACCGATCGCATGGTCCAAAACGCCCAAGACGTCTTTTTACCGGTGTGGGAGCGCACTGAGGGGAATGACGGTTACGTCAGCTTCGAGTTGGATCCGCTGCTGGAAGACCCCGATCGCAACCTGCCGCATGACGAGCGCGTGGCGCAGTACATCGAACTGGGCAAGAAGTGGGGCATCGGCCACAAGAACCGCATGATCAAAGTCCCCGCGACCCCGGCCGGCATCGATGCACTGGAAGAACTTTGTGCCGCCGGCATCACGCTGAACGTGACACTTTGCTTCACGATGCGTCAGTATCACGCCGCTCGCGAGGCCGTGTGGCGCGGTGCCCAAAGGCGCCAATCGACCGACGCGTTCAAAAGTGTCTACTCTATCTTTGTTTCTCGCGTGGATGTTTATTCCGAGAAGCATTTGCCTGATCTCAGCGACGCCGCCCAGGGGCAGCTCGGGATCGTTAACGCAAAAAACATCTGGAAGGATAACGCCGACTTCTGGACCGATAAGAATCTGAAGCTGCAGCAGGAGCTGATTTTCGCCTCGACCGGCACCAAGCTCCCTTCGGATCCACCGTGGAAGTATGTGGCGGCGTTCGCTGGCGACGGGATCGAAACGAATCCACCCAAGACCAACCAGCAAGTGCAAGAGAGCGGCAAGTCGTTCGGTCGCGAAATCGACCAGATGCCGCCGCAAGAAGTGCTCGACGAACTCGACAGCAAGGTCGACTACGTGCACCTGGAAAAGATCCTCATGGAAGAAGGGATCGCGAAGTTCGCCGATCCGCAAAAGGCACTTCTGCAGTTGATCGAATCGAAGAAGGCCGCCGTCTAACGTGATCGCCCTTTAAAGGTACTGGGCAAACAAATCTCCCTCCGGCCAATTGCTAGCCGAATTGGCCGGAGCATGCAGCGGCCCGTCGATCTTGCTGGCGTACGCCTGGCCGTCTGGGGCACGATCTTGGTTGAATAGCACACACCAACTGACCCCATCGGCGCGGGAGACCAACAGCGTCGATACCCCGGTCAGGCTCCCGGTATGCCAGCAGGTCCACGGCAAATGACTGTCTGGCGATGGGCGCGTTAACCAACCGCACGCGTAGTAGGCTTCGTTGCCGGAGAACTTCTTGCCGTCGATCTTGGGTGGTGCGAACATCGTTTTCAGCGATGCGCGCGACAGGATCGGATCCCCCGTGGGAAAGAACAGACCAGAGGTAAATCGAACCAGATCAATCGACGAGGCCAGCCAACCTCCGACCGGTGCCAGGTTCTCGATGCGCTCGATGCCGTACGGGTAGGGGACCCACTGGGTGCTTTCCAACCCCAACACATTCGCTCCGGTTCGCCCTTTGGAGTCGCGATACTGCACCTCCCCCTCGGCCGCGTCTTCTTTCAGCGTGCGCGCCAATTGCATGCGGCGGATGCCCAGCGGGTGCAGGACTTGTTGCTGCACGTACTCGTCGTAGGCCTGATCACTTTGCTGCTCGATCAAACGTCCCAGCATCAGGTAACCAATATTCGCATAAGCGCTCTTTTGGCCTGGGTCGAAGTCGAGCTTTCTGGTCAACGCGAATCGCAGCAGATCCTCTTTCGAGAGAGGAAAGTCGACACCCAGTGCCACTTTCACCGGACGGCTAATCGCGAACGGATCACCAGAGACTTCTTTGTCAAAACCACCGGTATGCTGCAAGCATTGCCGTACTGTGATCTCGGCCAGGCGCGGATCGGCCCATTCTTGAGCGTCTTCCGGCAAGAAGTCGAGGTTCAACAGCGGGACGATCGGCTGATCCAACGTCAGCTTCCCCTGTTCCGCCAGTTTCATGACCGCGACTGCGGTAATCGGCTTGGTCAAACTGGCTATGCGAAACAGCGAGGTTGGCTGAACGTGCGATTCTCGGGCAAGATCGGCGAAGCCGAACCCCTTGGCGTAAACCAGCCGTCCCCGGTAGGCGACCGCCAATGATGCCCCCAGCGGCTCATTCTCCTGAAAGAACTTCTCCATCAGCAAGTCGTAAGCCGCCAGCCCAGGCAGGCTCTGACCGGTCGAGGTTACGTTCTCCGCGGCCTCGCTTCGGCCGGCGGACCAGGCACCCAAGCCGCTGACGGAAAGCGCGGCACCAAGCCTGGTAAGAAAACGGCGGCGATTGCAAGGGGCGTTCATGCTTCGGAACCATCGAGTGCAGGGAGATAACCGTTGGCGCGAAACCAAATCAGCGCGTCACGCAGCGTTCGATCGAGCGGGCGAATCTGGTAGTCGAGTTCTTCCATCGCCTTGTCGCTGCGATAGTAATGATACTGACTACCCATCTTAATTGCCGCCGAGTTCACTTCCGGCTCTTTCCCATCCATGTGACCATACATATCACCGCTCAGTCCGGCAATCATACCCATCAGCGGTCCCAGGCGTCCCCACGGCGGACGCCGGCCGGTGATGGCGGCCATGCGTTTCCAGAGGTCGAAATACGTCAGATTCTCGCCCCCCAGGATATAGTTCTCGCCGACTCTTCCCTTATGAATGGCCGTGATGATCGCGGCCGCCACGTCGCGAACATCGCACGTGCTCCCTCCGCCGCGCGGCGCCAAGGGTGGCTGCTTTTTCACCACGGAAATCAACATGCGTCCCGACGATGGCTTCCAGTCCCAGGGGCCGAACATCAGCGCCGGGTTCGCGATCACGACGTTCAAGCCTTGCGGAACCATCTCGCGCAGGGCGTCTTCCGCGGCGCGCTTGGTGACCACGTAGGGACAAGGAATCTTTCCCTCGCGCGGCGAATCTTCGTTGGCCGACGCATCCTTCTTGCCGACACCCAGCGCGTCGACCGACGAGACGTGCACCATGCGAACTCCCTGCTTCAAGGCTGCCGCCGCGACGATCTTGGTCCCTTCGACATTCACCTGGTGCATCAGCTTTTCTTTGGTCCAGCCAATGTGCACCACCGCGGCCGAGTGAATGACCGCGTCGACGCCGATCATCGCCGTGTTGACCGCCTCCTCTTCGCGGATGTCGCCAGGTACGGGCTCGACGTCAAGCCCAGCTAGCGAACGATCGATTCGGGGATCCCGGACCATTACGCGAACTTGATGTCCTTGCCCGAGAAGCATCCGAGTTACGTTGTTGCCCACTAATCCGGTCGAACCGGTCACAAGTACCAGCACTGTCTTTCTCCCATCGCGGTTGTTCGCAGTCTGCGTGCGCCCTAATTGTCGCCCAGTTTCCCCTGTCGTGACATAGGAGAAGGCTAGGTATCCGATTCGCCCCTTAACATCCCTAACGGGGGAGACCGCCGCCCCAAACCGACTATCAAAAAACTTAAAATATATGGCAAGCGTTTCTTCTAACCGATAAGATACGTGCGGAATGTCGGTGTTCTTATCTCTTATCTCGACGACTTTTCCAAGTTCGCTCCGGTCTCATCACGGGAAAACTTAAATGCTTCGTTACGCCATAACGCGTCGGTCGCGGTCGCGCGCCTTTACGCTTGTCGAACTATTGGTGGTAATCGCCATTATCGGAGTTCTGATTGCCTTGCTGCTGCCAGCCGTTCAACAGGCTCGCGAGTCAGCCCGGCGAATGCAATGCTCGAACAATATGAAGCAAACCGCGCTGGCGATGCATACCTACCACGATATTCACGGCATTTTGCCACTGCCAGGCTACGGGGGTAACCACCTGGGATGGAGCGCTTCGATCCTTCCGCAGTTGGAACAGAATGCGATTGCCGAAGGGCTCGACTACACCACCGGCAGTCACGTGGCAACCGGACGCGTGAAATACGGCATTGCTCGGATCGATGCTTACCTGTGTCCGAGTGCTCCGAGTTCCGAGATTTACTCCCCCCGCACCGACGAGGTCTACAACGGCCAGCAGTGCTACGCGATCCACTACTTCGGCATCCTGGGGCCGCAAGGCACCAACGCCACCAGCGGCCAGGCCTACGACTGCCAGAACCTTTCCGAAGCATTCGGCGGCAAATGCACCGAGGGGATCATGTGGGAGAAAGGATCGAAGTTCCGCGACGTGACCGATGGTCTTTCCAACACCTATCTGATGGGTGAGAACTCATGGAAAGACATGCCGTACCGCCGCTACTGGTTACGAGGCGAATACAACGATTCCCGCGGCAAGCTCTTTTTGATCTCGAAGAACATCCAGAGTCCCGTCAATAGCGGTGTGGACGATAAGTGGAATACGGTCGCGTTCGGCAGCATGCACCCAGGCGGCGCCATGTTCTCGCGTGGTGACGGTTCGGTGACGTTCGTCCCCGAAACGGTCGACTTCGCCACGTTTTTGGCCGGGGCCAGCAAGGCCGGTAACGAGCCTGTCAGCACCAACTAAGCCATTGCATCCTTTGCCCCTGTGCGTTTCATCATGCTTCGAACCGGTTACTTGCTTGGCTTAGTTTCGCTCGTATTGTTGGGAACCTCGATTGGCTGCCGAGCGAAGAGCGATTTAGAAACCTACCCGATCTCAGGCACCGTCACCTACCAGGGAAAGCCGGTTCCGATCGGGTCGATCACGTTGATCCCCGATTCGAACCAAGGGAATCGCGGAGCGGCGGTCTCGCTTGAAATCATTGACGGCAAATTCGATTCGGCCAGCGCGTCGCGCGGTCATATCGGCGGACCGCATGTCGCCACGATCATTGGCCTGGATGGCAAGGGCGACGACGACCTGTTTCCCAAAGGGTACATGCTGTTCCAGGACTACCAGATGACGCTCGATCTGCCGAAGGAACCTTCGACCAAAGATATCGTCGTGCCGACCGATCAAAAGAAGCCGCGTCGCTGAAATTCCGCTCAGATTCCGTGTTTTCGTGTGATTCGAACGCAAGAGACGCACCCGGATGACTCCGAGTGCGTCCTCCCGCTTTCGCGGCGTGCGTGGTCGGTTTCGCTACTCTCTCAAGTAGCTCGAAACGCGGTGACTATTTGTCGCCAGTTTCAGCGAATGCCTTTTTGACGTTCGTTCGCGTTTCTTCGTGATCCAACTCGGCATAGTACTTATCCGAAGTCACCTTCGGAGCAGCACCGATGATGTTTTTATCCGCATCGATCATGGCCGTGTACTGGTTATCTTCGGTCTTGGTGACCTTCACCTTGTCGACAGGAACCGGGGTGTACTTTTCGCCCACGCCCAGGGTACCACCGGAACCGATGATAAAGTACTCAGCCTCGCATGCGTCCAACTTGTGGTTGAAGACGATGTCATCTAGCTGACCGATCGCTTCGTTACCGCTGCCTTTGACTTGCAGATCGTTCAACGCCGAAGCGAGGAACATCTCTTCCGCCTTCAGTTGCGGAGCGTCGGTCGACTTGAAGTACTTGCTGTTACGTTCGTAGAACGAATCGACAGTCAGGTCGGCACAATGTTCCAGCGACAAAGCAGGAGCATTTTCCAAGTCTTCGGCCGACATCGGAACGCTGATTTTCAGCGTGGCGTCGTCATCCGTATTGACCCAGGCCATATTCACCGTCTTAGCGGGAACAGCATGGTTGGTTTCACCGACGCCAGCGACGCCGCCGCTGCCGACGATCAAGTAAGCGACTTTGCCGTCTTTGGTCATGACGATGTCGTTGACCGAGCCAACCGTATCTTCTTTGTTGCTGCCGTAGACACTAGCGCCAAGTACGCGGGTGGCGGTAATACGATCCGACTTTGCGGAAGTCTTCGCTTCCTTCTCTTGATTCTTAGCGGGCTTTTCATCGGCCACAGCGGGAACGACCAATGCCAAGGCGAGGAAAAGTCCTAAAATACGCGTTACTAACATTTCACGATCTCCTAAATGAAACTGAGGTTGTTCGAGGTAGAAGAAGTGAGTCGCAACTGCCATACCGACTTGAGGAAAGTCTTTCAAAAATACTCAAATGATCGCAAAACTGCCTGTTTTCTTGCGATCGGACAAGGCGATACCGCGCAGTTTATCATCGCCTTGTCCTCATGCGTTAGGATCGCTGATCGTTTCTCGAACAGCTTGAACGCAATTCCGTCAGCAAGCGCGCTATCGCCGACCTAAGACGTCGGATCTTGCGAGTAGATCAGCATGCTGTAGGGACTGATCGAGAGCGTCCCGGTATGCGGCAACCCGTCCATTGGCTTTTCCTGCGGATCTAACTGCGAAACGGTTGACGAAACGAACGTCGCGTTGTAAACCGGAGCCGCGCTATTGAGCCGCAGCTTCCACGTTCCACCGCAGGGAAAACCAACGTGATAGTTCTCCAGCGCCTGATTCGAAAAATTGACGACTACGATCACATCGTCCCCCAGGCCGTGATCGAACCACCGCTGATAAGCGATCAACTTGCATTCATCGTTCCGGTGGTAGACATGCACATGCTGCCCCATTAAACCCCTCGTTATGCCGTGCAGGTTACGTCGAGCGTGGATCATATCGCGGTAAAGCATCACGACGCCGGGGAATTCCTCTTTCCGATCCCAATCCAGCGGGTCGGTATCCTGGAACCAGCCATCTTGCAGGAACTCTTGTCCTTGAAAAAGCATCGGGATGCCTGGCGTGGTCATCATCACCCCCGCGGCCAGCGTCGATCGATGCCGCGCGTAGCCGTCGGTCGGCTGTTCCGGATTGATCTCAGATGGGAGCCGCGACTTGCCGTTGGCGACCTCGTCGTGCGACTCGGTGTAAACGACGCGTTCAAACGCATCGATGTTATAGCGGTAGGTGATCGCGCTGATCAGTTTATCGAGGTCGCGCCCGGCGTCGCTGGGCTGCTTGGCCAAGTCGCGCACTGGATGCACGAACTCGGCATCCCATTGGCTCGAAAAATGTGCCCCTCCTTCGGCCGCGTCCTTGGTCAGATAAGGATTGGTTTGCAAGTCTTCGGCAATGAGCAGCGTCCCAGGTCTGGCATTGCGCACGTCTTGATTGATCCACTGGGCCAGGCTCCATCCCTCGGGAAGATCGCTTTGTCCGTCGACGCTGCGCATATAGAGCGTCATGTCGTAACGCAAACCGTCGACATGGTAGTCGTTGATCCACATCATCGCGTTGTCGTAGATGAACTGACGCACCTCGCCCCGGCCATAGTCAGGCCGGGTATCTCCCCAAGGCGTCTTGCTGCGCCAGTCGTTATAGAAGTAGATGCCGCCCTTGCCGTTCTCGTTCCACAGGTCGAACTGCCAGATGTCGAGATCGCTCGGGCCGAAGTGGTTGTAAACGACGTCCTGAATGACGCCGATTCCCCGCTGGTGTGCGGCTTTCACAAACCGCTTCAGACCCTGCGGTCCCCCATAACCGCTTTCCACCGCGAAGATCTGGGCCGGATTGTATCCCCAGCTGATGTCCCCGGCGAACTCGGCCAGCGGCATCAACTGAACGACGTTTACACCCAGCTTCACCAGGTGATCCAGGCGTTTGATTGCGTCGCGAAAGGTTCCGACAGTGTCTTCCTCCGAACGATTGAACGTCCCCAGGTGCATCTCGTACAGAACGATATCGTTCCACGCTGGCAGCCGGTAGTTGTCGTCACCCCAGTCGAAATCGGTCTGATGGATGACGCTGTTTCCGACGGAACTGGTCACTTCCCGGGCACGAGGATCCATGCGGCTGACCTCGTGATCGCCACACTTTAACTGGTAACGGTACTCATCGCCCGGCTTTGCCTTCGGCACGTTGATGTACCACCGGCCGTTCTCTTCGGCTTGCATCGGCATCGTCTTCGGATCCCAATCGTTGAACGTTCCGATGAGGCTCACACTGTCCGCGTGAGGTGCCCATAAACGAAACGCGACTCCAGAGTCGTGTGGAATGGGGCCCATGCCCGCGTGAACCGTTTCCGTGGTGGCCGACGAACCTGATAGGTTTGTCATACAAGAGATCCCTTAAAGGGCGCGAGTCGGAGGGACACGGCTCCGCTCATGCAGTGATAGCAATCGTGTCCAATGGTTAGTAGAGACGCACGTCATCAAGAAATAAAGGACACCGTGGACGTCGACCTGAAATCGGGGGTTATCAAGCCGACTATCCACGGGCCACTTGCCTGCTTCCTGGGAATTAATCACAGACTGTTCAACGGCCGCAAAAGCGGTTGTGAATCTATGAAAAATCCCGAAATAGGCCAATCGTTCGATTCACATTGCTTTGCGACTGTGGGTGGGCTTAATTGCACGCCCTGTGCCAAAACCGGGTATCCACTGGGAATTGATGATCAATTTCCGAGTCATGCCCCCATATCGCGGTTAAAATGGAGAAGATCCTTCCCTTGAGGCAATCTTTGTCGATTGCTCTGCCGGTCGATAGAAGGCCCATATGGTCTGAAATCACGCTTGTCGCAACGAGAGTGGCTGGCTACAAACCAGTAATTACGTGTCCCTTGCCCAGCATTCATGTTATGTCGACCAGCCAACAACTCGAATCGATTCAGCCTGCGGATCAAATCCAGTGGGTCAAATCCCGCCGGGTGATGCCTGCCTGGCTGATGTCTCTGTTGATCCATGCGCTGCTGGGAACCCTTTTGATCCTAACCGTTCGTACGGTAGCGAAAGGAATCGGCGACGAGCCGGCTCGGCGTGGTAGCATCGCGCTGGCCAATCGCAGCGAGAACGCCACCGAGTACTTCGACGGCGACTCCAGCCAAACGGCCGATAGCCAGACAGCGACCGATTCACAGCAAGCCGCCCAGGCCATCAGCCAGGCGCTGCCCTCGGTCGACCTTCCCCCAAGCGCTTTGGGCAATCTCCTTCCTCAGGGAGATCAGGCCCTGACCGGCGAAGAGGCATCGGGCCTTCCTTCCGCTGGCGGCATGACCCAAGGGGGAGCGACCTCCAAAGGTGGCCTGGGCAACGAAGGGAAGACCTCGGTCTTTGGCGCCGAAGGGCGCGGAAATAAGTTCGTGTACGTCTTCGACCGCAGCGGCAGCATGGACGGCAGGCCTTTGGCCGCCGCCAAGCAGCAGCTTATCAAGAGTCTGCACGATTTAGACAAACTGCATCAGTTCGCCATCATCTTCTATAACGAAAACCCCCAGGTCTTCAGCCCTCGCGGCAACGGCCCCCAGTTGGTATTCGCCGACGAACAAGGGAAGAACCTGGCCGAGCGTTTTGTCCGTGGGATCATTGCCAGCGGTAGCACGCAGCATGTCGATGCCTTGTCGTTGGCACTGCGGATGAATCCGGATGTCGTCTTCTTTCTGACGGATGCCGATCAGCCGCAGCTGTTTCCGGCCGATCTCGATCGAATTCGCAAGCTGAACAAAGGGTGTTCGATCCATGCGATCGAATTTGGCTACGGCCCCTACGATGGACGACGCAACTTTCTGGTAAAATTGGCCGACGAGAACGACGGCAAGCATGTTTACGTCGATATCTCGAAGCTCCGTGCCCAACCTTAATATCCCTAACCTGAAGAGATTGAGACTTCCGTTGCCTCGTCGCGCGATTCTGTTCACGCTTGTTCTTTCTCTGATCGCACTGGGCGACGCGCAGCACCGGTGCGCGGCCGACGATACCGTCACCCTTCGCCCGACCACTCCCAATGCCGAGCCCACCAAGGTTCGCGGCAACGTCATCGACTACACCGGCCAGGTCCTGACCCTGCAAACGGCCTCTGGGCAGACGAGCATCCCCGCCGAAAAGGTCGCTTCGGTCGAGACCGACTATGCTTCCGACGTGCTGCAAGCGAAGCAGCTTCTCGCCGAAGGCAAGTCGAGCGAAGCGGCCCGAATGTTTGCCGCCGCGGTCTCAGGCGAACGTCGCCCGTGGGTGAAGCGTGAGATCCTGGCCCTGGAATCGCTCGCCCTGCAGAACGCCGGACGGTATATCGAAGCGGGCAACACGTTCCTCCAGATCGTAGCCGACGATCCGCAAACAGTGCATTTCGATGCGCTGCCGTTGGCCTGGTTCAGCTTGCCACCCCATTTCGAGCGCGATCGAGCGGCGCGGCAGTGGATGGAGGTGCCGTCCCCCTATGCCCAGCTTCTGGGTGCGAGTTGGCTGCTGAGCACGTCCGATCGTTCCCAGGCGATCCAGGTGCTTGGCAATCTTCGCCGCAGCAAGATCCCGCAGATCGCGATGCTGGCCGAAGCTCAGCTATGGCAAACCAAGATCGTCACCGCCAGTCAGGCCGACGTGCAGCAGTGGCAGCGGCAGTTGGATGCCGGGTTCCTGCGCGGAGCGGCACTGGCCGGGCCAACGCTGGTGGTCGGCAAAGCATGGCGGCAACTCGATAACGACAACCAGGCCGCCCTCACATTGATGCGGCCGCCGATCCTGTATCCCAATCTGCGACCCGTCGCGGCAGACAGCCTACTTCAAGCAGGTCGGGCCCTGGAAAGGGCCGTAGAAGCCGACCAGGCGGAGCGCGTCCTGCGCGAGGCCATCGATCAATATGGCGACCAGCCAGCACGACAGGAAGCGGAAATCAACCTCAAACGAATCGCCAGCTCAGGTAGCAACTAGGAGGCAGCCTTGGCCAACTTGACACGTATCGGAATTTGGACCGCCTGCCTGGCTGTGCTGGCGTTGGGAATGCTCGGAAACGGATCGCTCCTGTTCCCAACCGCCGGACCAACACCGGCCATCGCTCAAGACGCGCCGGCGGCCGACCCGCCGGCGAGCGAACCAACCGCGCCGCCGGAAAAGACCGGCTTCATCGACATCGTCCTCAGCGGCGGAATCGTGGGGGGACTGATCCTCATCTTCCTGCTCGCGCTGTCGATGACGGCGGCGTACCTGGTCTTTGAACAAGCGATGACGATTCGCAAGACCGAGATCATGCCACCGGAGCTGGGCGATACGGTTCGCGATCATCTGCTGGCCGGCAAAGTGCAAGAAGCCGAGCGTGCTTGTCGCGAGCGTCCCAGTTTCCTGTCGTTCGTCCTGTTGAGTGGCATCGCCGAACTCGATGGAGGCTGGACCGCGGTCGAAAAGGCGCTTGAAGACGCCACCGCCGAACAATCCGCGCGGCTGTTTCGCAAGATCGAATACCTCTCGGTCATCGGCAACATCGCTCCGATGGTTGGACTGCTTGGTACGGTCACCGGGATGATCTTCGCCTTCCAGCAAGTGGCGGCCACGCAAGGAGCCGCCGGGGCAGGGGACTTGGCCGAAGGGATTTACCAGGCCCTGGTTACCACCGTGGGCGGCTTGCTCGTGGCAATTCCTTCACTGGGTGCGTTCGCCATCTTTCGTAACTGGGTCGATGAACTGGTGGCCGAAGCCGCTTACGTCGCTCAGCAGGTCTTCACTCCGCTCAAGCGCCGCAAGCGCCAAGCTGCCGCCCAGGCCTCAAGGAGCTAACGCCCGTGCGTGTGCCAAACAACTTGAAACCGGGCCAGGCCGAATTCAACATGACGCCGATGATCGACGTGGTGTTCCTGTTGATCATCTTCTTCCTGGTCTCCAGCCACCTGGCCAAGCAGGAAGCCCAGATGCCGCTGCCGCTACCCACTGCGGAAAGTGGCCAAGAGATCATCGACGATCAACAGCCTCGCGTCGTGGTGAACATCGAGTCGGACGGATCGCTCATCCTGGCCGGCCGCCGCGTGCCACCGGAACAGTTGAAAGAGCGTCTGGCAACCGAGCGAGCGCGAACCGGGGACTCGATTGAACTGCGCATCCGCTGCGATCGAGAAACTCCCTACGCCAACGTGAAGCCCGTGATGCTGGCCGCCACCGAGGCTGGCATCTGGAGCATTGCCTTCTCCGTGATTCGACCGGAGGACGCACGATGAGACGCCCCAGCCCTTACCGAGATCGCGGACCGCTCCAGGTTGCCATGACGCCGATGATCGACGTCGTGTTCCTGCTGCTGATCTTCTTTCTGTGGACGGCCAGTTTTCAGATCGTCGAGTATGCCTTACCCAGCAGCATTTCGCCCCCGAGCAACGTCGGTTCCTCAGCCGAAAGAGAACTCGAGATCGAAGACTTCGAACAAATTGTCGTCCGCATCACCGGCGAGCCTGGCAACTTCACCTACGCCGTCAACGAACGACGAACTCAGGAACTAACGGAAGTTCGCGAGATCCTCGGCACGTTGGCATCGATCAAGAATGACGTTCCCTTGATCATCGACCCGACCGAAGTCGTCCCGGTCGGACAGGTCATCGACGTGTACGACATCGGCCGGCTGTTGAACTTCCAGGAGATCCAGTTCGCGGTCGAACCAGATTAAGAGGACAACCACGGATGGCACGGATGAACACGGATAAGTTGTAGGATGGCTACGCCTTCCGAGGCGATAGCCATCCTACAACAGACAAAACTTAGAACTCAGTTTGTTAATCAGATCAACTCCTAGCCCTGTAAGGGCGACAGATAATAGCCAGGGGCGTAAGCCCCTGGAAAGCGACCCTCTAAAACGTTGAGCCCCAACGGGGCGACAGAACTTCTCCATGAATGTTTTCTGTCGCCCCTTCAGGGCTCACGACGCTTGGGTCAACGGCACCAGGGGCTTGCGCCCCTGGCTATTATCTAGCGCCCCGTTGGGGCTGAAGAGCGTTTCGACCACCAACGACGCGAGTTACGCATAACCGCTTCCCATGAAAACGATTCCCTTCATCACGATCTTCCTCCTCATGCTGACCAGCGCAGCCTGGGCGCAGTCGGCGCTGGAAGACGATCGCCGAATGATGCAGGGGCTGCTCGACCGCCAGTTGTTTGGTCTGGCCGAGCGTTATGCCGCGCAGCAGGTCATAGCCGAAGGGATCACTTCGTCGCATCGGGCCGAGATGGCCGCGGAACTCGTGCGAGCGTATTCGCTGCACGCGCTGAATGCTCGCCCAAGTGAGCGCGAGCGCTACTGGAACTCGGCCGCAGCGGTCCTTCCGCAGTTTCAAAAACAATTTCCTGACCCAGCTGCATCGATCCTCATCGAAGTGCAAACCGCCCATAGCCAGCTGGCCCAGCTACGACTCTTGCGGCAGGAAGGGGAGGTCTTCGGCGACAATGCCAAGCTCAACCAGGCTCAAAAGCTTTCCGCCCAACTGCTCGGGCAGTACGAGGCCTTACAGGAAAAAGTCGACGGGCTGCTGCGCGAGTCGCATTCGCCCAACAACCGACTGCCGCTGACGTCGGATCAGCTTCTGGCCCTCTCACGCAAGGTCGCGCTGCAATCGGCCGAGGCGACCGAACAGCAGGGACTCAGCTACCCACCTGATTCGCTCGATCGCACCAACGCGATGGTCCAGGTCCTGCAGCAAGTCGAACCGCTGACCAAGCTCCGGCCTGATACCCAGGTCAAATGGCCTGCCCAACTGTTGGCCATCCGAGCCCTGCGTCATCTCGGCCGGCTGGATCAAGCCAGAAGCACCGTCGCCATGCTCCGGAGAATGGACCCACCCCCGCCGGTTTCTGTCCTCAGCGCCGCTTGGGCGGAAGACATACGTGTAGCTCTGGCACAGAACGATTTGCCGCTCGCGACGCAAATGATCAACCAGGCCCGCGGGACCGACGGGATGGCTTCGGCCGAACTCGACTACGCCATCTTCGAGACCTACCTCTCCTTTTGGAAACAGGCCGAAGAGAAACAAAACACCCCGGACATTCAACTGTGGCAAGGACGCAGCGCGGCGGTCGTTCGCGAGTTGGAACAACTGTATGGTCCCTACTGGGCCCGCCGTGCCGAGCAACAGCTGACCGGCAGTGCGAGTACCGGCGGCACGCAGAACGTCGACCTGCTGCGCCGCACCGCCGAGAACTACGTCCGGCAGAAGGACTGGGACGAGGCGATCAAGAACTACGACCTCGGCGCCCAAGCGGCCCGTGCTTCCAATCAGCCGTCGGAAGAATACCAGCTTCGCCTGGCCGCCGCCGCGGTGGCGGTCGAAGCAGGCAACCTGGCCGAAGGGGTGAAGCGGCTGCGGGGAGCGGCGCTCGAGTTTCCTGCCGAGCAGGATGCCTCCTTGCGGCACTTGACGGCGGCTTACTACCAATCGCAGATTGCCCGGCAGTCGGACCCGCCGCAGTTGGAACCCTACATCGCACTGCTGCGCGAGAACCTCAGCCGCTGGAACGAAGGAGAGCCAGCCGCCCAGGCCGCCATGTGGCTTGCGCAGATCGAATTCTCGCGCGGCAATTGGCGGGCAGCGACCGAGGCCTACCTGCTGATCCCACCGAAGTCGACGCACTTCCCGCTGGCGGTCGAAGGGGTTCGTCAGGCATCGCTCAAATGGTTTCAAACGGCCGGCGCGAAGCAGGAACTCGTCCCGCAAGACGTCCGCAAAGTGATCGACTACTTCGAGCAAGTCGTCCTCAATGGCCAGTCCGGCGGCGGCGAATGGACTGCCACCATGCGTCTGGCCTCGGAGTCGGCCGCTCAGCTGTGGCTGAACTACACCGACCACGGATACGACAACGCGCGAGCCGTGATCGAAGTTGCCCTGCGTTCCAATCCCAACGGCCCGGATGGTTGGCGAAGCCGATTGGAATCGCTGCAAGTGATCGCGCTGGCCGGCCTGGGAAAGCTCGATCAGGCCCAAGCCAAGCTGCAGCAAGTCCGTGACGATAGTCCTCACCAGTTATTCGAAGTCCTGCAAGCACTCGGCCAGATGGGCGGCTCGGCCTCGCCTGCGATCCGGCAACAGATCGCCCAGATCGAACTGACGGTCATCGCCATGCTGCGGCCGAACATGATGCAGCTGGACGAACAAACGCGGATGGTCATTGCCACGCGCGAAGCAGAAGCCTTGGCCGCCAGCGGCAAGCTCGACCAGGCAATCGAGCTGTACGCAACCCTCGCCCAGCAGCTGCCCAATGATTCCGAAATTCAAGTGGGGCTGGCCCGGATGCTTTCCCGCGGAACCACCGCCGAGCAACAAGAGCAAGCCCTCGATCGCTGGCGACAGATCAGCCGCAAAAGCCGCACGCAGTCTCCCACCTGGTATGAAGCCAAACTCGAAATCGCCCGCTGCCACATTCAGCTCGGCAACCCCGAAGAAGCGAAGCAGATCGTGCGTTACCTGCAAACGCTGTATCCCGACATGGGCGGACCGGAGATGAAGGCCCGGTTTGTAGAGTTGATGCAGGGCTTGCCGCGGAATTAAAGGTGGCTGCTCGGCCATTCGGATGAGTCGACCGCAATTGACAGTGCGATACTTGCAAGTACCTAGTTCGTTTTGCCCAGAGGCAGACCCAAGATTCATCGCTGAATGTTATAAACTTGTCCATTCACGCTCGGGGGCGTTGCATCCCATGCACTACATCGCAATGATAGTTACGACACAAGGCTTATGACAAGTCGTCTGCAGAAGGTCATTCACAGCGCCCGTAGACTCGGCTGAATGCACCCGATGTCTCCTAAAGTGGATTGGATGAAGGACGCATTAAATTATGGCAGCTACTAAAGCTCAATCCAGCAAACTCGCAAGGACGAATCGGTCGCTGCCGAAGCGCCAGTTGAGTGAAGGAGACGTCGAATCACGTGATCAAGTACGACTGCACTATGGAGACGCATTAGAACTCTATGGCTCATGGCGGACCCCGATCTGCATAGTTTCCGACGGTCCCTATGGCATTAAAGGTTTCCCTGGCGACCCTCCTACACCTGAAACGCTGCCGGAGATCTATCGCCCGCACATCGAAGCGTGGTCACGTTACTCGACACCAGAAACGACCTTGTGGTTCTGGAACACCGAACTTGGCTGGGCGACTGTACATCCCATTTTGGTTGCGAACGGCTGGGAATACCGGTGCTGCCACATATGGGATAAAGGCCTAGGCCATGTGGCTGGCAATGCCAACTCGCAGACATTGCGTAAGTTTCCTGTGGTTACCGAAGTTTGCGTGCAATACGTCAAACCTGCTCGCTTCCGATTCGAGGGACGTGAAGTTTCCATGCAGGAGTGGCTTCGGCTGGAATGGCTGCGTACTGGCCTTCCATTGTCGCTTACAAACGAGGCCTGTAATGTTCGCAATGCAGCGACTCGAAAGTACTTTACCAAGTGCCACCTTTGGTACTTCCCACCCGTTGAAGCGTTTGAACGGCTAGTCGCCTATGCGAACACGCATGGTGCAACTGAAGGAAAACCCTATTTTAGCATTGATGGCAATCTACCGTTAAGCGGCGAGCAATGGTCACGAATGCGCGCAAAATTCCATTGTGAAGTAGGAATTAACAACGTCTGGCGAGAGCCGCCTGTCCGCGGTGTCGAGCGATTGAAAGAAAAATACCGCTGTGTCCATAACAACCAGAAGCCGCTTCGACTGATCGATATCTGTATCCAAGCCTGCACCGAACCTGGTGATGTGGTATGGGAACCATTCGGCGGCTTATGCTCAGCAGCGATTGCCTCCCATTCAAACGGTCGGGCATGTCATAGTGCCGAGATCATGCCGGAATACTGGTTGGCATCAACAGAAAGGCTGAAAACGTACGATGAGTGATGCCATACCCGCACCACCTGAGAAAACGGAGCCGGGCAATTCGGTACATTCCAAGCTATTTAACGACGTTCGCGAAGCGATTATATCTCTTCCGGCCTATTTCCGCACGGAGACATTTATTTCTGGCGTAGCGGCAACGGACATCCACACCCTCAATACCGTATTGGGTGCAACGATCGAAGATCAGGTCGTGCAAACTTTGAATTCGATGCGTCTCGTATGGGACCCCAACGAAGAATATGCCCTTTACAGTTTTGTCAGACAATCCCAGACTTTTCCTGATGTTCGATTACAAAAAGCGGGCGAATCACCGGATGTCCTGATGGGCATCGAACTCAAAGGGTGGTACTTATTGGCCAAAGAGGGAGAGCCGAGTTTCCGTTATCAAGTGACACCTGCAGCTTGCAATCCTCAAGATCTGATCGTCGTGGTGCCATGGGTGTTGTCACAAGTAATCAGCGGGAAGCCACAAGCTTTTACCCCTTATATCGAATCGGCACGTTACGCAGCTGAGTACCGAAATTATCATTGGCAGTTTATTCGCAATTCTCGCAGCGATAAAGGAATTAGCGCTCCTGAATCTGTCAAACCATACCCACACAAAGCCGACGAAATCGCAGATAGACCAGCCTCAGACCAGGGAGGGAATTTTGGACGGTTTGCACGTACCGGGATCATGGATACATACCTTGGGGAAATGCGCAAGTTACAGCTTTGCGGAGTGAGAATTGAGTATTGGCTATCTTTTTTGCGAGCTTTCCAGGACCAAAAGAGTGAAGATGCCGTGAGAAGTGCATTGGAGCGTCTCGCTGGACAGGTCAGTGATGACGATACGGAAACACCACCGTCTCATGCTTCAGTACTAGCCATTGTGGATGAATTACGAAGGCTCGCTGGACTAGACGGCTAAATTAACTATCTTTTTGAATCCAAAGACCCAGCAGCTGTAGTTCAAGATCGTTATCGGCTGCCATGAAACTATAAACCAACCTCATTTGTTCAACCGACCGCTGATTACACTAGGGATGCTTGCCGATCGGTGAGTCACAAGGATGGCTACCGGCGTCTTCGGCGGATAGCCATCTTGATTTTGTGGGACAGGCTTAGCAGGCGAAGGTGGCTATCGGCTGGGAAGCCGTAGCCACCCTACCACCGTTTTACCTATGCCTTGCCAACAGCAGCGGTATTTTGCTCGAATTAGCTACCAAACGGGTTGGTCGCCTTGAGTGGACGAGAGACGTGCACGCCCAGCACGATCGCGATCGAGGCACCGAAGAAGATCAACATGGTTTGGAATTCGAGCATGGCTAGGTTCTTTGTCTGAAGGTTTTTCCTGAGGGGTGATGCGTTGCTGGAAGAACTAAATTCACTTGCCGTGCCAAAGTGCGAACCGGTCGCGTGAATTTCGAAAGGGGCCGCTTTTGCCCGGAGAAACCGGCACAATCGGCAGACTCGGAAAGAAACACCGGGAGGAGGTGAGGTGGTTGGTTATCGAGTCGACAACATCATTCGCGTTGTGAGATGTCCAGGCAAGTGGCTAGCAGAAAATTTGGTTTGTGCTGCGGCAAACCGATAGCAGTGCATCGCTTGCTGCTGAAGACCTCTGCGTCAAGAAAACGAAAAAAGCTGAGCCCTCGATGGTCGAGAACTCAGCTTTCGTTCGTTCAAGTTTTCGCCGTAAGAACTAAGCTTCTGGCGGAGCGGCTGGGGTTGGTGCTTCAGCCGGGGTGATTGGCTGTTCGCTGTAGCTGCCTGGGACGTAGCCTTCTTCGGTGATGACGCTGCCCCCTTCGACGCTGTGGGCAGGGGCACCGTAGTAGTAATTGTTACCGCAGTTGCCGCCGGGGCAGCTGCCGATCTTGTTATTCCAGTGTGGGCGGTGGTGGAAACCGAGGTGCCAGCCGTAACCCAGGTCGGCGGCGTTCCAGGTCCAAGGACCGCGAACGTTGTAAACGCCAAACTGCTGCGTGTCGCTAGGCCAGTAAGGGGTCGTGCCCAGGCTGCTGGGGTGACCGGTGATGCCGCCGGCATAGGCCTGGCCGAACTGGTGATACACCGGCGTCATGCGGCTGGAAGGGACGCCCCACGAGTAGTTCGTCTGCATGTTGGCATTCGGGGGAACGACCATCGCCACCGGCGTCTGGTAGTTTTCATAGGCGTAGCCGCCGTGCCATGGAAGCTGCGAAGCGTGATGGGCATTGGCGTTGTTGCTGTAGCCACGTCCCCACAGCCAACCAGCTTCAGCCGTTTGCACGCTGCCGCCAAGGGTCAGGCCGACGAGGAGAGCGAGAATCAGTCGTGTCTGGGTCATCGTCTTTATTTCCTACGTGAAGCGAGGGACGTGGTCCGGCTCGAGCAAGTTCTGATTAAAAGAAGGGGTTGTAAGGATTCAGCCAAGTGCGACCGCCGTACCAGTGAGCCTTGGTGCGGTTGAAACCCTGACCACCGTTGTAGTAGTGGTAGTAGTTGCGGTGGTGCTTGTACAGAAACTCGTGCGGATTCAGCGGTGGATACGAAATGTACGTTTGCGGAACGTACGGAGGAGTCGTCACCGGAGCGGTGTACATCGCAGCCGGGTATCCGTAGTACGGATCGGCGACGTAGTACTGGTTCATGACGTCGGGGTAGACGGGTGGGCTGGCATATTCGTTCGCCTGAGCCGTCGAGCCAACCGCCATCCAGCCTGCGGTCAGGACCAGGGCGAACAAACAAGTTGTTGCAATGCGTTTCATCCGATTGATAGCTCCTGCCAAGTGCGGCAATTAGGCAACCACGCTTTTGGCCGTGGATGGGTTCTTTTAGCTTCGCCATGTACATATGTCGGGAAACTGGTCCAAACCGCCACCACTGGGTACTTCGGCAATCTGCGCGGGTCAGATAAGTCCAGACCTTCCGTCCTTGGTTAAATCGGCTATTCCGGTGGGTAGTCTGAGTCTTTATGAAGCTATCATGCCAAAAACCCCTATTCTTCCGAGTATGACAGTCATCCCCAATCTCCAGATCCTGCCGCTATCCCCGTAACCGACAAACTTTACTACAATCGTCGATTCAATCCTCTCCAGTCCCCTCTCCCTTGGGAAGGGAGAGGGGACACGATTTCATAAGAATCTCAGTCCGCGACCACAGGAGTTTCCACGTTGTCGGAAGGCGCCACCACTACTGCGAACGGAACCGCAAAGCGTAAGAAGTCTGCTCCCCGCCGCGCGACGGCCGAAACGATGGCCAAGAAGCAGCGCGAGATCTCGGTGAGCGAGTTCTTCGCCAAGAATCGCCATATGCTGGGTTTCGACAACCCGCGCAAGGCCCTGCTGACGACCATTAAGGAAGCCGTCGATAACTCGCTCGACGCGTGCGAAGAAGCAGGCATTCTGCCGGAAATCTGGGTACACGTCGAACAGACCGGCGAAAGCCGCTACAAGGCCGCCATCCAGGACAACGGGCCAGGCATTCTCAAGAAGCAAATCCCGCTGATCTTCGGCAAGCTGCTGTACGGCTCGAAGTTCCACCGCCTGCGCATGAGCCGCGGCCAGCAAGGGATCGGCATCAGTGCCGCTGGTATGTATGCCATTCTGACGACCGGCAAGCCGATTAAAATCGTCAGTAAAACAGGTGCCAAGAAGCCTGCCCACTACTACGAATTGCGGATCGATACCAAGGTCAACAAGCCCGAGATCCTTAACGGCAAGGGAGACGGCGAAGACATCCCGCCCGGCGAAAAAGGGGAGAAGTACATCGAAGACCACGGCATCGAATGGGTCACCCATCACGATCCCGAGAAGCCCGATGCCAAGCCCAAACCGATCGTTTCCGGCACGCGAGTCACGCTCGACCTGGAAGCCAAGTACCAGCGCGGCAAAGGAAGCGTCGACGAATACCTCGAGCAAACGGCCATCGCCAACCCGCACGTCACGCTGCACTACATCGACCCCAGCGGCAATCAGAAAACGTACCACCGTTCGACCGACGTCTTGCCGCCGGAAGCGACCGAAATCAAGCCGCACCCGTACGGGGTCGAGCTGGGCCGGTTGGTTTCGATGTGCAAGGAAACGACCGAATCGAGCCTGTCCGGCTTTTTAACTACGTCGTTCTCGCGCGTCAGTCCTTCGATCGCCAAGCAGATCTGCGACAAGGCCAAGCTCAGCACGCGGATGCGGGTGAAGCGGATCGATCGCGACCATGCCGAGCACCTGTACGCGGCGATTCAAGACACGAAGATCTCGAACCCGACGACCGACTGCATCGTGCCGATCGGCGAAGAGCAACTGCTCAAAGGTCTGCATAGCGTGGTGCCGGCCGAGTTCTACGCCGCCGCGACCCGTCCGCCGGCCGTTTACCGGGGCAATCCATTCCAGATCGAAGTCGCCCTGGCTTACGGCGGCAACGTCGAAACGCAGAAGATCACCAAGGATCTGCTGAAAGAACTGCTGTACGAAACCGATGCCCGCACCGTGCGGCAGTTTTTGATCCTCACGTTCAATGGCCTTGGCCCCGATGCGGCCGACAAGATCATCAAGCAGTCGAAGGTCGGCACGCGAAAGAGCCCCAACAAGCTCAAGCCGAAGGAGATCGACCACCTCTTCGAAGCGATGCAGAACGTCAACGTCAACGAGGGGCAGTCGATGCAGGTTTACCGGTACGCCAACCGCGTGCCGCTGCAGTTCCAGCACGGCGACTGTGCGATCACCAAGACCATCGCCCAGACCAACTGGCGTTCGTATGGCCTTTCGCAGTCGCGCGGCAACTTGCCCAGCGGCCCGGTCACCATCATGGTACACATCGCCAGCGTCTGGGTTCCCTTCACCAATCAGGCCAAGGAAGCGGTTGCCAGCTACGATGAAATCCAGAAGGAAATGCGGCTCGCTTTGCAAACCGTCGGACGCAAGCTCGGCATGTTCCTCCGCCGCCGCATGAAAGTGAAGCAGCAGGCGGACCGCCGCAGCATCTTCCGCCGTTACCTGGGCGAAGTCGCCCAGGCCGTCAGCGACATCAACGGTACCGATAAGGAAGACATCTACGAAAAGCTACTGGAAGTCGCCAAGAAGAAGACGGCCGAAGCGGACATGGTCCTCGACGAAAGTGGCAAGGCCGTCGATCCGTCGCTCGCCAATTACGGCGGCGGCGTGCTGATCGTCGACAAAGATGACGACGCGATGCTGGCCGACATGCTCAATCGGCCGACCGAGTCAGAAACCAGCGCGGCGGCTTCGGACAAGCCGAAGAGCAAACAGACCGATTTGTTCGACGAAGAAGACGGCGACGAAGATTAGCCGTGTCGTGACAAGACGCAATCACGCAGGTCATTCTGGGCCGTGAGTTGACGGCTGCAATGGTTCTCATAACTCGCTTAATTTTCTCAACACTTATCCGCCACTCTAGGGGCTTCTGTCGTAAAGGTTTTCTAGAGTCTGGATATCTTTCACCATCGGATCCCCCCTCCGGTATTGTGGGCGGTGCCATGCCGGTTAGCACGTTACGGACAATTCTTCTCTTTTCCTGATTAAATTGCATTGACACAAACTCTTCAAGGAGATATCACGGGATAGTGGGCGTATTGCCCCATTTTCATTTTTATCCCGTTCTCCTGCGTCTTTACTAAGGACTTCCCCATGAAAAAGCGAGCCTTCACGCTCGTCGAGCTGCTGGTGGTCATTGCCATTATTGGCGTTCTGATTGCCCTCTTACTGCCTGCGGTTCAGCAGGCACGCGAAGCTGCGCGGCGCATGCAATGCAACAACAATCTCAAGCAAATCGGTCTGGGCCTGCACAATTTCCATGACACGTTCGGCGAATTTCCCGCCGCTTACAGCTTCAACGATCAGGCCAACGCGGCCGCGTGGGTCAAAGCCTGGGGCTGGGGCGCACGGATCTTGCCATTCATTGAGCAATCAGCCCTGCACGATCAGTTGGGTGTGACGACCCAAGAATTCAACACGCTTTTGCCGGGCAACAACTCTTCCAGCTGGCCAGCCGCAGGGGTTGCCCTGATGCGAACGCCTCTGGACGCGTACATCTGCCCCAGCGATCCCGGCGACGACATCAACACTTCGGTCGACTTCTGCCATACCGGAGGTCCCGATACGACCAAGCCTGCCAAAAGCAACTACGCCGGCGTGATGGGACACTACACGACCAACTGGAATGCATCGGCCACGGCCGCCGTCCCTAACAAGCACGGTATGATGAATCCTCAGAAGGGGATCCGCATGGCCGACATCACCGATGGAACCAGTAACACGTTTGCCATTGGCGAACGCGACTCTCTGCATCACGCAGCCTACTGGGTTGGCACCGGCAATGTGAACTCCGAAGACTCCTGGTCTTCCCCTAAGGCTATCGGTCGTACGTTTGGCCAAAAGGTAAATCAGCCGCTGGTGGGACGTTTCTACCTGGCGTTCTCCAGTCTGCACCCAGGCGGCGCGAACTTCCTCTATGCCGACGGCAGCGTTCATTTCATCAGCGAAACGATCGACTCCCGCGAAGGGCTCAAGAACGACGGTAACCCGGCTGCCTGGTACGACTCGTACGACTCGCTCGATAAGTCGACTGTCGGCGTTTATCAGAAGCTGGGCCTGCGCGATGACGGCCAGCCTCTTGGTTCGTACTAAACACGCAGGGAGGTTTTCACATGCACAAGATGACACTACGCGCCTGCGGGCTCTCTAAGCTACTGTCCGCTGTCCTTTTGGCAGCGGCGGTCGGTTGCGGTGGCAGCGGTTTGCCGTCATTAACCGGTACGGTCACAATTGACGGCAAACCGGCGCCAGCCGGTGTGGCGATTCAGTTCTCACCCATCGCTGAAGGAGGCTCCCCTTCCTACGCACAGACCGATGAACAGGGAAAGTACGAGGCCCAGTTCTCGTTCAACAAGACAGGCATCCAGCCTGGCGAGCACTCGGTCAAACTGATCCCCGGCTCGGTCGTAACCCCGATGCCGGAGATCGGCCCCGATGGCCGCCCGGTCGGACCACCGCCCAAGAACCCTTTGGCAAATCTCCCCAAATCTTACTGGGAAGAGATCGAAGTGATTCAGGTCGATGCCGGCAGCAACACGCATGATATTGCGCTAGTGTCGGAGTAAGAGACTAAACCCGAGCCGTGTGATTACACATTCTCCACCGTCGGGTGCATCCAGTCGCCGCGGTACTCGCGGGCCAACAGCTGGTTTGCCTCGTCGTCTCCCTTCACGTTGCCTGATTCGGCGTCCCACGCTAGGCTGCGGCCGAGCTGCAGGGACATGTTGGCCAGGATGCAGCTGGCGGTAGAGATGTGTCCTTGTTCGATGTCGGCCACGGGGCGGCCGCGCTCTTCAATCGCTTTCAGGAAGTCGCGCTGGTGGGCCCGGTTGGCGGCGGCGACGTGTTGTTCGAGGTCCTTCTCGTGCTCGTCTTCCGGGTACTTATCCCACTCGGTCTTCGGCGCGCCTGTAAGGGTCGCTTCCTTCTTGCCTTTGGGGAAGAACTCGTACTTGTTCACGCTCGCTTTCAAGGTTCCCTTGTCGCCGTACAGAAACACGGCCCACGGGTAATCGCGGTCAGGGGCATCGCCGTAGGTGCGATGCGTCCAGACGACGTCCAACTGGTCGAAATCAAACGTCGCGACCTGGGTGTCTGGCACGTTGCCGGTGGCATCGGTGTACACATACGTTCCGCCGCGGCTGTTGACGCTGTTGGGCCAGCCCAGATCGAGCATCCAACGAACCGTGTCGAGCATGTGGATGCACATGTCTCCCATGATCCCGTTGCCGAACTCCTGGAACATTCGCCAGCTGCGCGGGTGCATCACCGGGTTGAAAGGCAGCTTCGGGGCCGGACCGGTCCACATCTCGAAATCGAGATACTCCGGCGGTGGGCAATTTTCGGCCTTGCGATTGCGCCCCATGCCGTAGTAGCAGCAAATCTCGGCGTGCCCGATCGTGCCGAGCAGGCCCGCATTAATCACCTTATCGCGGGCCTCGATCAGATGCGCCGTGCTCCGCCGCTGGGTGCCAACCTGTACGACGCGATCGTACTTGCGAGCCGCGGCTAACATCGCCTGGCCTTCAACGATATCGCGGCTGATCGGCTTCTGGCAGTAAACGTCCGCCCCGGCCTGGCAGGCCTCGATCATCGCCAGTGCGTGCCAATGATCCGGCGTGCCGACCAGGCAGATATCGAGATCCTTCTCGGCCAGCATTTTCCGATAGTCGCCATACTGCCGCGGCTGCTTGCCTGACTTCTGCCGCGAAGCCACCAGTTCGGCCGCCCCGGTGAGCATCTGCGAATCGACGTCGCAAAGCGAAACGACTTCCACCGGAGCTACCTGAATCAACCGCATCAAGTCGCACTTGCCATACCACCCACAGCCAATCAGCCCGACCCGCTTTGGCTTAATGTCAAGCAGATCCTGCGCCCAGGTCGACCGAGGCAGCGAAGAAACAGCAGTCACAGCGGCAGCCGTCGTAAGAAACTGGCGACGATCCATGAGGAGGCTCCTGGAGAAAAGACTGGGGCAAGGGTGCGGATGCGATTATTGTACTTTAAGATGAGACGAAGACACGAACAATCAAGGTGGCCTAGCGCAACCTTTGGGTCAACCTTCGTCAGGCATGCCACGATTCGGGAGATGTCTTCTTGCTGTTCCTCTTTGTATTCACCATTTTCGTGTTGGTCGGCGGCTTCACGCTGCTGCTGCTCGCATCGCTCGGAGATTGGCGGCGCCTGGCGAAGTCCTTTCATGCCCGCCACAAACCAGACGGGAAGACTTTTCACTTTCGCAGCGCCGCCGTCGGAATGGTTTCTTATGGGAACATTCTGACCGTCTGCATTTCGGCCGAGGGGCTTTACCTTGCCGTCTTCTTTCCGTTTCGCCCCATGCACCCGCCACTGCTGATTCCCTGGGAAAAAATCACCGCGGTGCGCGAGAAGAATACCTTTTCGCAGCGGAGATATCGACTCAGCATTGGGTCGCCCGAGTGGGCCAGCCTGACTTTGCCGGAAGATATCGTCCGCGAGATCAAGTCTTTCATGGCTGAGAAAAAGTCAACTTCGGACGAGCCGCTGGTCCAATCAGAATAGGGGAACCGCCGTCTTGCCGATTACGTCACAGCGCCGACGCGGCAGTGCTAACAGTGAAGAAGAGTAGTTTGTCAAACATCATCTGATTATCATATTGCTACAACCTCTCTTAACCTCTGCCAATGACAAAGAAGACATGGCAAAAAAACAAGTCCAGCCAGAGAATTCCAAATCGAGCCAACAACAAAAGACGTGCTTTATTGTTACGCCGATTGGTGCCAAAGATTCGGCGACCAGACGTTCTGCGGAAGGTTTATTAAATGCAGTCATTCGACCTGTGATGGAGGACTTGGGTTACGACGTTAAGGTTGCCCATGAAATTGCCACTCCAGGCTCTATAACAAAACAAGTTATTGAGTTGTTGCTTTCAGCCGAGGTGGTGATCGCTAACTTGACTGACTTGAACCCAAATGTAATGTACGAACTGGCAGTGAGACATGCTAAGCGACTACCCGTCGTGTCATTCGCAGAGGACGGAACAAAACTTCCATTCGATATCGCGGACGAAAGAACAATCTTCTACCAAAACGATCTATACGGAGTAGACGCTGCTTCACGAGCCTTAAGGGAATCAATTGAAGTTGTTACGCAGGAAGATTACAGCTGCGACAACCCAATCTATCGTGCAGCCACGTCTCTCTTAATTCAGGTATCTCCTGATACCCCTGAACCTGACAAGTACTTGGCGAAACGAATGGACTCAATAGAAGCAGCAATTCAAGATATCGCCAGACAAGGAGGTGAAATGGGGGCTTCCGCTTCCAGTAGCCGTGCCCGCGTGACTGGGCGAAAAATAAAGTGGATCATCGAAGGTGACAACGAGGAACTAGCCCAACTCAAGAAGAGTCTGTCTCAAGTACCTTATGTAAGCTATGTGACTTTGAAAGGATCGAGGATGTCCTTTGTTCAAACATCAGACAACTATCAGCTAGAACGAAGAAAGATCGATCGAATACTCGATGCCTTTAATGCAACGGTCGTGAACAAGGTTACCATGCACGAATGACAGCTAAGACACGAAACAAATACTTTGCCCTAAATGGCGCCAATGAGCTTGAAACGGTGTTCGCAACTGAATTGTAGCGAGAAGATAGCACAGAACTCCTACCACCTAATTTCCATCCCAGCCTTGCTATGAAATACAACACTCTTCTAGTCTCTTTCCTGGCTTCGTTCACTCTCTTCGGCCTATTGGCCGTTCCTTCTTTCTCGGCCGATCGCCCGAACATCGTGTGGATCTTCGCCGAAGACATGAATGACTGGATGGGCTGCTACGGCGACGACACCGTACCCACGCCCAACATCGACGCACTCGCCAGCGGCGGCGTGCAGTTCCATCGTGCTTACATGCCGGCCGGCGTTTGTTCGGCGACGCGTTCAGCGATTGCCTTGGGCGCGATGCAAACGAGCCTGGGCGTTCACAACCATCGCAGCTCGCGTCAGCGCTACCCCGGCGAAGAGATCCGTCTTCCCAAGGAGAACAAGACGGTCTACCAAACGCTACGTGCCGGCGGCTATCACGTGATCAACTACGGCCCCAAGAGCGACTTCAATTTCTTATGGGCTTCGCAGAATGAGAAAGAACTGAACCGGCCCAAGGGGACCAGCGCGATCCCTGCCGAGTCAGACGAAGATTTGCTGTACGACGTGAACGTGCTTGCCTGGGCACCGTCAGGCAACCTGCTGCCGCAGCTACTCAAAGAGTGCCCCGACGATAAACCGGTGTTCCTTCAGCTGCAACTCAAGGGAGGAAAAAACAGCGGCAAGTTCGAAGGCTTTCCCGCCGGAAAGACCTCGCCTGAGGACGTCGAGGTGATGCCCTACTATGCCGATCTGCCCAGCGTTCGAAGCGAGATCGCGCATCACTACGACTGTATCCGCCAAACCGACGAAGAGCTCGGGCAGATCGTGAAGACGCTCAAAGAGCACGGCTTCGACAAGAACACCGTCGTTTTCTTTTTCACCGATCACGGCATGAAACTGCCGCGGCACAAACAGTGGCTCTATGAAGGGAGCATCCGCGTTCCCTTGGTGATCGCCGGGCCAGGCATCCCGGCCGGTACCACGCGCGACGACCTGGTCAGCGGCATCGACATCACCGGCACCACGCTCGCCCTGGCAGGGATTCCGCAACCCAAGCACATGGAAGCGAAGGACTTCTTCGCCAGCGACTTCCAGCGAGACTTCGTCATTAGTGCCCGCGACCGCTGCGACTACACTATCGAACGCGTCCGCGCGGTCACCGGCCAGCGGCTGAAATACCTTCGCAACTTCAAGACCGATCGTCCCTTCATGCAGCCCCAATACCGCGACGGCCAGGCGTTCATGAAAGACCTCAAAGCATACTACCAGGCCGGCAAAATGAACGATATCGAAAGCTTCATCATGTCGGAGACGCGCGTGCCGGAAGAACTGTACGACCTGAAAAACGATCCCGACGAAATCCACAACCTGGCTACCGATCCGGCGTACCAAGAGCAACTCGAAAAGTACCGCGGCATTCTCGACCAGTGGATCGAGCAAACCGGCGACCAAGGGCAATACGACGAATCGGTCGCGTCGCTCAAAGGGGTGCTGAAACAATGGAGCAAGCAGGCCGTGAACCCGGAGTATGACAAGGCGCGGTAAGGGGACGACCAATCATGTGGCCATTTCGACGCAAAAGTTCCAGGCCAGCACCAACTCCGCCTGCCGTTGTTGAGCTTCCACCTCAGGAGCCTGACGATCCATTTGGTTTCGGTTACAAGAACACGTGGTGGGCGGTTCCGTCCGTCGACATGCAGGCCGTGGTGACCGCTTTTGGCCTGCAGAACTCTCAGCCAGCCAATTGGCGGTCTGGCATCGCGAATGCCTACGATCGCTCGGTGTTTGTTACGCCGGCGGTCGATGGCTGGACCCTGGTGACAGGTTTTGAACTACCGCCGTCGAACAACGACGTACGCCGTGAAGTCGCCCAACCGCTGGAGGAACTCAGCCAAACTTTCGGCGAAGCTCAGGTATTCTCAACCCACCGAATCGTGGACTATCACGTTTGGGCGAAGGCCGTTCAAGGGAAGCTGATTCGCGGATACGGCTACCTGGGCGAATCAGGTGAAACGTTATGGAACGCTGGAGACTTAACCCCCGAAGAACAGTCGCTGGGCATCGCGTTCGTTGACGAAAGGAGCCTGAAAGACGAAGAAGAGTCGTATTGGGAACGCGATGATATCCAAACCGCGTCAGAAGACGACGTAATGAACGTCGCCCGAGCATGGTCTGTCGCCCCTTGTGATTTCAAGAATTACAAACCGCGGGAAAGAAAACTGGGCATCCTCGGCAGTCACTCGGAACTGTTTACAAGATTTTTTCCGTAGCGAAGTATTCGGACCGCTTAACAGGAGAAGCTTGCTTGTTCGCCTTCGTACTGCTCATCGGCTTCGCACTAATCGCCTGCTCCACGATGGCGGTGATCGCTTTTCTAGGTGATTGGGGGCTTTTGGCAAAAAGCTTTCGTGCCCGCGAGAAGCCCGACGGAAAGTATTTCTACTTTCAAAGTTGCGGCATCGGGATGGCTGGATATCGGAATATGCTGGCCGTCGGCGTGACGGACAAGGGACTGTACCTGGCCGTGTTCTTTCTGTTTCGCCCAATGCACCCGCCACTGCTGATCCCGTGGAGCGAGATTAAAGAGGTGCACGAGAACAAGTTCTTTTCGTGGCGGAATTATTACCTCAGCATCGGTTACCCCGAGTGGGCCAGCGTGACGTTGGCTGAGAACGTCATGAACGAGGCGCGCCAGTACCTGGGCGAGAAGGTTGCGAGCCCATGAAGCAGGCGAGGAAAGCGTTTGCCAACCCGGGTAAAGACCACGCTTCATCAAGTATCGAACCTCATGAAAAGCTCAGCCGTACCATTGGCTGAACAAAACCAGCGCGCGCACTATCTTCTAACACCCTCAGGCTGGTATACCTAAGCCATGCAAGGGGACTGTTCCCCAAAAGCTACGTACATCACACAACCTCCTAGCCCCAACGGGGCGACAGATAATAGCCAGGGGCGCAAGCCCCTGGTAATTCATTCGAGAAAACTCTAGCCCTGTAAGGGCGACAGAATCGAAACCCATTTCACGATTATGCCGCCCTTTCAGGGCTTCGGAAAAAATTCAATCCAACGAGCATCACCATGTCATCAACCCCAGCACAAACGGATCGCCGCGGATCGCTCTCGCCTGAGAGCGGACCGCAGGTCGTCGTGCGCGCTGGGAAGACATTCGTGTGCTCGGCCTGTGGGACGTTGGTGGAAGTGCCGGCGGACGTCGTCGGCCAGTTGGTCCTCGCGGTCGATCCTTCGCCGCAGGACGAACCAGTCGAGACCGAGCCTGAGGGTAGGGTTCCTGCTAAAGCGAAGACACGCCCTTCTCGGCCAAAGAAGATCAGGCCAGCGCGGCCATCACGGCCGAAACGTCCTGAGCAACCAGAGCGTGTTTCTCTCGTTGGCGAAATCATTGACGGGCTCCGCGTGCCCTCTGGGAAACAGTTGGACCGCGCGCTGGCGTGGGTTTCGTTTCACTTGAAAGTGCTCGACCGCCAAGGGAGCGAATTGAAACGTCTGCAGAAACTGCTCAAGCAGCGCTCGATGGATCGGGTGCCCCGCTCAAGTCCGCTTGGGCGTGCGAAGGAGGTCGCCGCAGAAGTATCGATTGGCACTCTCGCAGGCACAAAGCCAAGACACGCCCACGCGGACTTGGGCGTGGCACCCACCGTGGGCAACACGAAAGAACGCGGGCCTCCCTGAATTCCCTCGCGAAATCTTGGGCAATTTCGGAAGCGTTTCGTAGAATTGACTTTCATGCCGGTCGCCCAGGTGCGCTTATTCTTTTCAAGACGAGTCAGGGCAGATGCCATGCGAAATGCGATTCTCGTTCCCGCAGTGATCTTCTCGCTTATTGGCGCTGGCTCTTTGGCGGCGGAAAAGGGGACAATCACGTGCGGGGCCCCTTACATGGGGACCGACAATGGCGCCGTGATCGTGGCGACCATCACGCGCGTGCTGGACAAGAAAGCTACCAATGGTCATCCGCCTCAGCTCCAGTTGCAGGTCGAGGAAGTCCTGCGTGGCGAGTTGAAGCCCAATCGATACCTGGCGATCTGGTCGCCTCCTCCGCATGATATCGACTATGGGGACGTGGTGACCAATCCGCGTTACATCCAGTGGCGAGCGACACCACTGGCAGCGCCCAAGGTGGATACGAAGTGGATCCTCTGGGGAGAGATGAGCCCCGCGAATCGACAGCCGAACAGCGTGCCTGTATTTCGAACCAACCCATTCCATTGTTATGCGTATTCGGCAGAACGGCGTGCCTGGTCGATCGAGCAGATCCGCGCAGGCCAGCAGCGACAACGGGACTATGCAAAGCAAAAGGAGATGGAGAAACGCCATTGGGAGTCGGCCCTGGCAAGTTGGCAGGCCAATTTCACGGAAAAGAAGATTGGCGAGCTGAGCCAACAGGCCGATGTGATCGTTGTCGCCAAGGAAGCCGGGTATTCAAGTTCCCCCAAAAAGCAGACTCGGTTCACGTTTCGAGTCTCACAGGTTCTCAAGGGAAATCTGCGTCAGCCGTTTGAGCGTGACAAAACGTGGATCTACGTGTCGACCGAAGGGACCCTCACGCAGTTGTTACAGCGGCAGGGTCATCAATTGCCGGACTACGAGTGGATTCTGTTTCTAACCCATACAGGGCTGGTCCCGTCGCGCGCGACAGGTAGCCCTGACCATTATCAAATGCTCGACAACAATTCAGGCATCTTCGCGGTAGATCCATCCCATGTAGAAGCGATCAGCAAGATTCTTGGCAAGTGAAAGCCACGTAAAGAATTCTGGTAATCTTCTCCGTTGGCATCCGGGTTGCACTAGTTGGGATTGGTTCGGCCCCCCCTGGCAAGTTACGATAGGGGTAGGCGGCTCGAATGCATCAACGAACATTGACGTGACCTCATTGCCTGCTCTCACCGGGCAACCTTACGGAGCAATAGTATGGCCAAGATGGTGGACGCCATCGACCGGTTTAACAATTCAGTTCGCACGCTGTTGATCTTGCTGCTGCTGATCGCGTTCTCGACCGTTTCTTATTACGGTTGGTCGGTCTACAACGAAAAAGAATTGGAGATCGCCGCGAAGGAGAAGGAGATCCAGCAGCACGTCGCGAAGATCGGCGAGCTGGAAGACGAGATCGACCTCTTGGCCCTGCGGCTGAAACTGCTGAAGGTCGACCGCCGCGTCGGACAACTTTCGGTGATCAGCCAAGAGCAGCCTGACGACGCCCAACGCGTGCAGTCGATCATCGAGTTCGTCGAACTGAACGAACAAGGGCAACCGATCACCGAGCCGCAACAGTTCAAAATCGACGGCGACATGGTCTACGTGAACGGCAAGGTCGTGAAGTTCGAGGACGAACTGGTCGAAACGAACGACCCGCTACGGTCCGCTTCGATCTTCATCCTGCAGAAGATCTACGGCGAACATCAAAAACCGATCGACGGATTCACGATCGATAAGGAAGGGGAGCGGCCCGAGGCTTATGGCCTGCGGGACAAGCCCAACGAGTTTGAGCAGAAAATCTGGAGCAACTTCTGGGACATCGCCAACGACCCCGTGAAAGCTGCCGAGTACGGCGTCCGCGCCGCGAGCGAGCAATCGGAAGGAATGCGGGTTCGGCCTGGCAAGAAGTACGAAGTCGAAATCCGCAGCAGCGGTGGTCTTTCGATCAACCCGCTGCCGGAACGGAAATCGACTTAAAGATAATGAGGGTGCCCCAGAGAGCATCTCTGGGTGACCGCAGGGAACAAGCGGCTCATGTATGGACGTTCATGAGGATGGGTACGTCCTATTTCATTCAAGCTTGATTCACTAGCCGACGGTCAAACCGTTGCGGACGTTCTCTGGCGTCTTTCCTTGCAAGCAGTCGACGACCTGCTGCGAGACGCGGCCGCGCATGTTTTCCAGCGATTCGACACTCACGAACGCCGCGTGCGGGGTGACGATCACGCGTGGGTCGTTGTACGGAGCGATCGTCAAGTCACACGGTTCCGGGTCTTGCACGTCGAGCGCCGCTCCGGCCAACTGGCCGGCTTCCAGGGCGGCGGCCAGCGCGTCGTGATCGACGATCGCCCCGCGAGCCGTGTTAATAAGGTAGGCCGTCGGTTTCATCTTCTGAAACTGCTCGGCCCCGAACGACTTTTTCGTTTCCGGAGTGGCAGGAATCAGAAGCGAGACGTAGTCCGACTTGGCCAGCAGCGTGTCGAGGTCGACCGTTTCGACGCCGTCCATCGTCTTGCCGCTGCGGCTGGTGGCGACGACGTTCAGGCCCAGGCACTTGGCCTTTTGGGCCAGCAGCATGCCGATGTTGCCCAAGCCGACGATCCCGAGCGTTTGACCTTCCATCCGCCGCATGATCGGGCCGGCCGTCAGGTCGTACTTGCCGCTCATCGTGTCGTGATGGTACATGGCCACCTTCCGGGCACACGCGAAGAGGAGTGCCAGCGTGTGCTCGGCGACTTCGGTCAAGCAGTAGTCGGGCGTGTTGGTGACGAGAATGCCCTTCGACGTGCAGTAGGCCATGTCGATGTTATCGAGTCCGATTCCCAGTCGGGCGACGATCTTCACGTTGGGAGAAGCCGAAATGACCTTTTCGGTGACCTGGGCCCAGTTAGTCATGATGGCATCGACCTGGTGCTGCTTAGCGAGCGCGGCGAGCGAATCTTCGTCCTTCGCGGTGGCGACGATCAACTCGACGTCGTTGTCGGCGAGCACTTGCTTTTCGATTTCCAGTTCTTCCCAGGCATAGTCGGTCAGCAGAACGTGGAATTTGGCCATGATGCGTCTCTTTCAGTCGGGCAGGGGATTGGGCGTGGAAACCACCCATGGTAACAGATTTTCGAGGCTGGTTTTGATGGGGGAAAGAGGAGAGCGAACCACGGATTTCACGGATAAGAAAAGGAAAGTTGATCCAGAAATAAAATTCTGAGCCAACCAAACGTATGTTCATCCCCACCATATCCATGTTCATCCGTGAAATCCGAGGTTCCTCTTCCCTCTTCTCTCCAAAATGTCCCGCTTGGAACTCCCCATTTCCTGGGCGAGGGGCTACCGCGTACCCTTCTCCCTGCTCGGCAGGTCCCCTAAAATCGATGGATTCGGTCGAACTTAGCCGCGAAGTGAACCCACGGACGAGCATCTATGCCGGTTTCCGATATTGAAGTCAAAGGGGCCCGCGAACACAATCTGCGCGAGGTCACGCTGACGCTTCCTCGCAATAAACTGATTTGCTTGACGGGCGTGAGCGGTAGCGGGAAAAGCTCGCTGGCGTTCGATACCGTCTATGCGGAAGGGCAGCGGCGGTACGTCGAGAGCCTGTCCAGCTACGCGCGGCAATTCATGGGGCAGATGCCCAAGCCCGACGTCGACTACATCGGCGGCTTGACCCCCAGCATTTCGATTTCGCAGAAGACGACCAGCAACAACCCACGTAGTACGGTCGGCACGATCACCGAAATCTACGACTATCTCCGCGTGATCTTCTCGCGCGTGGGGCAGGGCTTTTGTAGTGAATGTGGCAAGAAGCTCACCGCCCAGACGCGGGAACAAATCCTCGAGCGGATTCTCGGCCAGGAAGAAGGGACCTCGTTCGCCGTGCTTGCTCCGCTGGTTCGCGGCCAGAAGGGGGAGTTTAAGGACCTGTTCGTCGACCTGTTAAAGCAGGGCTTCGTCCGGGCTCGGGTCGACGGTGAGGTCATCCAGCTCAACGACGAGCTGCAGCTCGATCGCCAGATGCGGCACAACATCGAATTGGTCGTCGATCGTTTGAGCATCAAAGAGGGGGTCCGCGGACGCCTGGCCGAAGCGGTCGAGCTGGCCCTGAAGATGGGAGAAGGCAGCCTGATCATCGCCCCGCGCGAAGACGAAACGCCCGAAGGGCAGGAAGCGGCCCCGAAAAAGAAACGGGCCAAAAGCAAGCGCAGCAAGACGGCCGTGGCTGGCGACATGATGTTCTCGGTCGACTACGCCTGCGTCGACTGTGGAATATCTTACAGTCCGCCGACGCCGCAGCTGTTCAGCTTCAACTCGCCACAGGGGATGTGCCCGACGTGCGACGGCCTGGGCAAGGTCTACACGTTCGATCCTGAACTGCTGGTCCCCGACGTGACCTTGTCGTTCAAGCAAGGGGCGATCGAACTGCTAGGCAAGTGGAAAGAGCTGGGCCGCTGGAAGCGTCATATCTATCAAGGTATGGCCGACACGATGGAGCGGAAGTACGACCTGGGCAAAGGGGCCATCCTGGAAACGGCCTGGCGCGACATGCCCCAGGAGCACCAAGACTACCTGCTGTGGGGCACCGGAGACGAGCACATCACGTTCACCTGGCGCGGCGGCAACAGCCCCCAGATGTACGGTGGCACCTACGGTGGCATTGTGCCTGACCTGCTGGAAAAGTATCGCAATACCAACTCGAAGCCGCAGCAGCGGCAGCTTGAAAAGTACATGGCCACGGTCATCTGCCCACAGTGCCATGGCGATCGCCTGAACCCTCAGGCCCGTAGCGTGAAGGTCACCACCGCCAGCAAGGCGTTCGGCAAGGACGGCTCGCGGACGCTGCCGGAGATCTGCCAGCTGTCGATTCAACAGGCGGCCGATTTCTTCGGAGAGCTGGAACTCGACAGCCTTTCGCAGAAGATCGCCGAAGAAGCAGTCAAGGAAGTGCGAGGACGACTCGGCTTCCTGCAGAACGTGGGGCTCGAATACCTCACGCTCGACCGAACGGCTCCGACCCTCAGCGGTGGTGAATCGCAGCGTATACGCCTGGCAGGGCAGATCGGCTGCGGCCTGGTCGGCGTGACGTATATCCTCGACGAACCGTCGATCGGTCTCCACCCGCGCGATAACGACCGCCTGCTGGCAACCTTGAACGACCTGCGCGACCTGGGCAACACGGTCCTGGTGGTCGAGCACGACGAAGACACGATGCGCGTCGCCGACCATATCATCGACTTCGGTCCCGGGGCCGGAGTGCGCGGCGGGTACGTCGTCGCCCAAGGCTCGGCCAAGCAGTTGGAAGCGGTCGAGGAAAGCGTCACCGGGCGGTTCCTGTCCGGCAAAGACAAAATCGAAATCCCCACGTCGCGCCGTCCTTTAGGCGAGAAGAAGCTCCGCATCGTCGGTGCCGCGCAGAACAACCTGAAGAACATCACCGCCGAGATCCCGCTAGGGGGATTCGTCTGCATCACGGGGGCCAGTGGTAGCGGCAAGAGTTCGCTCATTAACGGCATCCTGGTCGAAGCGCTCCGCCGCGATTTGAACGGCGGCCTGGGCGAGCCAGGCGAGCACGAGCGGATCGAAGGGATCGAGCATCTCGACAAGATGATCGCGATCGATCAAAGCCCGATCGGCCGCACGCCGCGCAGCAACCCGGCGACCTACATCAAGGTGTTCGACGAAATCCGCGACCTGTTCGCCCAACTGCCCGAGTCTCGCAAGCGAGGCTACAAGCCAGGCCGCTTCAGCTTCAACGTCGACGGCGGCCGCTGCAGTGCCTGCGAAGGGAACGGGGCCAACAAGCTGGAGATGGACTTCCTGGCCGACATCTGGGTCACCTGCCCGGTGTGCGAAGGACACCGCTTCAACCGCGAAACGCTCGAAATCTTGTTCAAAGACAAGTCGATCGCCGACATCTTAGAGATGGACGTGCAGGACGCTTTGAAGACGTTCGAGAACGTCCCCAAGATCGCCCAGAAGCTGCAAACGCTGCACGACGTCGGGCTCGATTACATCAAGCTCGGGCAGCCTTCGCCGACCCTTTCTGGGGGTGAAGCCCAGCGTATCAAGCTCGCCAAAGAGCTTTCCAAACGCAGCACCGGCAAGACGCTGTACCTGTTGGACGAACCCACCACCGGGCTCCACTTCGCCGACACGAAGATGCTGCTGAAAGTGCTGCACGACTTCGCCAGCGCCGGCAACACGGTGCTGGTGGTCGAACATAACCTGGACGTGATCAAGACGGCCGACTGGGTTGTCGATCTCGGTCCTGAAGGGGGCATCAACGGCGGCACGATCGTCGCCGAAGGAACGCCGGAAGAAGTCGCCGCGGTCGAAGCTTCGTACACCGGCCAGGCACTGCAGCCTCTCTTGAGGGGTGAAACGAGCCGGGCCGTGGCCGAGATCAAACGCGCGGCGAAAGAGTCGCAGCAGACCGCCAAGGTTCAGGCCAAGCGGATCGACGTGCGTGGTGCCAAGATGCACAACCTGAAGGACGTCAGCGTCGGCATCGACCGCGACAAGATGACCGTCTTCTGCGGCCCCAGCGGTAGCGGCAAAAGCTCGCTGGCGATGGATACGATCTACGCCGAGGGGCAGCGCCGCTACGTCGAAAGCCTGAGCGCGTACGCGCGGCAGTTCGTCGGCCAGATGCAGAAGCCGAAGGTCGACCACATCGAGGGACTTTCGCCGGCGATCGCCATCGAGCAGAAGAACCTCGGCAAGTCGCCCCGTTCGACGGTCGGTACCGTCACCGAGATTTACGACTACCTGCGCGTGCTGATGAGCCGCCTGGGCGAGCCCAATTGCCCCGACTGCGACGTCCCAATTAAAACGCAAACGTCGACGCAGATCACCGATAAGGTCTTGCAGGAAGAGGAGGGGACCAAGCTGTTCCTGCTCGCCCCGCGGCACCTCGATACGGGGCAACAATACTCCGACCTATGGGAAGAGCTGAAGGCCGCCGGTTATCAGCGCGTTCGCGTCGACGGCGTGGTGCACACGATCGACAAGATGCCGAAGATCGATCGCCGCCGCAAGCATGACGTGGAAGTGGTGGTCGACCGAATCGTCGTGCGTCAGGATGCCCGGCCGCGCATTGCCGACAGCGTCGAGATCGCGCTGAGCCAGTCCGGCGGCGTGTTAGTGCTCGCCTACGCGGAAGACGACGTCCCCGAAGCCCACTGGCGAACCAAGCGTCTGAGCCAGAAGCTTTCGTGCGAGTCTTGCGATCGCAGCTTCGATCCACTGTCGCCGCATAACTTCTCGTTCAACAGTTACCTCGGCTGGTGCCCCGACTGCGAAGGGCTCGGCACGCAGACCGGTGCCGATCCAACAGCACTGCTGAGCGATCCGAAGCGCAGCCTGGCTGAAGGTGCGCTGCGGTTGTGGCCCGACCTCAAGTCGCCGACCGCGATGCGCATGCTCGAAGCGATTTGCGAGAAGAACAAGATTCCGATCGACGTTCCGTTTGAACAACTTGGCGCGCGTCAGCGGCGAATCATTCTGCACGGCACCGGCGACACGGTCTACGACATCTACACCGATGGGAAGAAGAAAGACAAGATCGAGTTCCGCTTCCAGTTCAAGGGGTTGTATCCAGCGCTGGAAGATGCCTCGCGGCTGAGTCCTTCGTTCCGCGGTCAGCTGGAATCGCTGGTGGCGGAAGTGGAATGCACCACCTGCGATGGCTCGCGTTTGCGGGACGACGCCTCGGCGGTGCGTTTCCGGAAGAAGTCGATGCGCGACATCACCAGCATGCCGCTGGCCGAACTGCTGGAGTTCATCCGCTCGGCCAAATTGAAGAAGCGCGAACAGAAGATCGCCGGCGAGCTGCTCCGCGAGATCGACAGCCGCGTGCAGTTTTTGCTGGACGTGGGGCTCGAGTACCTGACTCTCCGCCGCACGGCCCCCACGCTTTCGGCCGGGGAAGCCCAGCGTATTCGCCTGGCCAGCCAGCTGGGCAGCGGCCTGTGCGGCGTGCTGTACGTGCTGGACGAACCGACGATTGGCCTCCACCCGCGCGACAACCGTCGACTGCTCAAAGCATTGCATCGGCTGCGTGACCTGGGCAATACGCTGCTGGTGGTCGAACATGATCAGGAAGTGATTGAGGGGAGCGATCGGTTGATCGACTTTGGCCCTCAGGCAGGGCGTCACGGCGGAACGATCGTGGCCGAAGGAACGCCCAAGCAGATCGCCAAAGCCTCTGGCTCGGTAACCGGTCCATACATCTCGGGCAAACAGGCGATCTACGCGCCGAGCAATCGCCGTATGATGTCGATCGCGAACAACTCCGACGAAGACGTGATCGCCGATTTCAGCAGCCCTTCGGGCGAATGGCTTGAGATCGTCGGGGCCAGCCACCGCAACCTGCGGAACGTGAACGTCTCGATTCCGCTGGGTGCTTTGGTTGCCATTGGCGGCCCGAGCGGTAGCGGCAAGAGCACGCTCGTTCAAGACATCTTGTACAACACGCTGGCCCGCCGCCTGCATCGCGCTTCGACCATTCCCGGCGCGCACGATGCCCTGCGCGGCATGGAGAACATCAACAAGGTCATCCGCGTCGATCAGCAGCCGATCGGCAACAGCCCCAGCTCGAATCCGGCGACCTATACCGGCGTGTTCGACTTGATTCGCGACCTGTTCGCTCAGCTGCCTGACGCCAAGGTCCGCGGCTACACGGCGCGTCGCTTCAGCTTCAACGTCGAAGGGGGACGCTGCGAAGACTGCCAAGGCATGGGGCAGAAATGCATCGAGATGCACTTCCTGCCCGACGTGTGGGTCACCTGCGAAACGTGCAACGGGCTGCGTTACAACGAAGAGACGCTCGCGGTCAAATTCCACGGAAAGTCGATTTCCGAAGTGCTCGAAATGTCGTGTGGCCAGGCCGTGCAGCTGTTCGAGAACATCCCCAAGATTCGCCGCACGCTGCAGACGCTATGCGACGTGGGTCTCGATTACGTCACGCTCGGCCAGTCGGCCCCGACCCTTTCCGGTGGCGAAGCCCAACGCGTGAAGCTCGCTTCGGAACTGGCTCGGCCTGATACGGGCCGCACGCTGTACCTTTTGGACGAACCTTCGACCGGGCTGCACTTCGAGGACCTGAAGAAGTTGCTGGACGTGTTCCATCGGCTGGTCGACCTGGGCAATACGGTGATCGTGATCGAACACAATCTCGACATCTTGAAGCAGGCCGACTGGGTCATCGAGATGGGTCCCGAAGCCGGCCAGGCGGGCGGCCAGGTCGTGACGGTCGGTACGCCGGAAGATATCGTCGCGTACTCGAAGTCGTTCCTCAAGCTGGCCAAGAAGCAGAAGAGCGAAGAGTCGACCCTGACCGACGAACGAGGCATGACCTGGCTGCGCAGTCATACTGGCGAAGCGCTGGGCCCCGTGCTGGAAGCGGCCCCGCGCGAAGAGCGTCCGCAGTACGATCCGCACGCGGCGGAGCAGCAGCGCGAAGGAGACCTCGACATCGACGACGTGGGTGCCCAAATCCAGATGCCTTGGGAACTCGACGGACGACGTTGGCACACGAAGGATCGCGTCGGACGCGACGGGCAGCCGTGTAACTGGGACGGCAAGATCCTGGCCGAGGTGGTCGATCGCATTCAAGCTTCCGACTCGTTCAGCGACCCCAACTGGAACTCGCGGACGATCGTCGAGATCGCGGCGAAGAAGAAATCGGACGGCTGGTTCTTCCACGGCATCACCGGCGAAAGCTGGCTGGTGAAGCTGAAGTTCCGCGTGATGAAGGGGACGTTCAACAAGTACGAACTACCCCAGGAACTCAACTTGCCAACCCTCAACCAGATGGACGACCTGCCGATCTACAGCAACGATCCGCGGGTGAAGGTCAAAAACCTGCGTGGTCCGTTCCAGGAAGTCGAGATCAGGGCCCACAGCTGGCAAGAGATCAACAAGCCGGAGTTCTGGAAGTTCGTCGACGACGCGATCATCGGCTTTCAGAAGTATGAGTCGACCATCAGCCAGGACGTCGAAAGCCACATGCCGTGGAAGAAGCTCGGCGAGAAGTGGCACCTGTCGCGCAAGGGCTTCCCGCCGGGCAAAAAGGTAGCGTGGGACCAGTCGGTGCTGGAAGAGGTGATCGAGCTGCTGAAAGAAGTCGCTCCGCAAGGCGAGATCCTGTGGAACAACCAGATGCTGATCAACATGATGATCCCCGGCAAGCGGACCGCGTGGGCCGTGGTGACGACCAAGAAGCCGGAACATGTTCGGCTGGAACTGAAGACCTCTAAAGCGTCCACGACGCAGGGCAGAATCGCCGGATTAGGCCACGAACCGGACGTCGATCAGTCGCGCAGCGGCGAAGAGATCGTGCGGCTTCACTTCCGCCATGATGCGGACCTGCAAAAGGGTGATTTGCGAGCGTTTTTGAAGGAGAGCTTCGAAGGCGAATCTTCCTCTGGTCAGCGATCGCTCCTCTAAAGGGCGAATTAAGATCGCGAGGTTTCCCTTAAACATTCGCATGCGTTTTACCCGAGAAAATACGGGTTAAAACGCAGTTGCCGGGTGCTTGAATGGGCGCGAAAAGATTGTGATCAAAATTGCGAATTCTTTTTATAGTGACCACGGAGTGATCAATCAGCGCAACTCTTTGCGCCCGTTACATGTTCGTTGAAATTGGTGTTCGGAGCTACCGAATTTCGACGTTTGACGCCATACGGATTCCCGTTATTAATGGAAGTCTAGGGCGGTCGCCGGCCAGACGTTACTGGTCGCAGTCTATCTATTTTCCCAATCTTTATGAGGAGAGCGCAAATGGTGTCGAAGCCAACTGTGGCCATCTTGGGAGCAAGTGCGGAGCGTTCCAAATACGGGAACAAATCCGTCCGAGCTCATCTGGAGCGCGGGTACGATGTTTACCCCGTGAACCCAAGAGGTGGCCAGATCGAAGGTCTTAAGGTTTACACCTCGGTGAAAGACATTCCGGTCGATCAGCTGGATCGCATCAGCGTATACGTTCCGCCTCAAATCGGTATGAAGATGGTGAGCGACATCGCTTCGAAGCCGGCTCGTGAAGTCTTCTTCAATCCTGGCAGCGAAAGCGCCGAGCTGCTGGAAGCCGCTCGCCAGCGTGGCATCGACCCGATCCAGGCCTGCAGCATTGTCAGCGTCGGCGTAACGCCTCACGCATTCGATTAGGCCAGCCGCCCCCCTCCTCATCGTAACGAAACAAAACAGAAGAGGCCGCGTCCCACGACGCGGCCTTTTTTTATCGCGCACGTTTATTCATTTCAGGGGTGGCCCTCTATGAAGACAGACTCGTTGTCAAGTGTTTTCACCGGTGGTTCCCTTCCTCTATCCGAGCGTTTCCCGTGGTGGGATAGCCCCTGTGGGTGTTTTCGAAGTAAAGGGGAAGGCTGCCCTAACCAGAGACGAGCTTGAGCCCAGGGCCACCTCGAGCGTACCTTCCCGCCGGAACAGGTGAATGCTTGACCAGTCGCTTCTTTCGAAGGATCTCCCAGAGTTCTATCGAGTTGTGGGGATTCCTTAATTTAAACGGCTTGCTCTAAAACGCGATCCGCTTGGGGCGTTTCGCGGCGTAGTTCGTGGTGCAGCCAGCGAACCCAACGATTGGCGACCGCCGCGACCACCACGTTCTTCGGTTTGCCTCGACTCAGCATGCCGGTCGCTAGCTTGGTCCATGGGCCACTTGTTTGTCGAATCAGTCGATGCCCCAATTCGATCAACACAGTCCGCAGGTCGGGGTTGCCGGCCTTGATCAGTCCTGCATCTGCCTGACGTTGTCCACTGCTGGCATTGCGAGGCGTCACTCCGCAGAACCGAGCCAGTTGCTTGCCACGCGTGAAGCGATCGAAGCGACCGATCTCGGCGCGAAGCGTAACCGCCGTCACCAGCCCCACGCCGGGCATTGTCAGAAGCTTCGCAACGACCGGATCGTCTTCGACCGTGTGCCTGATCTTGGCTTCCACAGCACGGATGCGACGCCCCAGGGAAGTCAATTCCTCGAGGTGGTCTTCCACAAGCCACCGGTCGCTTGGTGCCAAGTCGTCTGTTTCCTGCAGCCATGTGAGCCACTTCTTCGTCCAAGGCGTGCCGCCCGGTGAAGGCACCCGGTTTTCTCGTAAAAGCCCACGAATCCGCAGTTTAACGTCCCGCCGCCGCCGCACCAATTGAGCCCGATGGCGGACCAGGCGTCGCAGTTGCCGCGTTGCTTCGGGGGCCAGCCACACGCTCGGCAGGTAATTGACGCGAGCCAGATCGGCCAGCAGTTGGGCATCGGCCAGGTCGGTTTTGTCAGGCGAACGCTTCATCCGTGCGACGTAGCCTGGATGAGCCAGCTGCACCGGCAAATTGCGATGGGTGACCAGTTCCTCGGCCAGATCGGCCGCCCCGCAACAGGCCTCGATCGCCACGCGTTGCGGCGTGCCATGCTGCAACGCAAAGCGGGCAATCAAATCAGCCTCATTCCGCACCGACCGATTCGCCAGCGTCCGCCCTTCCGAATCCAAAACACACACCTGAACCAAATCCTGATGGTAATCAAGCCCGACGAAAGTTGGTAAACTAGGCATCGCTCGTTGCTCCTTTTGGGTTTATGGGTTACTAACACACTCGTAGTAAACCCTAGGAGCAACGGGTCTTCATCCCTATCCAGAGGGCTATCTCTGGGCCACCCGGGACGTTGGTCGGCGTTAAGCGGCTTGCTTCTCTTCGTCGCTGGGCTTGGTCCCCTGGCCGGACCGTTTCAGCCATCCTTCGCCGATGACCCTTAGCGCGACGCGGTCTTCCAGGTTCGGGCGAAAGATCGTCAGCAGCATCAGCGGCATATACCAGGCAACATAGGTCGTGCCGTCGTTGGCATGCCAGAACTGGGCGGCCAGCATCAGGCCGGCCGTGCAACTGATCAGCGTGCCCAGGTTCTTCTGGGCCGGCCAGATGGCGAACGCGATCGAGATCACCGCGAACGCCGCCAGAACCGGAATGCGGTAGGCGTTCGAGTTGAAGTAGTAGTTCCAGAAGCCGGTGTACCCTTCGTCGCGCGGGAGCCACAAACCGAACATCGCCCGGAACTGGTTCAGGAAGGTTTCGAAGTCGGACGACGTGAACGCGAGCGATAGTGCCAACAGCACCAGCGTCGCGACCACCCCAATCAGGAAGCGACCACGCCCCCGTTCCCAGTAGTAACTGAACCACAGCGGCAAGAGGAACAGCGGGTAATAGAGCGTGCCGATCGCGAAGCCCATGAAGATGCCGGAGACCAGCGGCTGGCGGTAAAAGAAGATCGCCCAGACCAACAGCGCCGCCGGCAGCACGTGATCGATCCGGCCGGTATAGACCGCCGCATAGGGAAGCAGGAAGTAGAACATCGCTGCTCCCACTCCCATTTTGATGTTATCGAAGTGCCGATAGCCCACCAGGATGATGCCGGCGATCAGGGCCATGTTCGCCAGGATGGCCATCGTTTTGGTCACGATGACGGTGATCTTCTCGGTCGTCTGCAGATCGGTTGGCTCGTCCTGCTGAGCCAATTGATAGGTCGGAATGCGCGGCACCAAAAGGAGCATGCGGTAGCCAGGGCCAAAATGGCGCAGCGACTCTTCCACTTCTTCCGGGCTGCTCTTCGAGGCCTCGCGAACGCCGCGCAGGTCGGCATCCGAAGGGCGGCCAACAATGACGTTGGTCATCAAGAAGATGAATAGCGCACAGGTGATGAAGGTCATCCCGCCAATGGTCAGGTTCGGCTCGAGCATCGGCCGGCGGACCATCGTCGGATCGACGAACAAGCGGATCACGATCAACGTGCTCAAACAGAAGAGCCAGATGTATCCGGTCTTCTCCAGCGTCTTACCAACCTGCAGCATCTCTTGCCGCGTCGGCGGGGCGATTGCCTCCTCGGGTACCAAGGGGGCCGCCTGCGCAGCAGGCTCCACCACGGGTTCCAACTTGGGTATCAGAGGGACGGTTTCCGCGGGAGCCGTGGGAAGGCTCGCCGCGACGTTGATGCTCTGCTGACCGAAGTAGACCATCAGCAGGCCCGGCGCCAGGGCGATGATCAGCAAGATATCGAGGTTTCGAACGCTCCAGACGCGGTTGAACTTGAAGTACAGCCCAATCACCAGCAGCGACGACAAGTAAGCCCAAGTCGTCGGGTTCACGCTTTCGTATTGAAAGAGTATCTCGCGCATCAGCCGGCTGAGTAGGTAATTCGACGAGGTCTATCCGTCGCGTCTTAACGGCCGATTGTCGAGGATCCGGCCGGATTGGCATCCGCCAAGTCTTATTATCAACCATTCGGATGCCCGATTCCAAGCCCAAGCTGGCATCCTGCCACCCAGGTTTATCAAGAAGTTTGGGATCGCGCGTTCGTGTTCGTAACTTCAAGAAGAATACGCATTTCCGTTAAAAACGCAAGCACCAAGCAAGTCCAGCTGCCTGGGACCAGCTGCCCGGCATTGAGCTGACTGCCCCTTTACCGGGCGAACCCAACTTATCTCTGGCACATTAGGGAGAAACCTCGTACGATGTCGGATGGTTAGGGCATTGACGCTAACGTTAGGCAAATTTCGGCTTGGCGATATCGATGGAAATCGCTTCTATCAGCCGATTTCGGGCCATTCTTTTCTTCCCCCTTTGATGGAAACCTTTGAGGACTCAATTCATGAAGCTCGATTCGACAACTCGTTTCTGGCTGGCAAGTTTCGCGGTGGGAAGCGTCATGACGGCGTTTGCTATCGTTGGGTTGACGGTCGGACTTCAGCAACAGCAGCCTGCTCTCGAAATCCCGGTCAATGCCACGGCAAGTACCTGGAGCGAAACGATGTGCGCCGCAACCGGCCGCGTGGATGAAGAAGTGGAAGGCCTGTTTACGCTCGACTCGCTGACCGGCGACCTGCAGTGCTCGGTCTTGAATGGCCGCACGACGAAGTTTGCCGGCCTTTTCCGCACCAACGTGCTGCAAGACCTGGGCGTCGACGCCGCGAAGAAGCCGACGTACATGATCCTGACCGGTGCCGCCAGCTTCCCTGGCCAAGGGGGCAACACGCGTCCCGGCGACTGCGTGGTGTACGTCATCGACGCGACCACCGGCCGTTTCGTCGTGTATGGGGTGCCCTGGCAGCGAACGCTGGCCGCTCGTGGCGCACCGCAGCAGGGCGCTTTGATTCTGTTGGACTCCGGCACCGCGCGAAACGTCATGCTCCGCGAACCATAGTCGGACGGATCGCCGCTCAGACATACGATCGGGCCTGCTTCTCTCGGGAAGCGAGGCCCTTTCTTTTGGATCTGGACGTCATTTCCGCCGGAAAACCCAACCTACGGCAAATCGTCCGGTTGTCGAGAGAAACCCTCCCGTCGTAAACTTGGGTAAGGTTCGACCCACGGCCCCGTGAGGCGGCTAGTGGGCCGTGCCGCCTGATTTTCTGTCTGAGAGTTTCATGAAAATACGTATTAACGAAGAGGAACGCGACGTCCCGGAAGGTGCCTCCGTGGCGGACGTCGTCGAGACTCTTTCGCTGAATCCCAAATTCATCGCCGTGGAAGTCAACCTGGAACTCATCCCGCGCGGCGAGCACGCAACCTATAAGTTGTCTGCTGGCGACCAGTTAGAAGTCGTGACCCTGGTAGGAGGTGGCTAATGAGTCTTGTCCAGGCTAAGACCGACGATGCCCCTCTGGTGCTCGGAACGCACACGCTGCGCAGCCGCTTGATCGTCGGGACCGGCAAGTACGATACGCTCGAACTGATGCAGCAATCGCTCGAAGCTTCCGGCAGCGAGTGCGTCACCGTCGCCGTGCGTCGCGAAAAGCTGTACGACCCGACGGGTCGTAATCTCCTGGACTACATCGATTTCCATCGCTACACGCTGCTGCCCAACACGGCCGGCTGCTACAACGCCCGCGATGCCGTCCGGACGGCTAAGCTCGGCCGAGAGATCCTGCTGGGGTTGGAGAACCCCGGTGCCGACTGGGTGAAGCTGGAAGTGCTGGCCGATACCAAGACGCTGCTGCCCGATCCGGTCGAGACGGTTCAGGCCTGCGAGCAGTTGGTCGAACTTGGCTTTCAGGTTCTGTGCTATACGACCGACGATCCGGTGATCGCCAAACGCTTAAAAGAAGTGGGCGCGACCGCCGTAATGCCGGCTGGCAGTCCAATTGGTTCGGGGCAGGGGATCTTGAATCCGAACAACATCCGCATCTGCCTGGAGTACCTCAAGGGAGAAGACCCCGACTACCCTGTGATCGTCGACGCTGGCGTCGGCACGGCCAGCGACGTGGCCTTCGCCATGGAACTGGGAGTCGATGGCGTGCTGCTCAACACGGCGATCGCCCACGCGAAGGATCCTGTGCGAATGGCTCACGCGATGCGGCATGCGACCGAGGCAGGGCGCCTGGCATTTCAGTCGGGGCGGATCCCTCGGCGGTTGTACGCTTCGGCCAGCAGCCCGGAAGATGGCGTCATCGGCCGCACGAGACACTAGATACTAAGAGCAGGAACACCACAGAGAAGGTTCCGTCCCCTAAAGGACCAGGCACATACCATGACGAAGCCGCACCCTAAGTTTGCCGCGGCACTTTCGGTTCAAGACACGACCGAAGCAGCGCTGGCGGAAGTCGTTAAAGAGGCGCTCGACGCGTTGGCCGCTCCGGTCGATCTGGCGATGGTCTTTGTTTCGCCCCATCACCTGCCATATGCCGATGTGGTGGCAAAAGAGCTCACGCGTCTTTTGGGAACGCAAAACGTGATCGGCTGCACCGGCGAATCGATCATCGGCCAATCGCGCGAGGCGGAAGACACGCCTGCGATCAGCTTGTGGCTGGCTCACTTGCCGCAGACGACCGTCTTACCGATGCACTTGGAATTCCAGCGCACGCCGGACGGGGGCTCGATCGTCGGTTGGTCGGACGAGCTACCGACCCAGTGGCCCCAGGATGCCTGCACGTTGGCCTTGGCCGAGCCCTTCAGCTTTCCGGCCGATCTGCTATTGGAGCGTATTAACGAAGACCAGCCCGGCATCCCGGTGATTGGCGGGATCGCCAGCGCCAGCTATCAGCCCGGCGAAAATCGTTTGATCCTGGGAGATCGCACGTTTGATAGCGGCGGCATCTTGATTTACCTGCACGGCAACGTCCGCGTGCGAACGATCGTTTCGCAAGGGTGCCGACCGATCGGCGATCCGCTGATCATTACCAAGGCCGAGCGCAACGTCATTCACGAACTGGGCGGGATACCGGCGCTCAAGCAGTTGGAAGCGATCTACAAAACGCTACCCGTGACGGATCAGCAACTGGTCAGCCGCGGCCTGCACATCGGACGCGTCGTCGACGAATACCAATCGGACCGCAGCCAAGGAGACTTCATCGTTCGCAACGTGGTGGGGATCGAGAAAGAATCAGGCTCGCTGATGATCGGCGACTACGTGAAGCCTGGTCAGACGGTGCAGTTCCACGTGCGCGACGAGTTCTCGGCTTCGGCGGAACTCAAGCAGCTGACCGCCGAGATCAAGAAGAGCGGGTCGTCGCCCACCTCGGTGCTGACGTTTACCTGCAATGGGCGCGGAACGAAGCTCTTCAGCGAACCGCATCACGATGCAACCTGCTTGAAGACCGCGTTCGGCACGATCCCCAACGCCGGCTTCTTCGCCGCCGGCGAAATCGGCCCAGTCGCTGGCAAGAACTTCCTACATGGCTTCACGGCCAGCGTAGCGGTAATGGAACCGCTGGAAGACGACACTTAAGACGCAGGGTGATTTCCATGAATGGAAATTGCTTATAGTCCGCTGCGCTGGAGCATTTGCAGTTCCAGTTGCATTAGGCGCATCCGGTCTTGATGGAAGCGCTCCAGCAGCGACTTTTCTTCGATCAAATTCTTGAGGTTTTCTTCGGCTTGGACAAGTCCGACCTTGGTGAACTCTAACTGTCCGAAGAGGGGCGCCGAGTATTTGAACTTGGTGAACTGCTCGTACTCGGCCAGCTGTCGCTCGTACGATTGGATCTGGGCCTTGGCGATGTTGATCTTCGAGTTGAGTAGCCGTCGCTGCAGCGGGTACTCTTGCCCCTGGTACAACTTGATCCGCAGGCGAGCGGCTTCGATCTCTGGGGATTCACCGGCCGGGCCCGCGGCCTGAACGATCAGACAGGCCACAAACAGCATCTTGGACAAGACAATCAAAACAGTCGGTATGCGTACCAAAAGACGGTAATTCACGGCTGGGTATCCTCGGAAGCAAAGCATGGTAGATACCTTCCAGCCTAATCACCCCGCGGGAAACCTCAACTAAGTTGCCTGCCTGGGCCGATATCAGCCGTTTCCGCGAATCGACTTGGCTTCTATAATCACGGGATCGATTCGCGCATTCGGCAGTAAGTTGAGGAGAACCATGGCGGACAGCTACAAGATTCTGATTGCCGACGACAATCAAGCCAATGTTGAACTCTTGGAGGCCTATTTGGCCGGCGTCGACTGCGAAACGGAAATCGCCGTCAACGGGCAAGACACGCTCGACAAAGTCGCCAGCTTCCAGCCTGATTTGATCTTGTTGGACGTGATGATGCCCAAGCTCAGCGGCTTCGAGGTTTGCAAGCAGTTGAAGGCCGATCCATCGACCAAAGGTATTATGATACTTATGGTTACGGCGCTTAACGAACTGGGCGACATCGAACGCGCCGTCGCAGCCGGGACCGACGATTTCCTCTCGAAACCGGTCAATCGCATCGAACTGACCAAGCGCGTCGAGAACATGCTGCGCCTAAAGAACGTGGAAAACGAGAACGAACGGCTTCGACAGTATATCGAGCAGATGGAAAACAGCCGCATCTAACCCCCCGGCGTTCTCGGCTTTTCCTGGCTCTACGATGTACTTGATATGGATTTTTTAGGCCCCGATCGCTTCATCCCCTCGGACCTATCGGCTGCTGACTTGCGACTCTTGCCTTGTTTCTGGGCCGCCTTGAGGGGTATCCTTAGAGAGTCCCTAAAGCGACAGCGTTGGATCGAATTCATGATCTCTCAGCCCCAACGGGGCGAAAGATAATAGCCAGGGGCATAGGCCCCTGGAACGCTTTCTACGAAGCGATAGCCCTGAAAGGGCGACAGAATCTTCCCCAAGCTAGAGGTTCTGTCACCCCGTTGGGGCTCAGACTTTGTTGAGATTGCCTGTCCAGGGGCTCACGCCCCTGGCTATTATGTGTCGCCCCTTCAGGGCTTCGGATGGATTCATACCGGCGCTGTAGTACTTAGATAATGGCGAGGAACGATCTATGCCTTGGAATGTACGGCTCGGCTTCCTGGTAGCTGCGGTCTGTGTAGTGATGCTCGGACCGTGGTCGGAAAGCACTGCCCATGCGCAGTCGGCGGCCGCCACCTCCCCTGAAAAAGTTCAGGCCCTGATCACCCAGCTCGGCGACCGCAACTTCACCGTTCGCGAACGCGCCCAGTCCGATCTGGCACGCATGGGAATCGCGGCCTTCGATCAGCTGTTCGGCGCGATGCGCGATCCCGATTTGGAGATTGCCCGCCGTGCGCAGTATCTCATCCGCAGTGTTGAAATCGAATGGACCCGGCCAGAGTTCTCGGACGAGGTCAATGCTTACCTCAATCGCTACGGCAACTTGAACGTCGACAATCGCCGCAGCCGCATTGGCGAGCTGTCGCGTCTGCATACGATGGACGCGCTAAGCGCCCTGTGCCGGATCAGCCGCTACGACGTTTCGGAAGTCCTCTCGAAGGAAGCTGCCCTGGCCGCGGCCATTCAATTTCAAGGAGCCTCGGACGACGAGAAGCCGCAGATCATCGAGATCATCAGCGATCGGATCGGCGATAGTCCTCGCGTCGGTCCCAGTTGGCTGAAGGTCTTCCGCACCAGCTTGAACCAGCCTGGCGAGGCGATTGCCCAGTGGGAAGACCAGATCACCAATGAGATCGACCTGTTCACCACGCGGCCCGGGCTGACCAGTCAGCAGGTCGTGCTCGACCTGGTCCGCTGGGAAGTCGATCAGCTGCGTCAACAAGGCAAACAAGACGAAGCCTTGGCGGCGATGGAAGACGTCATTCGCATCAGTGCCAAGTTTTCCGAAAGCGAACTGTTGGACCTGACTACGTGGTTTTTGGATCGCAAAGGGCCTTCGGTGGTCGGACAACTGGCCGAGTATCACGCCAAGAAGTCCCCGGCGCTCGACGGCATGCCGATTGGCGGCCCGTTTGGCGAGAACCCCTCGCTGTTGTATTTGCTCGCCGAATCGGAACTGGTGCAAGACAACATTGAAAAGGCCGAAGCGTACGCCAAGGCCGCGTTGAGCTTGGAGCCTGATTCGTACGACAGCCATTACCTGACCGCCCAGGCCCTTTCCGACCGCGGCACCTTCCGCTGGAGCCGTAGCGAGTACCAGTACGTCATCGACAGCTTCGACGACGTGCTGGAGCGCGAATCGATGTTGGCCCGCATGCAACTGGGCGAACTGGAGAACGACCTCGGCTACCCCGACAAAGCGGCCGATGTGATGTGGCCGTGGGTCGAAGCGGTCGAGAAGAAGTTCGGCCCGAACAACCCCCTCAATGCGGATCGCGACGAAGCGATCTCGCGGTTTCTGGCGCGTAGTTATTTGTTCCGTGCCACCGCCGCCGAGAAGCGGGGAGACCTGACCGCGGCCAAGAAGGACCTCGACAAGGCGATCAAGTATTACGAAGACGAAGCGGACGTTCTGATCGCATCATACCGCGTCGGCCAGCAGGACGACATGTGGAAAGCCAAGGCCAAGGAACACATCGACCACACGATCGACTTCTACAAGCCGTTTGTCGAGAAGTTCCAGAAGCAGTACGAGATCTTCAAACAGAACAGCCGCGGCGACGACTTCATGGGAGCCCAAGGCTCGCAAATGGCCAACTACTGCAATCAATACGCCTGGCTCGTCTGCAACACGTACGGAGATTTCGATCACGCGATCGAGGCGAGCGAACTTTCGCTGGAAATGGTGCCAGGCAACGGTGCTTACCTGGACACCCTGGCGCACTGTCATGCCGCGAAAAAAGACTGGGCTTCGGCGGTCAAGTATCAACGCATGGCGGCCATGCAGATCCCGCACTCCGGCATGATTCGCAAGAAGTACCACGAGTTCGCCAAGAAGTGCCAGGAAAACAACATCGAATTCGAGGCCATCGAACTGCCTGACAGCCCTGACACGCACTTCCCTGAGTACAAGCAAGAGGGGAAGCTGTGAGTTCTTCCCTCGTGATGCCGCTAGAGAGTGACGCCCCGCGGCCGAAGTGGACCTTCCACATCATCATGCTGAGCATCGCCGTGCTGGTGACGGCGCTGTCGTTTCTGCTCACTACCGACGGACCGACCGACGTGGTCATCCCGTGGCTGAACATTGCGCTGCCGCCGACGTGCAGCATGCAGAACATGGCCGGCATCGATTGCCCCGGCTGCGGTCTGACGCGCAGCTTCATCTCGCTGGCGCACGGCCAACTGAGCGCGTCGCTGGCGTTCAACCCGGCCGGCATTCTGATCTTCGGCGTGGTCCTCTTTCAGATCCCCTATCGCATCGCTCAACTATGGCGCTTGCGCCGCGGACTGCCGGCCTGGAACTTGAACATGGTGTCGCTTTGGATTTGGGCACCGATCGTCGTCGTGTTGATGATGCAGTGGATCGGGAAGCTGGCGTCTTAATTTTTGAGTCAGCGAAATTCGTTGACGGCACATGCTTCTTCTTGTCCCCTCTCCCTCGCAGGGGCGAGGGGACAGAACTCGGGGCGAGTTTCCCAAATCGATCGTTCTTTGTCACAATGAACTACGGTTAGACCATCGTGACTTCAACCTGCGGAGCAACTCCATGGACCATAAACTGCGAATCGGCGACACCTCGTTTCATGTTCGCACGGCAGGCCAGGGGAGTCCGCTGGTGCTGGTGCATGGCTTTCCGCTGGACCATCACATGTACGACGCCGTGTTCGAGCCGCTGGCCGAGCAGCACCAGGTAATTGCCGTCGACCTGCGCGGCTTCGGCGAGAGTGATGGTTATCGCGAGATCGTTCCGATGGAGATGTTCGCCGATGACGTCGCCGCGATTCTCGATGAGTTGGATATCGCAGAGCAAGTCACCTTCGCCGGGCTGAGCATGGGGGGCTATATCGCGTGGCAGATGTGGCAGCGGCATCGCGATCGATTGAGCCGCATGATCCTGCTCGACACGCGGGCCATCGCCGACGACGAGGTGCAAGCCCGGGCTCGTCGCATGGCCGCCGAGGCGGTCCTTTCGGCTGGCATGAGTGACGTGCCGGTGAACATGCTGCCCAAGCTTCTTTCGGAAAATACCCGCCATGAAAAGCCGGAAGTGGCCAAGGCTCTGACTGAAATGATCTTGCGGCAAGATCCCCGCGGCGTAGCCGCCGCCCAGCGCGGCATGGCCCAAAGGCCGAATGTGGAAAGTTGGCTGCCGGAGATCAACATTCCCACGCTGGTCATCAGCGGCGAGCACGACGTGATCAGCCCACCGGATGAAATGAAAGGATTCGCCGCCCAAATCCCAGGTGCCCAGTTCGTCGAGATTCCCGCCGCGGGACACATGGTTCCCATGGAAAACCCCGAGGCGATGTGCGAAGCCGTGCTACCGTTCTGCCGAGATTTGGAGTGACGAGGGGTGGCCCAGAGAGCATCTCTGGGTCGGCATCGCCGACAAGCGGCTCAGGCATGGAGCTGGTTGAAGGTGGAATCGTTCTATCTAAGACAAACCTGATGCACTAGCCGCTTGTGGCCTGCGGCCACCCGTGGAAGCGGCTTACCCTGGCAAACGGAAATACGTTTCCGTTTTGACGATGGCCTGGTCGTCGGGAAAGGTGTGAAACGCTTGGATGAAGACGCTACGGTTGCGTGTCTCGGCGTTCATGTAGCTGACGGCCCCCATGTTCATTCGGCCGCTGGAATCGAATTCATGCACGAGCCCAACCTTGCGATCGTCGTTGCAAAGTTCGCGTTGGCACATCCGGAAAAGCTTGGTCGAAACGCCTTCCAATTGAAACGTCGTTTGATAGCGAATGCCGTGGCACTCGAATTGATCGCTGCGTCGTCCCTTGATTTGATAGGCCATGATCCGCCGCTTGGTCGGCAGTTCTTGATGAGCCGAGGTGCAAACTTCGGTCAGCGTGAGCCCTTCGTGCCGCCAGGTGAGAACATGGCCGCAGTTGGTGATATCCATCTTCAGAGTGTACCCTCCCCGCTGGACCGTTCGCGTTTGAAACGCTTCGAACAGTTCGGGGTGAAGTGGCCTCGTGTAAAGCTGAAAGGCCAGCTCAGCAACTCTGGGACGGATCGAAAGCAATGAAAACTCCTTCTCAGTTTAAGGCGGCGAGATCCTCCTGATCTCGATGACGTACCGCTGCGAGCATTTGCCGCTCGTCTTTTGCAAGCTTAGTTCGCGTCGGCGTCCTTGATTATAAACAGGCCACAATTTCCCGAGGAATACTGTTTTCCGGTCTGTCTGAATTTGATTATTTACCGGATGAAATTTTTCGCAAGGACTTGACTTTTAAGTCGCCGTAGGCGAACGAGGGGGCAAGTGTTTAGTAAGAATCAATTCCTGTCCCCTCGCCCCTGCGGGGAGAGGGGACAAGATTCTTTGAGACTGAAAACTCTCTGCCCTAGTTTGACGAATTCTCGTCAGGCGTGAAATGTCAACTTTTTTGCCACGATCTTCCTTGCTTGCTTGCTATCGGAACGCGCGCTTTCCGCTTAGAATACAAGTTTACCGAATTCACCGATTTCGCGACCCTGATTGCACTTGCGCTGCTTTCCGCGCCCCAGGCAGACTAACGCAATCCCCAGGGGAAGCACTTTCACCAGCGGCTCTTTCGAAGCGACTATGACCGTATCTGATTTCGCGAAGCTTGCTGATAATTCTCAGGACGCAGACGAGTGGCTTTCGCAACTGAAGATTGTTGACACGGCGCGCGGCCGAGAAAACTTGAACAGCTTCGTGCGGTTGAACTTGCCCATCGACTTGCAAGCGTCCCTGTGCGGGCAGCTTTCGCAAACGCTGCCCGGCTGCAGCGATCCCGATATGGCGCTGAACAATCTGGAGCGACTCTTCAGCCGAGCGCGCAGTCCACTCAGCCTTGCCGCGCTGTTCGAGCGCGATTCGAGTTCGATGACCACGCTGGTCCGGATCTTCAGCTCCAGTCAAAGTCTCAGCGATCAGATCATCAACGATCCGGAAAGCTTCGAGTTGGTTCGCATCACCGACGGCCAGCCTGCGGCGCGGCAGTACCTGGTCGACGAGATCGTCTCCGAGGTACGGCTACTAAACGAAGAGAAAGCGATCATGAAGGCGCTGCGGCGTTACAAGCGGCGCGAGACGCTGCGGATCGCTTACGGCGACTTGATCTGCAATCAAAACATCGAAACCGTCACGCGGCAAATCTCGTTTCTGGCCGATGCGTTGATCGAAGCCGCTTACCGCGCCGCGTGCAAACTGGTCTCGCTGCGATTCGGCAACCCCACGCCTAAAAATGGTCGCAACGGCAAGGCAAGCACGCCGCGGTTTTGCGTGATCGCGCTGGGGAAGCTGGGAGGCTCGGAGTTGAACTATTCGAGCGACATCGACCTGATGTTTCTCTACGACGGCGAAGGCAGCACCGACGGTGAGAAATCGATCACCAACAAAGAGTACTTCGAGCGCGTCGGGCAGCGACTGATGAAGCTGCTGACCGAACCGACCGAACTCGGCACCCCCTACCGCATCGACATGCGGCTGCGACCCGAGGGAAGTCGCGGCCCACTAATCAACAGCCTGGACGGGGGGCTGCACTATTACGATATCCTGGGCCGCACGTGGGAACGCCAGGCGTTCGTCAAAGCACGGTCCTGTGCCGGCGATAGTTCCCTGGGGCAAGAGTTTCTCGAAAAGCAGGAACCGTGGATCTATCGCAACTATCTCAGCCGCGCCGATATCACCGGCATCAAAGCACTCAAACGCCGCATCGAGAAACGTGCCACCGGCGCCGGCGCGGTCGACGCCAACGTCAAGACAGGGCATGGCGGCATTCGCGATATCGAGTTCGTCATTCAGTTCCTGCAGCTGCTCAACGGGGGCGATCTGCCGCAGATTCGCATGCCGAATACGCTCGAAGGGATTCGCACGCTGGAAGAAGTGGGTTGTCTGACGCTGCAGGAAAGTTCGATCCTGAAAGACAACTACAGCTTCTTGCGTAAGGTCGAACACCGCTTGCAGATCATGTTCGATCTGCAAACCCATTCCCTCCCCGGCGAGGCGCTCGAGCGCAACAAGCTGGCCATGCGGATGGGATACGTCGACGATTCCGACGGCACCGCGCTCAAGAAGTTCCAGGCCGACTTTCAAGAGAAGACCGAGATCAATCGCAAGATCCTCGATCACCTGCTGCACGACGCCTTCCCCGATGACGAGGTAACCGCCCCGGTGGTCGACCTGGTGCTCGATCCCGAGCCGACCGCCGACGCGATCGACGAAGCCCTCTCCGACTTTGGCTTCCACGATCCGAAGATCGCCTACGAAAATGTGATGGCCCTGACGCGCGAACGGGTGCGTTTTCTTTCGACGCGTCGCTGTCGGCACTTCCTGGCCGCGATCGCGCCGCAACTGCTCGAAGCCATTTCACAGACGCCGGATCCTGACTCCACTTTGGTGAACCTGGCCCAGGTAAGTGATTCGCTCGGGGGTAAAGAAGTTCTGTGGGAATTGTTCAGCGCGAATCCGGCGACGCTGCATTTGTACGTGCGGCTTTGTGCCGGCAGTCCCTACCTGTCAAACGTGCTGATCAGCAACCCAGGCATGATCGACGAGTTGATGGACTCGCTCATGCTCGACCGCTTGCCCAGCCGCCGCGTGCTGGAAGAGATGGTGCTGGAGCTGTGCCGCGGGGCGGAAGACATCATGCCGATCCTGCACAGCTTCAAAAACCTGATGCACCTGCGTGTGGGCGTGCTCGATATTCTGCGTAAGAAAGATCTCCACACGCGGCTGCAAACTCTTTCCGACGTGGCCGAAGTGTGCCTGCATCAAATCGTCTTCCGTGAGTATCGCCAGCTGGTGGCCCGCTTTGGCGAACCGCGCCTGCCTGACGGTAAGCCGTGCGATCTGATCATTTTGGGGCTCGGCAAGATCGGGGGCAAAGAGCCGAACTATCATAGCGATCTCGACATCATCTTCGTCTACGAAGGGAACGGGAACACGGTCGTCGATGGTCGGCATCGCGGCGCAAGCAGCACGACCAACCAGCACTTCTTCGGCCAGCTCGGCCAGCGGATCATCAAAAGCGTCAACGAGCTGGGGCCGTATGGTCGGCTGTATGAACTCGATCCGCGGCTGCGTCCGACCGGCAAGAGCGGCCCCATGGCCGTCACGCTCGAAGATCTTTTCAACTACCACGCCAAGGGAAGCGGCGAACTGTGGGAGCGCCAGGCACTGACCAAGGCCCGTCCGATCTTCGGTCCGCCGGCCGGGTGCGAAGCGGCCGAGAAGACCATTCGCGACGCGATCGCCTGTCATCCGTGGAAGCCATCCGACGCGGACGAGATTCGCAAGATGCGTACCCGCATGGAAGAGACAGCGTCGAAGAACAACATCAAACGCGGCCCTGGCGGGACGGTCGACATCGAGTTCGTCGTGCAGATGTTGCAGATGAAGCACCTGGCCGAGAGCCCCGAAGTGCTGGTCCCCAACACGCTCGACGGCTTGAAGCTGCTGCACGAGAAAGGCTATCTCAGCCAGGAAGACCACGACCATTTCCACAAAGCGTACGAGTTCCTCCGCATGGTGGAAGCCCGGCTGCGACTGATGAACACCACGGCCCGGCACGACCTGCCGGAAGAACGCCTGGAGGTCGCCAAGCTGGCCTACCTGTTGGACTACGAAGACCCGGCCACGCTGCTGAAAGAGTGCCGCCAGATGACCCGCGAAACGCGCCGCCGCTACGATCAAATCTTCGACAAGGCCGCTGCTGGTTAGGAGAGAGAAGAGAGGGCTAACCACGGATTGCACGGATGGTCACGGATACGCCCGAGGCGAATTGGTCACCCGCGATTGTGTGGCAGCTTCCGACGATTCCCGGCATCCTCTTGAGCCCCAACGGGGCGACAGATAATAGCCAGGGGCGCAAGAGCCCCTGGTTGGCGACCAACAACAATGTCTTAAGCCCTGAAAGGGCGGCCGAAGGATCTCACGCGTGAACGTGGTCCACGTCTTAACACGCGAACCCTACCGCCCCAAGTCCCGCGCCGAAGGGGTCGACCGCTGCTGCTGGGCTCGCGGGGCGATCATCCCTGGGTGCGATGGTCCGCGGTAAAGCTGCTGCTCGGTTCGTTCACTCGCCGAGAGCCGGTTCCGCATCAGCGGATCGCGCGTGGTGCGCTCGGTTCCCAGCAGCGGGCCGCTCAGGTTACGCAAGGGATTGGCCGACGGCAGCACGTTGCCGGCGGCATCCTTTAAGTTCGCGTCGCGCTTCTCCGGCAGGATCGGCAGCTTTCCCGCGACCCCGTATCCCTCGCGCAGCAGTTGCCGCTGCACGGGGTTCACGCGGGTCCGGCCGCTGTAGAGGGTATCGAAGACCAGGACGCTGCGCGGCGCAAGCCTTAGCTGCAAGGCACTTTCCACTGGGGGCGCCGCGCGGGTCGGCGGTTCCTCACCCCAAATCTTGGCCGAGGCGTACAGGACCAACATGAGAAAGATGACCAGGGCAATCAAACCGATGAGTAGGTGTCGCATGGCTTGGACTCCTTATACTCCGGCCTGATCGACGACCGGGGCTAGGTTTCTTTCTGCCGGGCTTCGTATTCGGCGAAGTCGATCATGTCCGCGGCGAACGTCATCGGCAGGACGAAAATCTTTCCGTCCCCCATTCGGCCGCTACGCGCGACCGCGACGATCTTGCGAACCGTCTCCTCGACTCGCGAATCATCCAACCACATACTGATTTCGATCTTGGGCAGAAACGTTTTGGAATATTCGCTCTCGCTGTACTCGTCGAGATAATTCTTCTGCCGACCGAAACCTTTCACCTCGCGGACGTTCAATGCTTCCAGCGGAGCGCGGCTGAGCGTGTCGAGCACTTTCTCGGCCAGATAAGGTTTCACGATGGCGATAATTTGCTTCACGTTATTGAATTCTTTCGCTTCTTGAACGAATTCCAAGTCAGCGACTTTCGGCATGTTTTTGCCTGCATCGCTACTATCTATGGTAAACCTTGGGGCGTATGTCCCGCTAGTGAGTTTGTGAAACTTGCCCCCACACAGCAGCAGTATTACAATCGGTTCTTTCCCGAAAACCGGGACCCCACCGCCATTTCATCCCCCCGGAAAGTCCATCGCCCGCGATGCACGCCTGGCATCAGCTAACCGATCAGTCCCTTGGAAAACGTACGCTTACGTTTATCCTGTTGGGCACCATGGTCTTATGGGGAGCGGGCATCACCATCTCGGTACCAAATTTTAAGGACACCAGCATCCCGTTCATGTGCCAGGATCACGCTTGCTCCTGCCGTAACGCCGGTAACTGCTGGAACCACTGCTGTTGTTTCAGCCGCCAGGAGAAACTGGCCTGGGCTCAGAAGAATGCGGTTCAGCCGCCAGAGGCCTTCCTGGCCGCGCTGAAGGAGACGATCGATTCGTCGTCGGAATACTGCGGCTCGCAGGAGCTGAAACCAGACGTTTACGCCGCCCAGTGCACGTTGCGAGGGATTTCGCCGCAGAAGAAGACGGAAGAGGCAGCGTGTGCTGGCGGTTCATGCTCGCTCACCAAGAGCGAGCCGAAAGAGGCTCCTGCTTCACGTCCTTTCTCGCTGACCAATGCGATGCAGTGCCATGCTTTGGCGAGCGTGACGTTGATTTACTCGCCGGTCCTGGAATTTGATCTGGGTGCCGGACGACTGGTGGCTTTGCACGTCGAAGCCATGCCCCACGATTCTTTACTGCGGCCTACCTCTTTCCGCGCCCCCCCCGACCCGCCACCGCCGCGGGTCTAACGTGTTTCTCGAAGTCTGATTGGTGAAGGTTCGCTGCTGCGCACTCCTTCCCGTCCCCTCGCCCCTGAGGGGAGAGGGTGAGGGGGGTTATCCCAGATCGAATTGCGTGGCGGGTATGGGTTCCTGATCGATGCATGAATAGCGACGCACGATGTTCGTCGACGCGCGATCGTGAATCCCTCACCCTAGCCCTCTCCCTTCGAGGGAGAGGGGACAAGAATTGCCAATCATTTCTCTTTCATTTCTTAAAACATGTTACTTACTTCAATACATAATCATGAAAAGACGACAAGCTTTTACGCTGGTCGAGCTTCTGGTGGTGATTGCCATCATCGGAATCTTGATCGCGCTACTCCTGCCTGCCGTGCAACAAGCCCGCGAGGCGGCTCGGCGGATGACTTGTACCAACCATCTCAAGCAGTTGGGGTTGGCTCTGCACAACTACGAATCGACGCACCAGGTGCTGCCTCGGTTTGGTCAGCGCGACGCCGACTTCTCGGTCCAGGCACGTGTGTTGCCCTATATCGAACAGGGCAATCTGTACGATCTGTTGGACTTCTCCGAAGTCGCTTTCACCGGCAGCTGGAGCGAGAAGATCCCCAACCCGCTGTTCGCCAGTGCGTTCGCCACGCCCATTCCCGTTTACCTTTGCCCGAGCGATCCAGCTCCGGAGATCACCACGCTGACCACCAGTGGCGGCCCAGTGACCTACGGAGGACTGAACTACATGGTGAGCATCGGCAGCGGTACCGGGACGAACTACGACTTCCGCTGGCGGACCGATGGTCCTTTCTTCGAGCCCAGCGGCTGCAAGTTCTCTGCACTGACCGATGGCCTGAGCAACACGGCGCTGATGAATGAAACGGTTCGCAGCGTGGGGCCTGATACGACGCTGGCCGCGGGAGAGCTGCCGAAGGCTCCGTATCAAAAGACCCTCAACGGATCGAGCGGCGTGGGAACGAGCATGGGTTCGGTTCGCGGCATGGATGGAAGCGGCAGCCCTTGGAGCAGCTACACCGATGGCAATGGAATGATTGCCAATCCGGACGTTCCCTCGTTCTGGAACCAGTTCACCAGTTGGCGCGGCGGCGAGAGCCCGGCCCTGCGCGGCCGCGGCACGACGTGGGCGTTCAGCGGTGCGATCAACTCGGCGACCAACGGGTACCTTTCCCCGAACAGTCGCACGCCGGACGTGGTGACTCACTTCACCGGCTACTTCGCGGCCCGCAGTTTTCACCCAGGCGGCGCGGAAGTTCTATTCGGTGACGGCTCGGTGCAGTTTCTGCCAGAGACGATCGACCTGACGATCAACCGCGCGATCTACAGCGGTAGCGGCGGCGAAGTGATCGGCGACTATTAATTTTCAAAACCATCTACCCATAAGGTAAACGATATGAAACGCATTCTTACCATGACTCTGCTGGTTGCCGTGATGGCCACCAGCGCTTTAGCCCACGACACCTGGGTCGAAACCAACACCGGCATCGTCCGCACGGGCGATGCCATCTACGTCGACTTGAAACTTGGCAACCACGGCAACGACCATCGCGACTTCAAGATGGCCAGCAAGGCCAACCCGGCCGATGGCACTTGGGACGTCGTTGCCCCGGATGGGTCGAAGTTCGACCTGAGGAGCGTGGCGGTCGATTTGGGTTATGCCCCCAAGGAAGGTTTCTGGAACGCCAAGTACGTCGCCGACGCGCCAGGCCTTTACCTCGTGTCGCACGCCCGCGATACGATCGTGAACCACGGCCACCCGGTGCGAAGCGTGAAGAGCGGCAAGACCTTCTTCATCGTCAGCGACAGTCTTTCGCAGGTACCCAGCGACCTGACCGGCTTCGACAAGCCGCAGGGTCACGCGTTGGAATTGGTACCGACCGAAAACCCCGTCGCGCCGCTGGGCCCTGGCAAGCCGATCGCCGTGAAGCTGATGTTTCATGGCAAGCCGCTGAAGGACACGGTCGTCTCGTTCATTCCGCGCCGTGAAACCCTGAAGGAAGGTTTCGACGAAACGTACGAGCGCAAGACGAACGAAAACGGCGAAGCCAGCTTCACGCCCAAGAGCGGCGATCAGTACCTGGTAGTGGCGCATGTCGAACAGCCAGACGCCAGTGGTGATGGCTACGATGCCACCAAGTACAGCGCGACGCTGCTGGTGATCGTGCCGGAACGTTGCCCTTGCTGCGGCGAATAGTTCTTGCCGGTGCCCTCTCCCTTTGCGAAGGGAGAGGGTTAGGCCGGAAGGTTGCGAAGCGCGCCGGGCCACGGCGGATTATCACATGCAAAACGAGTGACAACGAAGTAGCCAGCGACTATCCTCGACGTTACGTTAAATGCCTGAACGTCAGGAGGAATCTTTACTGTCGACAGTTGTTAGGGAGAAGCTTCCTAACGCTCAGCTATCTGACGGAGTCGATTTGAGAACGCTTGCATCACTTCTCGTCGTCGCACTTTCTGGCTGCCAGATCGTGCATTTCAGCGAAATCCCTGGTGAGCGTTGGTCTGCAGAACGAACCAACGAGATGCGTGGCTGGTGGTCATCCGCTCAGGGCGACGTTTATCAGGCAGCCACTCGATTTGACGGCGGTCTATTGATTGGGACACTGTCACGGAGGTCAGAAGACAAGTTTGAGGCTATGTCAAACGTCGGTACGTTCTCTTCGCTAGGTGAACACGATTTTATCTTCTTTGAAACCAAGACCCGGAATCGTGATGAACCGACCTACGGATTTCTGCTCGTAAAAAACATCTCGGATGACAAGCTGGTTCTCATACCCCCGAATGGACCCCGTTTTGCGGAAATGATCGACAAAAGTCAGCTCGCTGGAAAAACAGTTCATTACGAAAATTCTACGGAGTATATAGCGTTGGTGACATCCAAGTCTGATGCATTCAAAGAGGTCCTTAAATCGAATAAGACCGAAGACTTGTTTGATTTCAATCAGAAGCTTGAGCTTTCGCGGATCAAACTCCCGAAGAAATGATAGTTACCCGGTCTAATCACCGGAAAACCAACGATTGATACAGAATAGGCATTAAAGGGACCGGCGTGACGCTCTCCCCCAAAGGGCGAGGGGACCAGAGTTGCCCATGCCAGCACTGATACTATGGGCAAATTTGCTGGAATTCTGCCGCCAGGAAAGCCGATCGCTTTACAGGTTTCGTTGACTCTGTCACGATGAATTTTCGGCCGCACCTGTTTGCGGTCTTATTTGCTTTCTTGAATGCGAAAAGGATGCCCCGGATGGCCAAGTCCTACACGAAACATCAGCAAAACATCATCAAGCGTTACTACGACAACAAAGACGCCATCGCGACGCAGAAGCTCCAGGAAAACATCACCGAGCTGTACCTCGCTGAAGGGAAGAAGCGAGCCACCATCTGGAAGCGGATCATCGGTCACCTGGAAAAGCTGGAAGTCCCCAAGCAGCAGATCGATCACCTGGTCGCTTCGGACGACGCCACGCTGGTCGCCAAGTACCTGGAACGCCTACTAGCCAAGCAAGGCTAACCAACATCTTGTCCCCCTCTCCCCTGAGGGGAGAGAGGGTTAGGGTGAGGGGCTGCTGATGACGCTTCTCACCCTTTTAAGATTTAACGGCATATTCTCTTCTCGCAGTTCACGCTTCTTCCATAGCTAACCGAGACACCTGATCTCCCCTCACCCTAGCCCTCTCCCCCAAGGGGCGAGGGGACAGGATTCGATAACATGGCACAATCCTGGAGCTTCTTCTCTGCCGGGCAGTTCACCTTTGGCTGCGGATCTCGGCACGAACTTGGCAAGCGGGCCGCTGGTCGTCGGTATCGTAAAGTTCAGATCGTTACGGACGCCACGCTGGCCGGCCTGGGCATGGTGCAGCCGCTGGTTGACGACCTGAAGGAGCACGGCATTCAGGTCGAAGTGTTCGACGGCAGCGTCGCCGAGCCTGATTTGGAAATCGCCAGGAACGCAGCGCTGATGGCCGGTACCTTCGAGCCGGACGCGATTCTCGGGCTGGGTGGTGGAAGCAATATCGACCTGGCCAAGGTCACCGCCGTGCTGGCCACGCACGGGGGCCAGCCGCGAGACTACTTTGGCTGGGATAACGTTCCGTCCGAGATCATTCCGGTGATCGCCATGCCGACCACCGCCGGCACCGGCAGCGAGGTCTCGCAGTCGGCCGTGCTGACCGATCGCGAGTCGCACATGAAGGTGAGCATCCTCAGCCAGTTCATGCGCCCGGCTCTGGCAATTGTCGATCCCGAGCTGACCTTCAGCTGCCCGAAGCAAGTCACCGCCGATAGTGGCATCGACGCGCTGACCCATGCGGTCGAAGCGTACCTATCGAAGGAGTCGTCCGAGATCGCGGCCGAGCCCGGCGAGTCGATTCCGTACAGCGGCAGCACGCCGATCGGCGAGTTGTTTGCCGAAGAAGCGATCGCGCTGGTAGGCCGTTACCTGGTAGCGGCCGTTCACGACCCGCACAATCGCGAGGCCCGCGAGAAGATGGCGCTCGCCGCATCGCTGGCAGGCCTGGCGTTTTCCAACTGCGGCGTGGCGGTGGTTCACGCGCTGGAGTACCCGATCGGCGGCCGCGTGCATTGCAGCCACGGCGGCGGCAACGGACTCTTGCTTCCTTACGTGATGAAGTACAACCTGCCGCAGCGCGAGACGAAGCTGGCTCGGATCGCGCAGCTGTTGGATCCGATCTGTGATTACGCCAGCGACATGGAAGGGGGCTTGCTCGCGATCCGCCAGGTGGAACAGCTCAAGGAACTCATTGGCATTCCCGAGAAGCTGAGTGCGCTGGGCGTGACCGAAGAGATGCTGCCGGAGTTCGCCGACAAGTCATTTGCCATTTCGCGGCTGATGAATATCAATCCACGCACCCCGACCCGGGACGACTTGCTGCAAATTCTGACTGAAGCGCTTTAAGCACATGGTTGTCCCTGCGGCGCGAATCCCATAGAACGGAGTGTTCCTCATCTTGTCCCCTCGCCCCTCGCATGGAGAGGGTTAGGGTGAGGGGGCGAGCGACGCTGGACATTGCTCGCTTAACTTCCCAACACGAACAACAAACTCTTTCCCCGCGAGGGAGAGGGGACAAGAGAAGCCGATGTTTCCTTACGCTATCTGCAACGAAACGTACCAAGACTGGAAGCTGGAAACGGCCCTGGCGCACGCGAAAGAGTCAGGCTATGATGCGATCGAAATCGCTCCGTTCACGCTCGCCTCGACTGCCTACGATTTGACCGCCAAGCAGCGCGGCGAGATCCGCGGCAAGATCGAAGATGCCGAACTGGACGTGGTGGGTCTGCATTGGCTGTTGGCCAAGACGGAAGGATTCTACCTAACCACCCCGGACGATGCCGTTCGCCAGAAGACGAGTGACTACTTTTGCGAATTGGCGCGGCTATGTCGCGATTTGGGCGGAAAAATCATGGTGCTGGGCAGCCCGCAGCAGCGAAACCTGCTTCCCGGGGTGAGTGAATCTCAGGCAATGAAGCTGGCCGCCGATTGCATTCGCAAAGCGATGCCTACGCTCGAACAGTGCGACGTGACGCTTGCGTTGGAACCGCTCGGCCCGGCCGAAGGAGACTTCCTGAACACGGCGGAGAAGGGGTTGGAGTTGATGGACCTGATCGACTCGCCCAACTGCCAGATTCACTTGGACGTGAAAGCGATGTCGGCCGAAGAGAAGCCGATCCCGCAGATCATCCGCGAAACGCACCCGCACATTGCTCACTTCCACGCCAACGACCCGAACAAGCGCGGCCCAGGAATGGGAGACGTCGATTTTATCCCGATTTTCCAAGCCCTCAAGGAAGTCGGTTACAATGGTTGGGTCTCGGTGGAAGTCTTCGACTACGAGCCTGGCATCGAGTCGCTGGTGAAGGACAGCATCGCCTACATGCGACAATGCGAAGCAGCGATCAGCTAGTTGCCATACATGCTGGTGAACGCAGCGCGTCCTAAGCTCTTGTCCCCTCGCCCCTTGGGGGAGAGGGCTAGGGTGAGGGGCGCAGCGCGATCGATACCGTCCACCGAGTTCGACTTTCAGAATACAACGGATTGCCGTGGGAAACCTCTTCACCAAGGCTCACTCCGTTCAAAATACCTCACCCTAACCCTCTCCCTGCGAGGAAGAGGGGACATGAGTTTTTATGCGACAGTACCTTGATCTGATGCAGCGGATTCTCGACGAAGGGGTCGAGAAGCACGATCGTACCGGCACCGGCACGCTGAGCGTATTCGGGCATCAAATGCGGTTCGATCTCGCGGAAGGGTTCCCGGTCGTCACGACCAAAAAGCTGCATCTGCGTTCGATCATTCACGAACTGCTGTGGTTTCTGCAAGGGGATACCAACATCCGGTATCTCAAAGAGAACAAGGTCCGCATTTGGGACGAGTGGGCCGACGCCGATGGCAACCTCGGGCCGGTCTACGGCAAGCAGTGGCGCAGTTGGCAGACCCCCAGCGGCGAGACGATCGATCAGGTTTCGCAGTTGGTCGAGCAGATCAAGACGAACCCTGATTCGCGGCGGTTGATCGTCTCGGCCTGGAACGTGGCCGACGTTCCGCAAATGGCGCTGCCGCCGTGTCACTTGCTCTTTCAGTTCTACGTGGCGGAAGGGAAGTTGAGCTGTCAGCTCTACCAACGCAGTGCCGACGTGTTCCTCGGCGTACCGTTCAACATTGCTTCTTACTCGCTGCTGACGATGATGATCGCCCAGGTATGCGATCTGCAACCAGGCGACTTCGTGCATACGTTTGGCGACGCGCACCTGTACTCGAATCACCTGGAACAAACCAGGCTCCAACTGTCGCGCGAGCCTCGCCCGCTGCCGACGATGAAGATCAACCCGAACGTGAAGGACTTGTTCGCGTTTACGTTTGAAGACTTCGAGCTCGTCGACTACGACCCGCACCCGCACATTTCCGCCCCGGTGGCCGTATGAGAATTTCGATGATCGTCGCGGCCAGCCAAGACTGGGTGATCGGCCGTGACGGAGACATGCCGTGGCGATTGTCTCACGATCTGAAGCGGTTCAAAAGCCTGACCATGGGGCACCCGATGATCATGGGGCGTAAGACGTACGAGTCGATCGGGCGGCTGCTTCCGGGACGCACGACGATCATCGTTACCCGCGATCCTGGCTACCAGGTCGAAGGGGCGGTCATCGCCAGCAGCGTCGGCGATGCGGTCGCCGCGTGTCACGACGCGGACGAAGCGTTTGTGGTGGGGGGCGCCGAAATCTACAAGGCCATGCTCCCATGGACGACGCGGCTTTACCTGACGAAGGTACACGCCATGATCCCCGATGGAGACACGCACTTCCCGCTGCTCGATTTTCATCAGTGGCATCTGGAGTCGGCCGAAGAGATACCCGCCGACGAGAAGAACCAGTACCCGACCCGCTTCGAGGTCTGGGAACGTTTGCCGGAAGCGTAGAATGGTAGGGCCCGCGTGTCGCGGGTCGCGCAGCGGTACTCGGTATCCGACCCGCGACACGCGGGCCCTACCTAGGCCGTGGTTTCTTTCAGTCGGCGTCCCTTGGCGGTGCTCGGGGCGCTGGTGAGTGGGTTTTCGGCGCCGACCAGGGGATCCCCTTCTTTGACGCTGGCCAGACGCTGGCGCACTTGTTTCGCGTAGTCTTTGGATAGCTCGAAACCCAGCGGCTGGCGGCCCAGCTTCTTCGCAGTCACCAGCGTCGAGCCGCTGCCGGCAAAGGGATCCATGACGATCTCTCCTTCGTTGGAGCAGCACTTGATGATTCGCCCCAGCAGTTGTTCCGGCATTTGGCAGCCGTGAAAGCCGGCTCGTTCCTTGAAGGTACCGGCCACGCGGGGGAAGTACCACGTATCCTCTTCGCTGCTGAAGCTTTCGGGGGCATCCTGGGGACGCAGGATCCAGGTATCGTCGGGAACGCGTCCCTTGGGATTGGCTCGCTTGTCGCCATAAACCAGCATCCGGGCGCTCGGGACGCGGATCTGCTCGTCGTTGAAGGTGAACTGCTTGGCGTCCTTGGTGAAGTAGAAGAGGTGCGCGTGGCTGCGGGTGAACTTGCTCTTGCAGTGCACACCGAAGGTGTAATACCAGACGACCCAGTTACGGCAATGCAGACCGAGCGTGCGCGTCGCCAGAACTTTCAGCTCCGCGGCGAATTCATCGCCGATCGCCAGCCAGAATGCCCCGGTCGGCTTGAGAACGCGCTGGACTTCCCGCATCCATGTTTCGCTCCACAGGAGATACTCGTCGACCGATTTACGATCGTCGTACACGTCGTACTTGTAGCCGATGTTGAAGGGGGGATCGGCAAAGGCCAGATCGATGCACTCCTCCGGCAGCTTCTTCATCTGGGCGATGCAATCGCCGGTCGTCAAACCGGTGGCGGAAAGTTTCGGTGGCGTCGCCACAGCGGCCCTCCTTGGCGTGAATACTTCGTGCAATTTGGGACAAGCCCTGGTGGTATCACAGTGTAGCCCGGCAAGCGGCAGGGCGCAATCCTATCGGACCACCGTATCTTAACGGATTCTTGCCCCAACGTGGGTTTCCCCAGTCAGCGAATAAGAGGCCATTCACCCCCCAGCAGTATCTTCATTGGTCGCACAACTGGTGGCTATCTTGCCTGTCAAACGAAGAAACACCCATTGGCTGCGGATGTTATCAGCACGGGAAATAAGCGGTCGAAAGTCCTTTCTTTCGAATTTCGCCGGTTGACCTTCCCTCAAAGGTAGGTGATGCTAAATCATTGAAACTCTGTTAAGAGTTTCTCCTCATTGAGCGCTTGTGAGGTGATCCACTTTGAAAAGGGCCAGCCATGAACGATGCCGCTCCGACGTTAGTCCACCACCATATTGCGGATGAAGTCCTAGTGCTCACTCCGCAAGTCGAACAAATGCGTGATTCCGAGATCTGTTATTCGATTCGGGATGGCATGACCGACTATGTGAAACAGATCGATCATCGACGCGTAGTGATCGATATGCAGAACGTCAACTTCGTCAGCAGTATCGGAATTCTCGCGTTTCTGAATCTTCGTCGGGCAGTTCCCAACGCGGACGAACGGATCATTTTCTGCAACCTGTCCGACTCCCTCACCGGAATGTTCAGAATTTGCAAATTAATCTCAGAAAACCCTAACGACCCAACGCCGTTTGCTTCCGTAGATACTCTTGAGTCAGCTTTGTCGGCCGCGTAACTTATCTGCGATCAGGCCGATCAGGCACTTCTGATTACCGATCATGCTAGCTTGATGCGAGCGATCGGCACCCACCCCAACCATGCAAGGCGGAGCAAGGAAGCATGAACGCCAAGGTATCTCATTCACTCGTTTCGTTCGAACAAGTCGACGATGTTCACGTGGTCACTCCCTTGATCTCGAACATGCGCGACGCGAACAACTGTCTGACGATTCGCGAATTGTTTATCGATTATGGGCGGTCCCGTCACCCGGAAAAGGTCTTAATTGACCTGAGCCACGTACGCTTTATGTCGAGCGTTGGCGTCCGAGTACTGGTCGCTTTGCTGCGGGAAGTGTGCGAAGTTCAGGGGCGAATCATGGTCTGCAGCCTGAATGGAGAGTTGCGGGGAGTACTTTTCGTCTGTAGCCTAATATCAGACGATATGAATCAACCGGGACCGTTAGAGGTAGCGACAAACCGTGAAGACGGACTCGATCGCCTGCGTTCCCCTTAACAAGGCTTGCCCTCCCCATGCCCGATTTGCTACTCGAAGCCGTGAACCCTGTCCTGCCGTCCCGCGACGTGAAGGCCGCCATCCAGTTTTATGTCGACAAGCTGGACTTTAAGCTATCGTATCAAGATGCGGACGATCCACGCTATGCATCGATCATTCGAGATCGAGTCGAAATCCATCTGCGCTGGCACGATCCCTCGAGCTGGGATCGTGTCGAACGACCCAATATCCGCATCGCCGTGTGCGACGTCGAGCACCTTTACAGCGTGTTTCAGCCCCTGGGGATCTTCGCTTCCGATACGACGCTGCGTGACACGGCCTTCGGCACCCGCGAGTTTGGCTTCTTCGATCCTGATGGCAACTTGCTGACGTTTTACTCCGACCTGGGAGAATAGCCGACGCCTGCCGGAACGGTTCGTTACAGCTGCGCAGAGGTCCGGCCTTCACCATGACTCATCCTCCGGTACCTGAGATCCCGTGGACCAAGCGGCTGTTCTACTTGGGGTGTGCAGCGATCTTTTTCACGCTCGCAGTCCTGGGGATGATCTTGCCGATCGTCCCGGCAACTCCATTTCTATTAGTGACCAGCTACTTTCTGGTCCGGTCGTTCCCGAAGCTGAATGACCTGCTGCTCGATCTGCCCTATTTCGGACCGATCCTGTACGACTGGGAAGTGCGTAAGGGAATCAAGACGAGCACCAAGATTCAGGCAATCGCCACGGTCGTGCTCGGCTGGGGCATTTCGATCCTGCTTTTCCCGATCCCCGGCTGGGCATTGTTCATCATGGCCGCGCTGGTGGCGGTCGGAATCTATGTCATCTACCGCGTGCCTGAACCGCACGACGTGGCAATCACCAAGCCCAAGAGTGAGTCGGACGTTGCCCCTGAGAAAACCAAAGACGCGAGTGCCGTGCACGCACCACACGAGCTGGAACGCAAGCCCAGAGAATGGGATCGTAACCAGCGCCAGACGCATGGTGAGAATCATTAAACGCAAACGCATGAAGGCGTAGGATCGATGGGTGCGTTACCTTCTTTGGCGATGCGAGAGGGGTCAAGGTTTTTCTAGATCGTTCCGACCTGCTGTAGGGCGAGATACGCCAGCAGGCTGAACCAGATGACCGCAACCACGGTCATCAGGATCAAGAAAGCGACGTGCGGCCTGGGTGGGTTCGATGTGGGAAGGTACACCGGCGATTTGCGGGCTTCATCCGGTTTGGGTGCCTGTTTGTTTTTGGCGGCCGCCATGCTTCTTCCCTGTGCGTTTTAGACTAGGCTTGTCCTGATTCTTCCGACAGTTGGAAGTCAAAGTTCTTCACGAACGCGTCTTCGAAGTCGTACTGATCGTTGAAGTCTTCGCGGCGGTCCGATTTCGACTTGCGCATCATGCCGATGCCAATCAGGTTGTAGACGATCTCGCCGAAATCGCTGGTGGTATGGATGCCCCACGAGTTGAGCACCACCTTGGCCAGCAGGCCGTACTGCTGCTGGGCGTACTGCCGGATGGCCTGGCACAGCACCTGACCGGTCAGATGGCGTTCGACGTCTTCTTCTTCATCCCAACCTTCGAGATCCTCTTCGAGTTCGTCGATCTCTTCCTCGAAGCATTCCAGGTCCAGATCTTCTTCTTCAGAGGCTTCTTCGTCCTGCTCTTCTTGGTACCGCTGTCCGAACGAAAGGGCTTCGCGGACGAATTGATAGGCTTCCATGCGATAGCGTGGATCGTCTTTGAGCAGCTGCATGAAGGCGGAATAAGTATCTTCGGACATGCCGTGTTATTCCTTCGGAGTGTCTGAGTTGGACTGGGTGTTCTCGCCGCTCTCTTCCGCGGCTTCCTTCTTGTCACGACGTTTGCCGCGTTTGGAACCACCCCCGGTTTGGCCATTGCCCCGCTTGAGGACCGTCAGCACGTCGCTGGCGTCGATCATGATGTTGCGGTTGTCTTCCATGCGCACCAACAGCTGACCGGCCAGAATCTCGTGATTCAAAACGCGACCGCGGCCACTGTTGGTGACGATGTCGCTGCCAATGGGTGGTAGGTCGCGCTGCAGTTCTTCGTACGTGTCGTACTCGTAACGCAGACAGCACTTGAGTCTGCCGCAGCGGCCGGAAATCTTCGTCGGGTCGAGCGTCGCTTTTTGCAGCTTGGCCATCCGCATCGAAACCGGCGGCATTTCGCTCAGGTGCGTGTTGCAGCAGACCGGCTTGCCGCAGTCGCCATAGTCGGCCAGCAGCTTGGCTTCGTCGCGAACGCCGATTTGCCGCATCTCGATGCGCGTCTGGAGTTCGGAAGCCAATGCCTTGACCAACTCGCGAAAGTCGACCCGCGACTCGGCCAGGTAATAAACGATGATCCGCTCGCCGCCGAAAAGGTGCTCGACGTCGACCAACTGCATCGGAAGATCCATCTCGCCGATCACGCGGCGAACGGTTTCCACCTCGCGCTGGGCGTCTCCGACCATGTGCTCGGTCTGCTTGAGGTCTTCGTCCGACATGGCCCGCATGATGCTGCCAAAGGCCGGATCGCTCAACTGCTTGACCGCCTCGTCGGTAGCTTCACATAGCACATCCCCCACCTCCAAGCCGCGCTTGGTGCGAATGATGACTTGATCGTCGCGGTTGTATTCATCTTTTGCTCGGGCCGAGAACACGCCTAAAAAACGCATGGCCCCGTAGCGAATGATGTATTTCGCCATACTGAATATCTTTATTTCGCCGTTGCCCTAACCAGCGCCGCCGGCGACAAAAACGTGCGGCCTGGCAGGCAATCTGCATGGTGACCGCACGTTAGGTAGGTTTCCATAATCCTTGCAGTATAACCTGATTAGAGCCATCCCTGAAATTGGGAACTTGAACCATGCTGTGGCAGCCTGGCAGCCGGTAGCCATCGATCACGGGAGGATCTCATCAACGCTCTCAGGCGGTCGTCCTAAGCGGGCCTCTTTACCGACCACGACAATCGGACGTTCGATGATCTTCGGGTTGGCAGCCATCTGGGCGATCCAGCCTGCTTCGTCTTCCGGCTGCGGTAGCCCCAAGGCCTTATGATCCTTCTTCCGCACGAGCTGCTCGGCCTTGAGTCCCAGCTTCTTGAGCAGTCCTTTGATCGTCTTTTCGTCAGGCGGGCTATCGAGGTACAGCACCACGTTCGGCTCAAGGCCGTGCTCCTGGAGCCGGGTCAACGTTTGGCGGCTCTTCGTACAACGCGGGTTATGATAGATCGTGACGCTCATCGCGCATCTCGCAGCTGGGGTGTGGCGTAATATGGGAACTTCGGGAAACCGAGGGCAATCTGCCTGTAACGCTGACCACCAAGTGGCATCCTAGTTAGCAGAGCACGGCTGGAGGGTGCCGCGGAAGGTTGTCCTGACTCGGTTACCCCCCATAATAAAACCATGCCCCCTGGGTTGTGAACCTGGTTAAAATTCGCGATTCTATTGGTTTAGGCTCGGAATTACGGCATGCTGGACGTCTGGGCTCGACTTGATCTCATGAGACGCAAGCGACAGTAAACCCCCATATTTTCCATTGATCGGGAGAAGCCTCCAATGGCCAAGACATTTAACGAAGACAACTTTGATGCCGAAGTCCTGCAGTCGAGCGAGCCGGTTTTGGTCGACTTCTGGGCCCCTTGGTGCGGTCCCTGCCGTCAGCTGGCACCAGTGATCGATCAACTCGCCACCGAATACGAAGGTTCGGTCAAAGTCGGCAAAGTCGACACCGACCAGAACCCGGGTTTGGCGGTGAAGTACGGTATCCAGAGCATCCCGACCGTGATGATCTTCAAGAACGGCGAAGTCGTGAACCAGATGCTCGGCAACCAGCCAAAAGCCAATTTGCAGCAAGCGCTGGACGCCGCCAAAGGCTAAGCGCTGATGCCCAACGCAGATCGCCTGCTAGCATAGCGGAGGACGTTCGTCCTCCGTTTTTTGTGCGCCGACACCTTTTTGGCTGCTGGTAGCACCGCCAACGGATTGCTAGCCCTCAGCATTTCAATCTGCGCAGCCGTTAAACTCAACTTCTTAGGCACATCATGCCGATGCGAAAGGATGGCCGAGTAATCCATTCGACTGCCGCCAACTGATTTGATTCGCCATGAAGCCGACTATCCGTCCATCGAATATCACGCCGTCGTCGCGTCCTCTTTCCGAGCAGGCCTCGCCTGAGTTGCGTATAGATCCTCCGCATGCACCCTCGGTGGATAGTAATTCGGCCGACGTCCTGGAAGACGATCAAGGGGTCGATCTTGCTTCGGCCGATCTCGAAACATTACCCGACTGGCAGCGGCGGCAGATCAATCAACTGGCCCGCTTGATGCGTGATCGCCAGATGGAACTCGACCGTCGCGAGGCGGAACTCAATGCTCGGATGGCGAATTTCGAAAGTCAGCAGCGAAGTGCCGCCCTGGCGATGGACCAGCCTCTTCCCAAGTCCGCCAAGCCGACCCCGCAAGAACCCCAAGCGAAGGCCTCGAACCCCGGCGGCCTGTGGAGCATCGAAGAGAAGATTCGCCAATGGCGGCGTAAATGGCGCGGCCAGACGACCGACATTCCCGAGGTCGAGCCGGAGATGGAAGGGCCGGTCACCGTTCGACTGGAGAAGTTGAGCGAGGCCGAGTCGCAACTGGCGCAGCAGTGGGCTCTATTGAAGAACGCTCGTTCGCTGCAGGCCCTGCGCGAAAAGGAGTTTGCTGCCTACACGGCCAAGGTTGAGCGAGAAATCGAGCAGAGCCGCGCTCAACAGCATCAATGGCTTGAGCAGGAACAACAGCAGCTGGCACACGATCAGGATGAACTGGTTCGTCGCGAGAACGAACTGGCCGGCGTGCAGCAGGAAATGCAGTATGCGTTTGAAGAGCTGCAATTGATTCGCGATCAGTTGGAAATGGCCTGGGCCGAGATTCGCGTGCGGATTCCTTCCGCGCTGCGGCGGCGACTGGATCAACAAACGGACCACGCCGTCGATCACTTCGACAAAGCGCTGCATGCCCGGAACCAGGCAGCCAAGAGCGAGATTCGGCAGCTGCTGCATCAACTGGAACTCGCCAAGCTCGAGATCCAGGAACAACAGGTGCGGCTCGAAGACGAAGCCGATCAACATCACACCGAGCTGCGTCGCGCCAAACATGAGTTGGCCGACCGCGAGGCCCAGGTTCGCGCTCAGCTGGCCGAGCTTCGCCGCGAGCACGAGTCGCTCAACGAGTCCAAGCTGGAGATCTTGAAAGAGCGTTACCAGGATCTGAGCCGGGAAATTACTCCCAAAGCAGCCTAACGGCTCTTATACTGTCCGGTCGACTTGCCTTCCCTTCTTGTTCGCACCGAAGGAACTCGGCGTGACTGGTACGATCATCGTTTATTCGCTTATGTCCCTGGCGCTGCTAGTCGGCTCGCTCGTTTCGTTGTCCAATGAGCCCCGTATTCGCGGATGGCGAAATCTGGCGATGCTCTCGATCTTCATTTTGGGGATCGTCAGTTTGCTGGTCGCCGGCTGGATGATGGCCACTATCGTTTGGCTGAGCTGCGCGGTGGTGAGTGCACTTCTCTACAAGGTTTACGACCTCGTCGCCAGGGCGAAACATTCACCGAAAGACGATGAAACGGAAGAGCCACCGCAGTCGATCTTCACTCTTCTGTTGCACAGTTTGTTGGCATGGCCGCTGATCTTTCTCGAAGGATTCGAGTACCTCTGCACGGAATTGTTTCCTTCGCAGCTTGCGATCCCGCCGAGTGACCAGGCCAACGTCGATGAGGATCCGAGCGCATAAAAAAGGGGACGCTCGATGAGCGTCCCCCGAATCGTGCTGACTCGAATGAATCGTCCGTCTTACTCGGCGCTGAGCAGCGAGAGCGATTCGGTCGGCTTCTTGCTCTTGTTCGCCTTTTCGCGAGCTGCGTGACGCTCTTTAGCGACTTCGGCTGCGCGGTAAGCGATCTGCAATTCCTGACGGCTGAAGTAAGGGGTATCGTCACCAATCAAGTGCTCGATGCGTTTGTTGGCCAGTTCTTCCCAGCTCATGCCATTGTTCAAGTGCCAGGCAGCTGCTTGGGCACTGCGTTGATTCAGTTGGCCACTGCCGAGCATGTGGCAGAGATCAGCGACGCCAGGCTTTTCGGTGTAGGCACCGATTGGCTTCAATTCGTAAGGGATCTGCGGATCGGGATCTTCCAAACCGTGATCAAGGCAAACGCCTTGGACTTTGATGCGTTGAACTTTTTCAGGCATGACGTTGAAGAAACCGCCACCGCCGCCTTGATTACCAAAACCGCCACCACCGCCACCGAAGCCGCCGCCGCCTTGGTTGCCGCCAAAGCCGCCGCCTACGCCTTGGTTACCGCCACCGCCTTGGCCGCCGAAGCCACCGCCTTGGTTGCCGAAACCGCCGCCGTTGTTACCGCCGAAGCCGCCACCGCCAAACTGAGCGAGCGGAACACCAGCGAACGCGGCCGGCAATTCGACACGCATCTTCTTCTTGGTCTTGTTCGTGATGATCACGGTGCCCTTCTCGGAGTTCATCGGAATGAACTTCACTTCGATGTCACCATTATCGATGGCTTGGAACATCTCGACCGTTTCGACTTCGCTGGCCGACTCGGATTTCTTATTGTCCGCGTATGCCGCGGGAGCCAAACAGGCCAGCATGGCCATGCAGCCAAACAATCGCCCAACCATGTGCCATTTCATGAGATAACCGCTCCTATGATTCGCTACAGTTTGGCGATCGCCAGCGAATCGACTAAACAACTGTGAGATGATCCAAGACAAGATCCGCCAGAGCCGCCCCCAAAAGATGCAGCGATTCACGGATACTTTTCCTACCCAATACGTAGGAAACACAACATCTAAAGCTTAATCGCTGTTCGCAAAGAAGCCAACAATTTTGCACAGGGGAAATCAATCTGCCTAACATGGGGGGAACGGGGCGATGGAGCACACTGCCGAGAACGACCGTGCCAGGGGCATCAGCAAACCAAAACGTCTCCACACCGCACAAGTCGCAATTTCCCGGTGAAATGAGGCCATCTCACCTTAAAGGACTTTGCTGCCCCGCAAAAGGCGTCTTAACGCGCACTTAATCTCGTTTTTCCTTGTCCAAGCTATCACAAACCAGTTTAAACCCCTCCGATAATATGGATAATGACGACTACCCCACGCTAGACTTGGCCTGTCGATCGGCCTGTGGGCTTTCATCGATTGCGACACCTTGGAATTTGCCGTCGGTCTTCAAAGGAATGGCACCATGTTTTTCGGCATCTGGCTGTTGGTACTTTTTGCGTCGATTGCGGCCCTCACTCAGGCCTACTTCTTTTTCATGGGCATGGTTCGAGCGGACCCCGGCACGCCGACCATGCAGCGGATCGCCGGATATGTTCGCGAAGGGGCGAATGCTTACCTCGCCCAGCAGTACGTGGTGGTGACGATCTTCTTCGTGGCGATCGCCGCGGTTCTTGCCTTCCTCGCATTTGTTGTCGGGGTACAAAGCCGCTGGGTCCCTTTTGCGTTCATGACCGGCGGCTTCTTTTCAGGGCTCGCCGGTTGGATCGGCATGAAGACCGCCACCCTGGCGAGCAGCCGCACGGCCGCCGGCGCCCAGAAGTCACTTAACCAAGGGTTACAAGTCGCGTTTCGCAGTGGCGCGGTCATGGGGCTGACGGTCGTTGGCCTGGGACTACTCGACATTGTGATCTGGTTTGGCGTGCTGAAGTGGATCTTCAATCTCTCGCTGTTCAATATCACCACTACGATGCTTTGCTTCGGCATGGGGGCCAGTTGTCAGGCGCTGTTTGCCCGCGTCGGGGGTGGGATCTTTACGAAAGCCGCCGACGTCGGCGCTGACCTGGTGGGTAAGGTCGAGCAAGGCATTCCCGAAGACGACCCGCGCAATCCGGCCTCAATTGCCGACAACGTCGGCGACAACGTTGGGGACGTTGCCGGGATGGGGGCCGACCTTTACGAGAGCTACTGCGGAAGTATTCTGGCCACCGCCGCGCTGGGCGTAGCCGCGTTTTCTTCTCCAGAGATGGCTAGTGCGGCGGGCTTTGACGATGTCGCCGATGCTCAGATTCGCGCGGTGTTCGTTCCGATGTTGATCGCGGCATTCGGAACGCTTCTCTCGATTATCGGTGTTTATCTCGTTCGCACGCAGGAAGGCGCTTCGCAGAAGAATCTGCTCGCGGCTCTTTCCCGCGGCATTAACATGGCCACGGCGGCCGTGATGGTCGTGGCCATCCTCATCTGCATTTTGCTGATGCCTGCCGTCCCGGAGGCGTCGTTTCAAGTTGGCTTTGCCATCCCCGGGGTATCGCTAAGCATCATCGTCGGGCTCGCAGCCGGGTGGCTGATTGGAAAGTGGACCGAGTACGCGACCAGCGACGAATTCACGCCGACCAGAAAGTTGGCGGAACAGTCCGAGACCGGCCCAGCCACGATCATCATCGGAGGGATCGCCGACGGGATGCTCAGCGTCTGGCCGCCGGTCATTGTGATTTCGTTGGCAACGCTGGCATCGTTCGGTTTTGCCAATGGTTGGAATTTCAACGATCCCAACCTGTTCGCTCTCGGTCTGTATGGCGTGGGGATTGCGGCCGTCGGGATGCTCAGCACCCTCGGCATTACGCTGGCCACTGACGCGTACGGCCCCATTGCCGACAACGCCGGGGGGAACGCCGAGATGTCCCACCTGGAACCGATCGTCCGTGAGCGAACCGATGCGCTTGATAGCCTGGGCAATACGACGGCAGCCACGGGGAAGGGTTTTGCGATCGGTTCGGCCGCGCTGACGGCATTGGCCTTGATGGCGGCCTATGTGGAAGTGGTGCGGGAAGGTTTCGATCGCTGGGGAACCAGCGTCGCGGCACAGGTCCAGTATGATACGCCTACCAAGATCGCCCCAGGCCTGGTCGTTTTGAAGGAAGATCAGGACGGCACCGATCGCGTTTATGGCTACTTGCCCATGCCGGCCGATCTTCGTGACGTGAAGGTCAAAGAGGCATGGCACGCGCTGGGGAGCGACGGAAAGCCGGCGGCTTTGTCTACCGACATGGTTCAACTCATCACTCCGGAGCAAGGGGAACCTCGTCTGACGTTCGTCGCGAGTGGGGCCAGCTTTGTGAACGTGCACGAGGCCAGCCTCAGCGACTTCGCCACCTATTACGAAGCGAACGTCATGAATCCGAAAGTGCTGGTCGGTATTTTCATCGGTGCGATGACGACGTTCGTCTTCTGTGCGCTGACGATGAAAGCGGTCGGACGCGCGGCCAAAGGAATGGTCGAAGAAGTCCGCCGGCAATTCCGCGAAAAGCCTGGCATCATGGACAATACCGAAGAGCCTGATTATGCGACCCCGGTCGAGATCAGTACCAAGGCAGCCCAGATGGAGATGATCGTTCCTTCGCTGCTCGGGCTGATTACTCCCTTGGCCGTGGGCTTCTTGCTGGGCGTCGGCGGCGTGCTGGGACTTCTCGTGGGGGCACTCACCAGCGGCTTCTGCCTGGCGATCTTCATGGCTAACAGCGGCGGCAGTTGGGACAACGCGAAGAAGTATATCGAAGCGGGCCATCACGGCGGCAAGGGAAGCGACGCCCACAAGGCTGCCGTCGTGGGAGATACGGTTGGCGATCCGTTCAAAGATACCAGCGGCCCCAGCTTGAACATTCTTATCAAGCTGATGAGTATGGTCAGCCTGGTCGTGGGTGGATTTGTCGTCCGCTATAGCTTGATCGCGATGGGGATCTTCTAGCGCGGTTCCAATTCATCTGTAGCGTCTTTGGCTGGCTGCGGCCGCGCGGGACTTCGTTGACCTGCATCGACGAATCTAGAGGATTCGCCTGCTTCGGTCGCCTTGCCCAGCTTGCCTCGCCGACGCCCAGGACGCTACACCTAACTTAAAAACGCTCTACAGCCCATCTCAATTGTCGGCCAGCGTCTGGCGAAACGCGACCCAGCCGCGAAGTTTTCCGACTCCTTCGATTTCTACCGGCGGTACGATGGCAGCCACGTCGGTCGTGCTTTGAGCCCACCGATGCACGACCTCATTCGGCTCGATCGTATTGTCCTCCAATACCCCTTGAGCCGAATCGTAGTAGGGTTTGCCTTGGTACTTGGCATGGCTTGCGTCTTCGGCGATGTGGATGACGCGGACGCGCTCGTAGTCCGACCAGTCATCGCGCTGGAGGTGAAAGAGTCGCCTGCGAATCGCAGGGTGTTCGGTCAACGGTATCACCAAGTGACCTGGGTTGGGACGAAAGCTTTCGGGAATGAATTGGGTCACGCGTTTGAGATCGAGGGAATCGTCGTCAAATGTGACGCGGTAAAGTTGATCGTGATACGGAATTACTTCGCCAGGGCGGACGAAGATCATGGTCTGATCGGAAAGGATCTTTCCGACTTCAATCGCATACTCCGATTCGAGAAAGAGAACGCCGACCAGGCTGCCGTCGATTTTGGCTTGGCGGAATCGCATTGTCACCGGCTTTGAGGTCAGATTGGGAATGGGTAACAGGCAAGCCGTATCTTTCCCATGATGGTCCCAGTGATAAGTGAGCGATTCGGCATCGTCCTCAGCTGTCTGAATGCTGACAGAGGGAAGTTGGCTTGCGAGTTTTTGCGAGTTCGAGTTCTTATCGCAGCCCGTCAGCAAAACAAAAACAAGCAAGATGATGCGAAGATCACAGCAGCGCACGATGCCTCTCCACTTGCGAGAGATCGACCTGTTCTAACTCGATCCAACCGACCGGCGTTCCAACGCCTGAAATCTCGTCGGGCTGCACGATTTGCTTCACGCGAACGAGTTGGTCGTCGACGAGCAAATTGGCACCAGCGCCTACCCATTCTCTCTTGGGAGGTTCGATCAGCTTGGTTTCGGGAGTTCCGTTGACGATATGGACGATCATTCGTTTACGCAGAATCAGGGCCCGTGTGGATTCGGGATCTGTCTCGAACTTGACTAGCTCGATCGTCTCGAAAGGGTCTTCTGGGATGATAACACCATCCGGTCGATGCAATCGCTTGCGGAAGAACGTGGCCTCGGAACCATCCATCGTGATGACGCGACTTCCGGCGGCGGGCACCATTTCTGACGGTAGCAGCTCAGTGCACTGCTCCATGCGCACCTGGTCGCTGTCGATCGTTATCCGAAACAGATCGCCGTAATAGGGAATCACGTCTCGCTGAGAGAAACGAATCACCGTTGGATTGTCATCGTGGCGAAGGTCATCCTCGGGAAAACGACTTGCCCGGAAGATGTTCAAACCCCATCGGTCATCGCTCAGCACTTGGAGGTTCATGCCGACGTGCTCGTCCGCTTCTTCTCCCTCGGCACTGGGCAACAAGATTCCGCTATCGTTGAGTTGAGCGATTTCGAATTCGTACTTTCGATTTTTCTCGCCAGGACTAACCGGCGAATTCGGTTGGACCGGGGAGGGAAGGTAATGAAGATGCTCGGAATTTCGCTGAAACTTGACGTCGCACCCCAGCAGCAACAGCCCTGCGACGATTACCGACCCGAAAGCCAATGGGCGAACGATTTCCATTTTTCTACCTAGGGCAAGTTTCCCATGAAGGATATCTATCCCTGGAAGGACGAATCCCACAGATCGATGGACTTAACAATTCCTCATTAAACCTGAAAGTACCCAACTTTTCTTAAAATTGGTCTTTCTAGACTTCAGGGGGATTCGTTCGTAGTGGGGAAATCTTTGCCCCGTTACTCCCGGAACAATCGATTTCGGTCGATATGAATCTCAAGTTTTGGCCAAATTTTTCCCCAAATCGCTCTGATCGGGAATAATTTACTAAGCACAATAAGAAGACGATTAAAGGCCAGTAGTGCGTGAGTAGATCTCACCCCGGATTCACCTTCCACCCGCACACCCAACAAGCGACTGGGATTCTCTCAGATTCGCCCTGGCTTTTTCCGCTTCCTAATCTCACCTGCGACCGGTTGTCGCGCTTCGTTTCCTTTCGAGGTCCAGATGTACTTCCAATTCAATTGTCCCGAGTGCGGTCAGAAGCTTAAGGTCCGTCAAGAACTCGCTGGACAAAAGCGAAACTGCCCTTACTGCAAAAAAAGTGTCCATATCCCTCACGTTCAGGAAGAGCCGGAACAACTCCCTTCGCTCGACTCTCCTTCCCTGCCTGAGTTTGGTAGCGGCTCGACATCTTCGGGCGGTAGTCTCGACCTGGGAAATCTTTCCTCGGAATCAGCCTCGGCGCCGGCCGGCCCGGTCGTCAAGACGGGCGGAGCGCGTAAGGGCACCACAACGGCCAAGAAGCAAACCGCAGCCGCCACGAGCAGTTCGTCCGGCGAAGGGGACTTCACCGACCCGAGCAACGTCAACTTGTGGTTGTCCGGTCTGATCGGCCTGGTGTCGATGATCGTCTTCATGGGGCTGATGTACTTCTCGAAGGGAACCTACATCGGCGGCCTGTTCTGGATCGGCGGTTTTCAAGCGGTCGCTATTCAGTCGCTCAGTACGTTCCTGTTCTTCTGGGCCGTGAGCATCTTGTGGATGAAGCATCGCAAGATTCTGCGTCAGAAGGACTATCTGCTGATGGACGTTCTGCCGACCGACATCTCGCAAGAGATCCGCGTCGATACGCTCAGCAAGTTCGTCGAGCACATCCAAGGGCTGCCGGGTCATGACGGTGAAAGCTTCTTGATCAACCGCGTGCTGCGTGGTCTGCAGCACTTTCGCGTGCGTCAAAACGCCTCGGAAACGGCGACGATGATGGCCTCGCAGTCGGAGATCGACTACAACAACGTTTCATCCAGCTACGCTTACTTGCGGGTGCTGATCTGGGCCATCCCGACCATGGGTTTTATCGGGACGGTGCTCGGTATCAGCTTGGCCGTGACCGAGCTTTCCGGTGCCCTGGGGGGTGGCGACCTCGACAAGCTGACGGCCTCGCTGCAGGGGATGTTCAGCGGTCTGGGTACGGCGTTCAATACGACCCTGGTCGCCCTGGTGATGAGCATGATCATCAAGTTCCCGATGTCTTCGCTGCAGAAGAGCGAAGAAGGGGTGCTCAACTGGGTGGATGAGTACTGCAACGAAAACCTGATCCGTCGTTTGAACGACGGTCGCGAAAAGGCCGAAGACAAGCCAACTTCTCCCTACGACACGAAGATCTTCCGCCGTGCGGTCGAAGAGGCGATGGCCGCCCAGCAAGGAGAGCTTGAGGCGTGGGTCAAGAAGCTGGAACTGGTCGGCCAGACGATCACCGAACAAACCTCGAAGGGTTGGGACGAGATCAACGGCAAGATTCTGACCAGCCAGGAAGAAACGACCAACAAGCTGCTGGAAGTGGTCAACGCCAAGACGGTCGACATGCAGAAGCGTCAGGAAGAGCAACAGACCCTCATGCAGGATCAGCTCAACCAGATGCAGGAAGTCGCCGCACAGCTGCAAAGCACGCTTGGCCAGCTTGCCAGTGCCTCGGTCGACTCGCACATCAAGGTCAACGAAACGATGACCGACACCTCGGAGCGTCTGCAGAAGTACCTCGGCGGCGTCGAGCAAGGCCTCAGCGGCTTGACCGAAGTCCTCAACAAGCTCGGCAACGAAACGGTCGTGGTGCAGCAGGTCGAATCCAACGGCTCTGGCGGCGGATGGTTTGGCTTCGGCGGCGGCAGCAAAGCCAAGAGCAAGCGAAACGGGAGGCGCTAAATGGCCAAGGGACGACAAGCCGAAGGGGAAGACATTTCGCTCTTCCCTTTCCTGAGCGTGCTTGCCTGCGTGATCGGGACGCTGGCCATGGTGATCGCGACGATCGCCGTCCAGTCGCTCGATAACGACGCGGTCGATGCGGCCATGGAGTACCAGAAAAAAGAAAAGGAACTCCAGGCCGAAACGGCCGCGCTGGAGCAGCTTCGCGATCAACTGAAGAAACGCGAAGAGCAGATCAAGCGCGAAAATTCGAGCGAACAGAAGAAGCTCGAAGATGCCAAGAAGAAGCTGGCCGAACTTCTGGCCAAGCTGGAAGAAACGCAGAACAAGCTGCAAAACATCTCCATCGAAGGCCCCAAAGTCAACGTTGCCGCGCTGACTGAGGAGGTGGGCGCGATGGAGGAAGAGCTGAAAGGGCGGCGCGAGGAGATTGCCCAGCTGACGAAAGTCATCGCCGAGCGAAAGCTGCCGCCGAAAGAGGCGGAAAACTCGATTCTGCCAGGGGGTAGTGGCGTGGGCTTCAAGCCCTCGTTCATCGAGTGCGACGATGGCCGCGTCGTCATTCACGAAGACGGCAAAACCATTCCCGTCCGCACGGCGGAACTCAATACGAACCCTGATTTCGCCAAGATGCTCGATAAGGTAAAGGGGCAGAAAGACGGAACGCTCGTCTTTCTAATCCGTGACGACGGCCTTTCGACCTACAACACGGCCCGCAATTATGCGAATGCCAAAGGCGTCAAGAACGGTAAGTTGCCTGTCATTGGCGACGGCCGAGTCGACTTGAGTTACTTCACCAAACAAGCGAAGAATTCGTAGCCCTCTGCGCGGCTACCCAGCGATAAGACGAACCAATCATGGCGAAACGTAGAGGCGTCGAAGAAGAGGAAGGGCTCGACTCGCTGTTGGACACGATGTTCAACGTGGTCGGCATTCTCATCATCGTGCTCGTGGTGGTACAGCTCGGTATGCAGGAATCGGTCAAGCAGATCGCCAATAGCATGCAGATCGATCCTCTGGCCTTGGAAAAGCTGATCAAGGACCTCGAAGAAGCCCAGAAAGATAAGCTCAAGGTCGAGAAAGAGCTAAAAGACCTCAATCCCGACGAGCAAGACCTGGAGATGCTGATCCAGCGTCTACAGTCCGAATCGGTCGCCAAGGAAGCGATCCTCAAGTCGCAGCAGGGAGAACTGCAAAAGGCGATCATCGCCCAAAAAGATGCGCTGGAGATGGCCAAGAAGGCCGACGAGAACAAGGAGAAACGCGAGAAGCTCTCCAGCGAACTCAATAGTGCGCTGGAAGAGATCGCCAAGCTCGAAGCAACCCTCGACGACACACCGGAGCGGGCTCAACTCGCTGCCAAGGTCGTCACCCTGCCAGATCCTCGTCCGGCTCCCGATGGGATCAAGGAAGCGGCCTTCCTGCTTACTGGCAACCAGGTCTACCCGATTGTCGACGAACCGGCGCGAGCCTCGGCCAGGAAGCGGGCCGAATACCAGGCCGAGCGTGGCGTTCGCAAATACATCAAGGACCCTAAGGAAGGGATCGATGCGGAGAAATTTGTCGAGGACTTCAACGAACGTCCCATGTCGGACGATTGGTTCCGCATGGAGATGTACGCGGCGGGGCGAGACCCGCGGCTTCGCTTCACGCCAAAGGAAGACGCAGGTTTCAAGATCGACGAAGTCACGAGTCCACGCTCCCGTTTCCGCCGCCTGCTAAGCACGGTCGATCCCTCGAAGTTTTACTTCAAGTTCATCGTGATGCCGGACAGCTACGAAGCGTATGTCGAAACACGCCACGTGACCGATGAAATGGGTTACCTGGCCGGCTGGACCCCAGTGGACGCCAATTGGCAGTACACGACCTGGGTTGGTGGCAAAGTGAAGTTCGGGCCGGAACCACCACCGCCCGATCCGAACGCTCCTAAGCCAGCGCCCAAGCCAGCTGGCCCAAAGCCGAACGTCTTGGACTAATTCCATTGGCCCAGGCAATCTAACGAGGTAGGATGGCTGCGCGATCTTTCGTGACAGCCATCTTTCGCTAGGGGCAAGCCGTGGACGACGACTTCTTCGCCCCGGCTGATTTGGCAGAAGCGGAGCAGGCATTGAGAACGCTCCTTTCGCTTTCCGCGGACATGCCATCGGGCGAGCTTGCAGGCGAACTCGAAACGCCCTAACCAGCTATTTTCACAAAGGTTATAACGACTCTGGGTGCCATCAAGTTGACAACAGAACACCTTTGTCGCATACTTTCCTCTCTGGCAAGCAGTTTTTTGTTTGCCCCGGGTAGACCAGTTCTGAATTTTCAGTACACTAGTGCTTTCCTAGATGAGGGAACGACGTTCCCTGTGCGGGTGTAGCTCAGTTGGTAGAGCACAACGTTGCCAACGTTGTTGTCGACGGTTCGAATCCGTTCACCCGCTCTTCCTTCTTACTGCCGCCGTGTTTGAGTTTCCATCGACACGCGTAGCGCAGTAAGACATTTGGTGGATGTGGCTTCTGGCAAAGGCTTTGCCGCATCGCCACGTTTCACACGAGACGCAATGATGAGTCTCGCGGCGTGGGTGAGGAGAAGCCCACCCATTCTGCATTGACCTCAATTGCTTGATCGACCTGAGCTACAAGCCGGGTTTCTTGTTTTTCACCCCAGATTTTGCGGAATCGTTGAATGAGTTCGCCTGAAACCGAAAACGCTGAAAGTGCAGTTGCTGAAGCGGAAGGCCCCAAGAAGTTGAACTTGGACGTGAAGGTCGACGCTCCTAGCTCGTGCCAGCGTCACGTCACGGTGACTGTTTCCCGTGAAGACATCGATCGTTACTTCGACGTCGCCATTGAAGACATGGTCCCCAATGCCGCCGTGCCGGGTTTCCGCAAGGGCAATGCCCCAAAGAAACTGGTCGAAAAGCGGTTCCGCGCCGAAGTGAAGGACCAGGTCAAAGGGACGCTGCTCATGGACAGCATGACCCAGGCCACCGAAGAACAGTCCTTCTCGGCGATCAGCGAGCCTGACTTCAACTACTCGGCCATCGAACTGCCGGAAGAAGGGGAACTGACCTTCGAATTCGATATCGAAGTTCGCCCTGAATTCGACCTGCCGAAGTGGAAGGGCTTGAAGATCGAAAAGCCAACCCGCGGCTTTGAAAAGGAAGACATCGACAAGCATTTGAAGCAGGTTCTGGGTCGTTACGCTTCACTGGTTCCGTACGAAGGTGCCGCCGAAATTGACGATCACCTGGTGTGCAACCTGACCTTCAAGCACGACGGCAAGAAGATCGAGCACGCCGAAGAAGAATCGATCCGTCTGCGCGACACGCTCAGCTTCCAGGACGCCAAGTGGGAAGACTTCGGCAAGGAAATGACCGGAGCCAAAGCAGGCGACAAGAAGACCGTCACCCTGACCATCAGCGACGAAGCCGCCAACGAAGCAATGCGTGGCAAAGAAGTCGAGATGGAAATCGAAGTTCTCGAAGTCAAGCGAACCGAACTGCCAGAAATGGACGAAGCGTTCCTGAAGCAGATCGGCGGCTTTGAAAGCGAAGGGGACCTGCGTGACTATGTCAAACAAGACATGGAACGCCAGCTGAACTACTACCAGCAGCAGCGTCTGCGTCAGCAGATCACCGAAGAACTGACCAAGGAAGCCGACTGGGAACTGCCACCGGCCCTACTCAAGCGTCAGTCCGCTCGCGAACTGGAACGAGCCGTGATGGAACTTCGCTCGGCTGGTTTCGCCGAAGAAGACATCCAGGCTCACCGCAACGAGCTGCGTCAAAACAGCATGGCTTCGACCCGCAAGGCCTTGAAGGAACACTTCATCCTCGAACGCATCGCGGAAGAAGAAAACATCGAAGAAACCCAGCAAGACTACGATCTGGAAGTGATGCAGATCGCGATGCAGCGAGGCGAATCGCCACGTCGCATCCGTGCTCAACTGGAAAAAGGCGGCATGATGGACGTGCTGCGTAACCAGATCATCGAACGCAAGGTGATCGAGCTGATCCAGAGCGAAGCCAAGGTTACCGAAGTCGATGCCGACCTGCAGCAAAGCAAGACCTCGGCCGTCAACCTGCTGATTTGCGGCGAAGGGGAAGAAGCAGCCCCAGCAGCCGAAGAAGAAGCCAAGGACGCCGAATAATTGGCATCTTGAACCCTGACATTCAAAGCCCCGATGGACGCCATCGGGGCTTTTTTCATGGCATGATGAGGCAAATTCTTTAGCCGAGTTAAAATTTTCCGGCTGGTAGCGATTAGCGAAAGTACAAAAACTTCGCCGCCCCCTCTCCTAAGTGTCTTCTACGGTTGTCTTCCCCCGGTAACTGGAGACAATAACAGGATACTTCTCGTAGTTTGCTTCGCCGGAAGCGACCGGGCAGGCAGGTGGACTAATCCTGTGCCGCGGCGTCCTTGACGGCACGTTGTAATGGAAGGATCGACGACCATGAATTCACAATTCCCTCATGCCCCTGTCGGGCCCATGGCCATGGCCTATGCCGAATATCAACGGCAACGCCAGATGACCCTTGGCGACCTGCTTTTGGAAAACCGGATCGTTTTCCTGCAAGGCGAAATCTACGACGGCAACGCCAATGAATTGGTCATGAAGCTGTTGTACCTGCAAAGCGAAAATCGCCGAAAGCAAGTTCACTTCTACATCAACAGCCCAGGCGGAAGCGTCACCTCGACGATGGCCATCTACGACACGATGCAAATGCTCTCGTGCCCAGTCGCCACGTACTGCGTCGGCTTGGCCGCCAGTGGCGGGGCCATTCTGCTGGCCGGTGGTGCCGCTGGCAAGCGTTTCATCCTGCCGCACGCCAAGGTCATGATTCACCAACCGCACGGTGGCGTCGGCGGCCAGGTGAGCGACATCGAAATCCAGGCCAACGAAATCATCAAGACGCGCGAAGAACTAAACAAGATCCTCGCCGCCCACTGCGATCAACCGGAAGAAAAGATCGCCAAAGACGTCAACCGCGACTTCTACATGAACGCCACCGAGGCGAAGGAATATCGGATCGTCGACGAAATCCTCACCAAGCCGCCAGCAGCAGAAGCCGGCGAAGAGGACTAAGCCCACCGTTGCTCTCCTTTCATGTCCTGTCCCCTCGCCCCTTCGGCGAGAGGGCTAGGGTGAGGGGGCGAAAATGGTACACGCTATCTCATTTCATTCGACTTTCCCAAGCCCAATACACATTCCAGACACTGGAGCCAATACGATGCCTCTGATTCCTTACGTGGTGGAAAAAAGCGGACGTGAAGAACGCGTCTTCGACATTTACAGCCGACTTCTCAAAGACCGGATTATCTTCCTGGGAACCGGCGTGAACGACGAAGTCGCCAACCTGATCGTCGCCCAGATGCTGTTCCTGCAATCGGAAGACCCCAAGGCCGACATCAACCTGTACGTCAACAGCCCCGGCGGTAGCGTCAGTGCTGGGATGGCCATTTACGACACCATGCAGTTCGTCACGTGCGACGTGGCCACCTACTGCATCGGCCAGGCCGCCTCGATGGGTGCCGTTCTGCTGACCGCGGGCGCCGCCGGCAAGCGATACGCGTTGCCCAATGCCCGCGTGATGATCCACCAACCGCTGGCCGGCATGCAGGGTACCGCCTCGGACATCCTGATCCACGCCACCGAGTTCAAGCGGATCAAACACCGCATGAACGAGATCCTGCTGAAGCACACCGGCAAACCGATCGAACAAATCGAAGCCGACACCGACCGCGACCGCTTCCTGAGCGCCGAAGAGGCCTGCGACTACGGGCTGATCGACAAGGTGGTCGAGCACATGCCTTCGTAGGCGTTTTGCCGCGATAGACGATTGAAAGAGCCCATGCAAATCGCATGGGCTTTTTAATGCGCCAGTGTGTAGGCTACGTACGGATCGACCTCCCACGGAAAGCCTGGAATTCTCTCAACCGTATCGACCAATAGCGGCACGGAGTCTAATTCCGTCCAAGGAACAAAATCCAACGGTCACCCAATCCGCTGCACCACATCCACACCGATGCCATTTGGATCTTTCAACACGAAGTGCCGGTCGCCCCATGCTTCGTCGCGAAGCTCTTGTTCAATTGGCTGGCCTAGCTTCCGGATGCGTTCGCATTCCGCCGTTGCATCTTCGACCTCCACCGTGATCCACATACCATGCCCCGAGTGGGCCTTCTGAAACAGGGGGTGCTGGCCTTCCATTTCGGGGCGCAGGAATCCGAGTTCGCTCGCGCCAAGCCGTAGTAGCACGAACCAATCCTCTTCAAAGAGGATTTCACAGCCAAACAAGTTCACGTAAAACGACTTCGACTCGGCTAGTTTGTGGGTGATCACACCGGTCCAAAATTTCATAGAGACAACTCCTTGGGATAAAATGGGAATCACCCCAGTTTGGATCCCTTAGTCGGTCGCGTCTTGCAAGAATGCGACATGCCGTTTTAGAAATCTCGCTGGCGAAGTGCCGGTTAGACGGCGGAAGTCGTTGGTCATGTGACATTGATCGACATAGCCACTGGCCAGGGCAACTTCAGCGAGCGACGCACCGGGGCAAGCGATCCGGCCGGCAGCGTTCTGAAACCGCACGATCGATGCAAATAACTTCGGGGAAATGCCGACGCAGTCGAGAAACGCTCGCTCCAACTGCCGGCGGCTTTTCCCGTACATACCGGCGGCTTCTTCGATGCGGACATTGCCGGAATTCGTCTCGATCCAACGAATGACCTGGTCAATACGATGCTCGTTGGGCTGACGATGATCCAAATAATCCTCGAAAAGTTTGTCGAGACGCTGAAAAATAGTCGGCATCGCGATCTGCTGTGGTACCTCTCCCAGGGAAAACCTCAACGCCTCGGATGCCGCCTCGTGATGGTTGGTCAGTTCTTTCGTTGCCAGCGACATAAAATGTCGTGCTTGACCAGGCCGGAAGCGGACGCCCAGATAGTTCGTCCCAGCAACCAATGGAACCTCGGTGGCCGATGTGGAAGTACCAAACAACCAACAATCCGCGGAGGTCGCGTCGGCGGCGAAAACGAGATCAACCGATCCATCGGGAAAGATCGCGTGCGTCACTTGGCGGTTGTTGAAGCTCGCCCAGTAGTGGCTCACGAATGGTCGCAGGCTCGGCGATGGAAGGAAATTGGAAAGCACGCAAGCACCCTCAAACGACCACCGGCCGATACATGAAGTAAAACAGCGATCCCCAGGCAATCCCGCTGAGCATATTCAAGACGAATGCTCCGTTGAATCGCCAATTGCCCTCGGACGTAAATTGACTCGATTCTTTCAATGCGGCGAACAGCATGTACATCGAGTAGATGTTTGCCAAAATCGGCATGAAAGTCAGCCCGATGATGGCTGCTCGCCAGGCCCGGACGAGCATGGCTTCGGCTTCTTCGCTGATCTCGCTCGGCTTGGCAGGCTGCTCGGCGCCTGCGACTTTGGCTTGCGGCGAAGCGTATGGATTCGACTCGTCGAAGTACGCCGTATCAGGCAGCGGTTGGTCGCTCTCGTCCGGCAGAGGTTCCTCTTCCTCCTCGTCATTCAGTTCGGCGGCCTCGGGCATGGTGGCTTCGACGTCGCTTCGATCGCCGCCGCACGACCAACAGACTTGGAAGCCCGCATCGACCACTTCCTGGCAGGCGCCACAGAACCAGGGATCGCCGGTCTGCTCGTGACTTTCGTGACTTAGCTCTTCCTTGATCTCCAACGCCTTTTCGGCATCGACCGAGCGAACCATCACATGCACGCCGCCCAAAGCGCTGCCGATATAGCTAAGCGACGTCTGCAGATCGCCTCCGTCGACAAACGCCCGAATACCGTGATCCTGCAGGACCGCCTTCAGATGATCGGCATCGGCCGCGTTGGCGTAGCTGGCGACTTTGAGGAATTCGGAGGTAGGCATGAAGAGCTACTGTAAAACAGGAGAAGGCGGAAACTCTTAGCGAGTCCTCTAACGTACCGAGGTAATAGCGCGAGTCAACGGAATTCTGCTAGCAGTTCGTTTCGGAACTCGACACATTGGGTTTGACCCACCCACAAATTTTTCGTACCTATGCCGCACGCGTGGCCGGACCTTTAGTTTTTCCTCCCTCATTTCGGCCAAAATCCTGGGAAAGTTTCGTCAGCGTGCTATCACGAACTGTCACAATTCGATTCGCGATGCTTGCGTTCGCTCTGCTTGGCCTGACCAGCGGTTGCCGAACGACCGATCCATCGGTGCAGCTGCTGGAGTCGGAGCTGCGTTACCTGGAAGACAAGGTTTATGCCTTGCAGGACGTCGTGCATCAGAAAGATTCCCAGATTGCGTCGGTCCGCCGCGAGAACGAGTCGCTACGCAAGCAGCTTGGTCTACCGGAAGGGACGAGCACCACGTCGACCGAACCAGAAACCTTGCCGACGCCGCACACCAGTGCGTCCCGTATTTCTTCCCGGCCTGACGGCGATTTGCTGACCAGCCCGGTGATTGAGCTGGGCGAGTCGAGCAGCCTGCCGGAACTGGAAAGCGTGGCCCCCGGCCCCGAGCTATTGGACGGGCCGCTGCTGCAGCAGTTTGATCCGGAGGCCGAAGTGGTGGTCGACCGGATCGTCACGCAGATGCAGCTCAATCCGAAGCTGACCGGCGGCTACGATGCCGACGACCAGCCAGGAGACGACGGCATTATGGTGGTGATCGAACCGCAGAACGAAGCGGGCCAGTACGTCGATTCGCCGGGGCCTGTTTCGGTGGTCCTGCTCGATCCGGCCTATACCGGCAAAGAGGCATTCGTCGGCCGCTGGGACTTCGATACGACCGACTCGGCCAAGTACCTCAAACGAACCTTGCTCGGTAAAGGGGTCCACCTGAAGCTCCCCTGGACCGAAGGGAAGCCAGAACATGAATCGCTGCAACTGCACGTCCGCTACTCGACGGAGCAGGGAGAGGTCCTGCAGCAAAAGAAAGACATCCAGGTCGATCTTCGCGGCAAAGACTCGGCCCGCTGGACCCCAGCCACAGTGCCGCTGCCGGCGGGGCGAACGGCGTCGCGTCCTGACTCTTCCAGCGACGACGTTCAAGACGAGCGGCCGGGGCTGTTCAAGAAGCCTCTCTGGCGACCTTTTCGATAGTCGCTCGTTTCTGGCAATCTCGTAATTGCACGGTTACAATCGCGGCCACACCTCGATGCCGGAAAGGGAGTGGCGATGTTACCGTACGAGAGAATCCTCCAATTCTATGCTTATGTCATGCCATTGATCGGAGCCACACAATTCGTTGTGCTTGGTGTCTGGCTTGGTCTAATGCTGCTTTCGCCAGCAACACTAGAAGGTCTTCACGAAGATCAGATCGCGAAATTAAGATCGTATCGGCGACGATATGTGCGTATTCTTTTCCGGTCGATCTTTGGATTGATCATCCTGTTGCCGATCGCCGGATTCTTTATATGGACCGCTTCGCGGCATATCACGTCGCCGGCAGGTAGCTATATCCTCTTAGGAATCCTTTATGGTCTTTGGTGGGGCTACCTGGTAGTAGGAACCCTGACCACAGCCTGGCAATGCCTGATCGAGCTTCAAGAAGGTAAGCAGTCTGAATAAAAAAGCGATGCCCCTTTGAGCATCGCTTTTGCGTTTTAAGTTGTCCGAATATCGCCTAAGCCGACTTGCGACGGGCTTTGCCTTCGAAGTTGGCTTCGATGCCGTAATACATCGCGATCGAGCTGACCACGTGGCGCTGCTCGGCGGCGGTTAGTTCTGGGAAGATGGGCAGGGCCAAAACTTCTTCGGCGGCCTTTTCCGTTTCCGGCAGGGGTGCCAGCTCTTCCTTCAGCGCGGCGAAGCACTGCTGTTGGTGCAGCGGAACCGGGTAGTAGATCTCGCTGCCGACCTTCAGTTCGGCCAGATGCTTGCGAAGCGAATCACGGCCGCCGCGTGGGACGCGAACGGTGTATTGATTCCAAACGTGATAGCTGCCTTCGGTTTCGGTCGGCAGGTTCAACACCAGGTCCAGACCGCATTGGCTGAACAGTTCGTGGTATCGCATGGCATTCTGGCGACGCATCTCGGTCCACTCGGCCATATGCTTCATTTTGACGTTGAGAGCCGCGGCCTGGAGCGTGTCCAAGCGGCTGTTGATGCCGACAACCTGGTGGTAGTAGCGGGGCTCCATGCCGTGCCCGCGAAGCAGCTTCAGCTTGGCGGCGAACTCTTCGTCGTTGGTGACCAGCATGCCGCCGTCCCCCATGCCACCGAGGTTCTTGGTCGGGTAGAAGCTGATGCAGCCAGCCAGGCTCATGCTGCCGGCCCGCTGACCTTTGTGCTCGGCCAGAATGGCTTGAGCGGCGTCTTCAATGACGGGAATGTCGTGCATCTGGGCGATCTTGTTGATTTCGGTCATGTCGGCGCATTGGCCGAACAGATGGACCGGAATGATCGCCTTGGTATTAGGCGTGATTTGTTCTTGCAGGCGAGTCGGGTCGATGTTGAACGAGGTGGGCTCGATGTCGACGAAGACCGGCTTCGCACCCAATCGCCAAACGCAGCTGGCAGTGGCAAAGAAGGTGAAGCTGGGAACGAGGACTTCATCGCCGGGACCGATATCCAGGGCCATGAGTGAGAGCAGCAAAGCGTCGCTCCCAGAAGCACAGCCGATGCCAAACTTGGCATGCGATGCGGCCGCACAGGTTTCTTCCAACTGGAAAACATCCGGACCAAACAGAAACCGGCCTGAGTCGAGAACCGACTCGAAAGCCGCCATGAATTCTTCTTTCAACGGTCCGTTACCACGGCCGATGTCCAGCAGTGGAACTTGCGAAACACCTGATGATTCCACGCCTTTGTTTGCTGTCGTCATCCCTGACTTCCTTGATGAATTCGTGCTTTTTTCCACGCCAATAAGTAGGCTTCCTGCCTGCTGACCCGTACGCGGTAAGCGAAAACGATAGGAGGATTGCCCCTAAGGGTCAAGGGCAAGCATTCTCACATCGTGAAATCGGATCGACTCCGGTAACATGCAACGTGATATCTCGGTTTTTGGGCCGCTGAAGAGTTATGCTAGCGTACCGCTTCGGGTGTCACAGACCTGATTGGCCTGCCAGAAGTGGCCTGATTCTGTGTCCAGGCAGGTAAGCCATCCTGTGCCACATGCCCACGTGTCAATCACTACGGAATGCCCCACATCCAGAGGCCAGCCTGACTTCTGCGAGGTATGACCGCAGATAACTTTCTTACCCGAAAAGTGCGGTCCGCGATTGATGAACTTGTCCCAATAGAGAGTCGCATTATCCTGCTCGTTGAGCGGGAGGTCGGGGCGGACATTACCATGCACGAAGATGTGGGAATCGTCCTCGAAGTAAGGTTGGCAGACCGATTCCAAAAAAAGCCAGTGTTGCTCGGAGACGTGTTCCAGATCGGATTGCTCGCCAGTGTCGGGAGCGTACGATTCGAGCGTCTCTTCGCCTCCATATCCCAACCACGAGTTGAAGGTACGGGAATCATCCCTCGCCGTGAGCATCATGATCTCGTGGTTCCCTCTCAGGCACACCACGTCGTATTGATCACGTAGCTCCAGGATGTACTGGATCACTCCACGAGAATTTGGCCCACGGTCGACGTAGTCTCCCAGGAATACAATACGATCGTCCGGCCGGAGCCCCACCTCATCCAGTAGACACTTCAGCGCGATCAAACATCCATGCACATCGCCAATAGCCAAAGTACGCAACGAAATTCCTTTGCCTCGATCCGTCCCAAAAAAGAAAGATGGCTACTACGATCGAAGGTAGTAGCCATCCGACGACGTTTCATCCCGTGTTTTCGCTTACTTCTGCAGAAACTCGATGCAGCAGGGATTGGGCACCGAGATCTGCGACGGCAGCGGCTTGAGCGTACCAATCTTCTGATCGATCTCAAAGATCACGATGTTATTGGTATCTTGATTGGCCGCCAGAAGAAACTTACCGTCGGGAGCAATCCGAAAGTGCCGTGGCGTTTTACCCATCGTGCTGTAGTGCCCAAGCAGGGTAACAAGCCCCGTATCCGCGTCGATTCGGTAAGCGGCGATGCTGTCGTGACCACGATTCGAGGCATACAGCCATCGTCCGTTCGGGTGAATGTAAATCTCGGCGGTCGTATTGTTCCCCTCGAAATCTTTCGGCAACGTGGCAGCACGCTGGAGATGTTCGCTCTCGCCCGTGTTGGGGTTGAATGCGAAGACATCCAAGGTCGAATTGAGTTCGTTCAGTACGTACACACGCTGACCTGGTGCACTCACGGCCAAATGACGCGGGCCTGAGCCAGGGGTGATTTCGAGACACGCCGGATCGTTCAACGTCAACTCGCCGGTTAATCCGCTGATCATTCGATAGATCATAACCTTATCGAGCCCTAAGTCGGCCGCCAACATGAGCGGACTACCAGGAACGTGATACATTCCGTGACCATGCGGTCCCTTCTGGCGAGCTTCGTTCACGCTCGAACCTTCGTGCTGGAAGAACGACGTCGCTGGGGCAAGTTGGCCATCCTCTCCGATCGGCAGCGTTGCGAACGAGCCCCCTCCGTAGTTGGAAACCATCAAGAATCCTTTTCCTGGTGAGATCTCGACATGGCAAGGCCCGCCACCGCCAGAGGCTTCCTGGTTAAGCAGCTCGAGAGTTCCATCCTCGTTAAAGGTGAACGCCGACACGGCACCGGAGCTTCCATCGCCAAAGTTGGCGACTTCGCCAACCGCATACAGATTCTTCCGATCGTTGCTGATTGCCAGAAACGACGGATTATCGATTTCATAGGCCAAAGTCGGCAGGCTCATTTGACCTGTCTGGGGGTCAAGCACGCTTCGATAGATTCCTTTGCTGTCTCCTCGGGTATAGGTGCCAATGTAGAACTCCAATCTGAGACCTTCATTGACGACCTTCCCAATCTCGATCACTTTCGATTTCTGTTGGGCTTGAACCAATTGCGTAGCCATTGCCACGCAGGCAAATGTTAGAGCGGTAAAGACGATGCGGCGAGTCAACATAGGGGATATCTCCGGTGTTGGGGTAAGGTCCTCCTATTGTACTTAGGCTGAAAACACAAATCACGTCGGTCTTACGGACCTGAGATTCCCCGTTTTGGCTTGTCCCAGTGGGATTGCTATGGGAAAATCGAGTATTCCCACGACCTTTTTCCCACCGCAAACCTATTGCTCATGATCCGTTTCGCCGCAATCGTCGCCACGCTCCTCTTGGCGTCCGCCAGCTACGCCGTACCTGCGCAGCGCGTGGATCCCTCGCAACCGGCTCTTCGCTGCCCGGAAGACCTTATCCTGAGCGAAGATGGCAAGTTTCTGCTGACCGCCAATCGCGGAACCGGAACGATCTCGATCGTTGATCGCGACCAAGGCAAGATTTCGTCGGAATGGCGTATCGGCCAATCGATCATTGACCTGCTCCCCCTTCCCGGGCAGCGACTACTGGCCCTCGATGGCAAGGCAAACGAAGCCATTTTGTTGAAACAAAATGGGGACGTGCTGGACATTCTCTCGCGCGTGACGCTCCCCTACTCGCCGGTGAAGTCGGACGTAAGCTCGGATGGCCAGCAGATCTGCGTGAGTTGCCTTTGGCCCAGAAAGCTCGTTTCGCTCAGCATCACCGGCGAACAACTTAAGCTTCAGCGGGAACTGATTCTGCCATTTGCCCCGCGCGTGGTGCTGTTTGTGCCCGATGGTCAATCGATCTTGGCGGCCGATAACTTCGGTGGGCGGCTGGCCATCGTCGATGCCAATACGTTCACCGTGCGGCATATCCGCGAATTTCCGGCGCACAACATTCGCGCGATGGCCCTTTCACCCGATGGAACCAAACTGCTGTTTGCCCATCAACTGCTCAACAGCCTGGCGGTCACCAACGAGAACGACATTCACTGGGGCCTGGTGATGAGCAACGAGCTGCGCTGGGTACCGCTCGATTTCGTCATGGACGTGGAAGCCGACTTCTACGGAAACGGTTTCATGCATCCCATCGGTGAGCCAGGCAAGGGGGGAGGAGACCCGACCGATATCGCAGTGATCGACGACCTGCAAGCCGTCGTTTCCATGGGAGGCACCGGCCAAGTTGGCATCGGCAAGTACGAAGCGTTCGGACTGTTTCGCGTCTCGGTCGAAGAGCACCCAACCGCCGTCGTCGTTTCGCCTGAGAAAGACGTCATTTACGTTGCCAATGGATTCGGCGATTCGATCTCGCTGGTCGACATCGACAAAGCTGAAACGATTGGCCGCATCTCGCTGGGAGCGGTGCGAGAGCCCAAGCTGGTCGAACAGGGAGAACGCCTGTTCCACAATGCCCGCCTGTCGATGGAAGGATGGATGTCTTGCCATAGCTGCCATACCGATGGGCATACCAACGGGCTCAGTAGCGACAACTTGAGTGATCGTTCGTATGGGGCGCCCAAGCGGATTCTTTCCCTGCTGGGCAAAGCCGATACGGCACCCTTCGGCTGGCTGGCAGTCAGCGACACGCTCGAACAGCAAGCCAAGAGTTCGGTCAAATCGACCATGCATGGACGTGCTCTTTCGGACCAACAGGCCTCGGCCTTAGCGGCTTACATGAAGAGCTTGCCGCTTCCGCCACCCATCGACGCACTGCAAGCCACACGCGACATGACTGCCGTCGCCCATGGCCGGCAGATCTTCCTGCGTAACAACTGCATCAAGTGCCACGCTCCGCCACTATATACTTCGCCGGAAGTTTACGACGTGGGGATGCACGACAAGGAATTCAACCGCGAGTTCAATCCGCCGTCTCTTCGCGGGATCGGGCATCGCGATACGTTCTTTCACGACGCCCGAGCGACCTCGCTGCGAGACGTGTTCGAGGTCCACGGGCATCAGCTGGCGGTCGAGTTGACCGATCAGCAGTTGGACGACTTGATTCAGTTTCTACGCAGCCTTTAAGACTTGCGCGTTTATTTGGCCTTCAGTACCTCGGTCTTAAGCCATCCCGTCGCCAGATCTGGCCAATGGGTGACGGGCTTCTCGGTCGGTCGCAGGCCATAGCCGTGGCCGCCTGAGGTGAAGACGTGCAACTCGGCCGGGATGTTCAATCGCTTGAGCCCCAAGTAGTAGGCGACGCTGCCGGTCGAGGAAATCCGGTCATCGCTGGTATGAACGAGGAACGCCGGTGGAGTGTTTTCATCGACCGACGTTTCCGGCGTCAGCTCGGTATCGGCGTCCTTCTTATTCAGATACGCCGGATAGATGAGAAACGTAAAGTCAGGCCGAGCACTCAGCTTGTCGGCGTCATCGATTGGCTCATAGGCGGAGTCTTCCGCGTTGGAAGTCACGGCTGCCAGGTTCCCGCCGGCCGAGAACCCTAGGATGCCAACCTTCTGCGGATCGATCTTCCAGGCTTCGGCATTGGCTCGCGTTACACGAATCGCGCGTTGAGCGTCACTCAGGGGGTTCGCGTAGACTTCACCTTCCTTGGCTCGAGGAACACGGTAGTGCAGAACGACCCCGGTCACGCCAATCTTGTTCAACCACTGGGCAACCTCGACCCCTTCCAGGTCGTAGGCCAGGATGTTGTAACCACCACCCGGGCAAATGACCACGGCCGCACCGGTGTCTATTTCGGCATCTGGCTTATAGACGGTGATCTTCGGCTTAGTGACCTTCGTCACGCGGTTTCCGATTCGATCGTCGATTTCGTCGACGATCTCTTCCTTCTCGCCGGCAGCCAGCCCAGGCACTTTGCCCTCGGGCCACAAGTCCACCGCAACCGGTTGGGCAGCAAACGAAGTAGAAACCATCGCGAGTAGAACGAGTGCAGAGAGTAGTCGTATGTGAGTCATGGTGGGTGGTTCAATCAGAGTGCAAGAAATGAGAAAGGGCAGGATCGACCTTTGAGGTTAGCCTGCCCACGGAACGATTGCAATCTTGGACTAGGAACTGGTTAGTTCCAGGTCGAAGTGATTTTCTCCTGATTTGACGGTTCGGATGAGTTCCGACTCTTCGTTGTACTTCTTGGGTACCTTCTCAGGCATTCCGGGATCTTCTACCCGACCGTTATCGCCGATTACTCTCTCTCGGAATGTGGTCACGCGGACTTCGTGTTCCCCCAGCAGGGCCCCCTTGGCCCCGGCGGCGAATTCGATCGTGAAGTGACCATTTTCATCGGTAATCCCTTCCGCAGTGCGTCCCCCTTCGACAGGACGAAACGAAACCACCGCACCAGGTAAAGGATCGCCGTCGAGCATCACCGATCCTTCGACCGTTCCCAGCTGCGGACCGGATGAACTGCATCCGATCAAGCAGCAAAAAAGCATCCACATCAGTAACATACGAACAAGCATGAGGACCTCACGTTGAGTAGCAAAAGAAGATGGGCAACCAACTCAGGCTTAGTATTCTCCGATCGGATTGCCGTCGTCTTTGCAGATGAGGTACTCGTATACGCTGTCAACGGCGCTGTCGGTATCGTGGTCGATCGTTTCCGGTAAGAAATGCACCGAGCCGTCGACAAACAGAAACTGAGCGCCCCCGGGATGATTGCTACTGAAGCCGCGATCACAATCTTGCGAGTTGGTGCAATTGATCGGCCAGCGACCGCCGGCGGTAATGTAGGAATGTCCCTGGCGGCTATGGTTGGCGGTGTCGCCGTTGGCCACCAGCTGCGTTCCGGCCCGCAGCGTCCGATTGGCCAGCTTGTAGGCGCGCTCGCCAATGGCAATTGTATTGCTGGTTCCATCGATCATGTCGGCGAAGGTGAATACTCGCCGCTTGGTATCCTTGGCCATGAAACCATTCCAGTTGTCTCGATCGAGCGTGTTGCTGTCGTTCGCGCCCACGTAATTGGCCAAAGCGATCGCATCGCAGCCGCTTCCAGTACAATCGGCACTACTGTCTCCACTGCCTGAGGGCACCTTGCGCTCCGTGTTTTGATCAGGGCCACTGGCCGATGGACAACGATATCCATCGAAGCCTTCTTTCGCGGCCGCGAGCCGGGTAGCGTCCCCCAGCGAGACTTCCCCAGGCAGAATGCCCACCTGAAGAAGATCGTAAAGATTGTCCTGCTCGACCTGTGGCAACAAAAACGCGGTCCATGTCCAGGTACCACATTTACCTTCGGGACAACTGCTTACGGCCAAGCGAGCCTGATCCAGCATCATGGCACTGGGGAACTTCCCATAGACGTCGTGATAGTTGTGAACGGCAATGCCGATCTGCTTCAAGTTATTGGAGCACTGCATCCGCCGAGCAGCCTCCCGGGCCTGTTGAACCGCAGGCAAAAGCAAAGCGATTAAGACGCCAATAATGGCGATCACAACCAATAACTCAACGAGGGTGAAACCCTTTAGGTGTCGCATGGTGGTCTCCGAACAAGAATAGATAGGATGAGTAGAGAGAGGCGACAAAAAGCTCAAGCCACATGAAAGGCTTGTCATCTATCCCCCTATCGTAGCGACTCTCCGGGACAGAAAAACATTTTTTTAGAAATTTCCCATATTTTCGTGAGTCCAAGGGAATTTTCGGCATCAGCCTGATCGATGGGATCTAATACCAAGAGAGCGACGCGGCTAGCACGTGCGAAGAGCCCAAGAGGCACACAGTTTGCACTTTGAATAGAGCAGTGCTCAGCTTTGCCAAACGAACGGACCAAGCCGCTTTGTAGCGTAAGCTTCAAAGCTTGGTGAAGATCGTAACAATCTTCTCCATTTCGTCTTGCTAAGTCAGGCCCAAATAAGCGTTAATACGCTACGCACGATCAACTTATTCTCTGCATCAGGAACCCAAACCATGGGTCAAAAAGCCGTTGTTGTCGTCTCGCTTGACGACCAGCTGGCTGGCGGAATGTATCTTTTGCGAGGCATCGTCGATGCCCTCGAAGCGGACACGCTCCCCAACTTACAGCTCCTTCCAACCACGCCAATCGGGGCCGTCAACAAGACGCAAACGGAGGGAATACAAGGACTTATGTTCTTAGGAACGACCATCGCCAAACGCCCCGTGGAAGTGGGCCGTCTGACCGATATCGATCTCTGGAATCCGCTGGAATACAAGCACGACCTGCTCAGTTCGTGGCATCGCAAGATGACCAAAGCCAAGAAGGAAGGACAGATTCCGACCTTGGCTCGCGCTTTGTTCCTCCACCACGAAGAAGCCATCCAGGCCGATCAATTGGCGGCAACAATCCTGCCAATGGTTCGACGAGTTGCTCTTTGGACGCGGTTCTGGAACAAGCAACAGGTCAAAACGAAGGCCTCTGCTTAGTTCGCGAGTGAGGCGAAAAGCCAACGGCGATGGTGATTTAGTTCACCCGCCGCACATGCCGCACGGCTTTCCATCTTCCGCGCCGCAATATTTTCCACGGCTCGTTTTGCCGTAGTGCTCGCATGTCTCGTTGTGCCGCACGCCGCTGGAAGTGTTCAGCCAGTAGCCGGTGGGCTGCATCGGTTTGGCGGCGGTTTCGGAATCTTTCATCTCTTGCTGACGTTTCTCTGCTAAACGATATCGCCAGGGAGGCAACGGACTTACATCCCGCCACAGTCCTGCCTTCTCGGCCTCGGCCCTCTTTTGTGCTTGGGCCAGATAAGCGTCACCACTAAAGTGACGGTAGTGCCAGGCCATTCCGCTGACGAGCTGGTCGTAGTTCAACCAGCGCTCGTTCAAGTAAATATGGCCAAGAATTCTTCCGTACTGATCCGGCTTTTCGTAGGCGACGATGACATCCTTGCCGTAAGCCGCATCGTTGAGCGCCTGTCGGCTCTTGGTTCCGAAGGCCTGTCCGCGTTCTGGTGCGTCGATTCCTTCTAAGCGAATCCGATGCTGTTTCTCATCAGCGTCCAGCAGACCAATCGTGTCGCCATCGGCCACGTAGATGACCTTGCCGCGAAGAATCTTCACCGGATGCGCGATAATCCAGCTTTGATCCGCCGCGGAAACTTGTGCCTGGGGAATGAGCAACATTTGCCCGCTTTCCGCCCAAAGCGCGATACGATCGCCGTCGAGATAGGCCAGGCGCGATTTTGTCAGAAGTTTTCCGCTGGCGTCATGCCACTGGCGAAATGAGTCGACCAGTGGCGGATCAGGCTGGGCTTGAGCCCAAAGCGGCGACGCTGGCAGCATTGCCAGCACCGCCCAAACGACTACCAATCGGCACGAGTGCAACACACTTACAGGAACGCTGGCCATTACTTACTCAGCCAGGCATTGGCTGCGTTTTGGAAATCTTTCCGCAGGTCGCTTCCGTCGCTGTTGCCGAGATTGGAACGCTGAACGAGAAGCAGATAGACGCGGCCAGTCTTGGGATCGCCCCAGCTTTGGGTACCGAAAGCGCCACCATGCCCGAACGTGCCAGGGCTTAACGCTTCGGTCACTCCTTGAGGTTCACGCACCACGCAGTAACCAAGTCCCCAGCGATTGCCAGGCGTGAAGCCTGTCACAATGTCATCAGGCGTTTGGGCCTTGGTCAGCTCGGTGACCGAATCGCGCGACAAAATCTTCGTGTCCCCGAGAAAGCCCCCGTTGAGCATCATCTGGTAAAAGCGAAACAGATCGCTGGCAGTCGAGTAAAGTCCCGCGCTGGGGTTAGGGTAGGGGTCCGTCTTAACGTTCCCAATCCAACTGGTACTCGGCTTCAACTCGCCGCTATCTTTATCCAGCGCGTAAAGCGTGGCGATGCGCGACTTCTGCTGGTCGGTTGGGGCAAACGTCGTGTCGTTCATATGTAGAGGCGTGAAGATCTTCTCTTGCAGGTATTCTCCGTAGGGCTTGCCGGAAGCGACTTCAATCACGCGGCCGACGACATTCAGCCCGGGGCTGTACTGCCACTTGGTACCCGGCAGGCTATGCAGAGGACGCTCGGCCAGGATCTTGCCCTGGTTTTCCAGCGACCTGACGACGCGTTGATCGCCCCCCAAGCCCGAGGTGTGCGTCAACACTTGACGCAATGTGATCGGCTTCTCCAGCTTCTTCCCATCGAGTTTGACGTCGGCGAACTCAGGGATGTACTTGGAAACGGGATCGTCGAGATTCACCTTCCCCTCTTCCACCAGAATCATCAACGCGGTAGCCGTGATCGGCTTGGTCATCGAAGCAATCGCAAACATGGCGTCCCGCGTCATCGGCTTGTTCGATTCGATATCGGCTTTGCCGATGGCGCTCAAATGGACCAGTTTGCCGTCTTCCGAGACCAAGGTAACGGCCCCAGCCACCACGTTCTTATCGACCAGCTTGGCCACGGCCTGATCGACCTGGTCAATGACGGGGACTTTTCGGCCGGTATCCTCGGCCAGGATCGGCATGGCCATGGCCGCCAGAAGTAGAACAGCGGTCCAACTGCGCCAAAGTGTCCAAGGAGAGGTTCGCATCGCGATGGGCTTTCGAAAGGTGAACGTAGGGGCGGAAGAAGCTGGCAGCGTACCGCAAACCACACCGCTGTCAAGCATTTTTGCCCCTCGGTTGGGGTCGGTGGTTTCCGCGAATTCGCCATGAAGTGTTGATGAATGCGTTGAGCAAACCGAGTTACTCTGACTAGAATGACGGTCGCTTTAATGATTGTTGATGTCATCCAGGAATGTCATGCGGAAGTTCGGCAGTTACACCCTGATTGCCACCTATTTGGTGGTGCAGCTTTTTGGTCAGGTAATCCATGCCTGGTCGGGCTGTGAGTACGCGCACCTGCCGGGTCATTTCCATGGGCCCGTCGCGGCTGCTGAAGATCATGGCCATCACCACCATGATCACGGACATCATCATGGTCACGCCCATGTTGAACCTGTTTCGCATGAAGTGCCCGGCTGGCACACCGGCGAACACTCGCATGGCGTCGTCATTGACGGCTGTTTGCTTTGCCAACATCTGGCCCTGGGTCAAATGGCTCAGACGCCCCTTGTTGCCACGGTCGATCGCGTGGTTCTCCGCGAGATTGTCCCGCAATCGACTCGCCTGATCACGGCGAAATGTTTGGGTCCTCATTCTCCTCGGGCACCCCCGGTCGCGTAACTTTCTGCCACGGCGCATCGCTCGTGCGCCGACGATGAATTCCACTGCCTCAAGAGTTGAGGACAGAGGTCCAGGGTCTGCGGCACCATCGCCCCGGTTCCCCTTCACGATCCACTTTCATCCGCCCAGGCTCCGCGCGACTCGCGAAGCCGGCATCGTTACGTTTACCAGGTTTCATAAAGTCCCCCGGACACACTCGGTGTGTTTTGGGCTGCCCATATCCATAGAGAACTTGAGAAATGACCCTACGCAAAGGTTTTACGCTCGTCGAGCTTCTGGTTGTGATCGCCATCATCGGAGTGCTGATCGCTCTGCTTTTACCTGCCGTGCAACAGGCTCGCGAAGCGGCTCGCCGGACTTCCTGCTTCAACAATCTGAAGCAAGTCGGCCTGGCCATGCACAACTATCACGACACTTTCGGCAGTTTCCCTAGCGGCTACATCGCCACCAGTTCCGACACCAAAACGCCTCTGGCCGAGGGCCAACCCGGCTGGGGCTGGGCTTCGCTGATTCTGCCGCAGATGGAGCAAGGCAACATCGCCGACAGCCTGATCGACTATCGCCTAAGCATCACCCATGGCAGCAACCAACAGGCCCGCGAAACAATCATTCTACCGTATGCTTGTCCCAGTGATCGTTCGCCGGAGATTTTCGAGTTGCACGATGAGAGTGAGAATCCACTCACTTATTTGGCTTCGGCGAACTACGTTGGCTGCTTCGGTACGGTCGAACTGCATGACTGCGAAGGCCTGCCGGCCGGCCAGCGCTGCGACGGCGACGGTATGCTCGGCCACAATGCCAAGCGGGCCATGCGTGACGTGACCGATGGTACCAGCCATACGCTGATGGTCGGCGAACGAGCCACCTCGATCGGTGGAACGGATGAGCTTCTGTACAGTACGTGGGTCGGTTCGGTCAGTGGCGGCGAAGAAGCAATTGCCCGCATCCTGGGCATCGCCGATCACGCCCCCAACAGCCAATACGACGAAGAACACGACCATGATCACGACGGGGACGACGATCATGACCATGGAGAACATCACCTCGACGACTTCGGCAGCCGCCACCCAGCCGGAACGAATTTCGTCTTCGCCGACGGCTCGGCCCACCTGATCACCGAAACGATCGACCTGGGCGTGTATCAAGCCTTGGCGACACGTAGCGGTGGTGAAGTGGTTTCTGGGGATGCTTATTAAGCGTCGGCAGGGGTCGCGGGTCGGACACCTGGTACCCGCTTCACGATTCAGGCAGTCATTACAATCGAACGAAACCAAAGATCATAGCCCAGGGTGTCCTCCCTGGGCTTTTTGTTGGAAGCCTTCGTTCTGAATGGGGTACCCGAGGCTTCATTTACGTGACCCACGCTTTGACGTACCACAGACACACGAAGTGCAAATACTGATCAAACCCCACCGTCGCGAAGAATGCGTGCATGTTTTGTTTCTGGTAGAAGTACGAGGTGACGCGGCTGGTGCAGAAGTCGACGACAAAGTGCAGCACGCCGTTGATCAGCGCGAACTGGATGCCTGGCACCAGCCCCAGCATCGGTATGCAGGCCACGCCGAGTACGGCCGTGTAGACGCCCACGTGGGATGAAAGGGCGAGGAGGTTCTTGCTCTTGTTCTCGGCCATCCACCGGCTTTGACAGAGGAAGTCGGCGACCCAGTGGATCAGCATGATGTACGGCATGTTTTTGCAAGCCCTGTGGTCAGTCGAGCCCGAGCAGGGGCTCTTCTTCTTGAATGATTGGGCCGCGTGGTCCCAAGTACTGAAAGCTTGGTGGTTGATGGTTGTCCTTGATGATCTTTTGTTCCAGAGGCCCCTGCTCCACCACTTGCTCCACCACTTGCTTCACCGGGAGGACCATCCGCTGGGGATCGTGCCACCAGTGGGGCAAGGCCGAGGCTGCCTGCCCCTGGCGGTAGATCATCACGCTCACGCGGTTGTCGTGTGGCGAATTGCTTCCGCTCAAGCGTCCTGTTCGTTCCGGCTGTTCGGCCGAAAGGGGAACCGGCAGCAGCAAGCTACAAAGCCACAACGCGAATCCAATCCGTCCAGTCATCTCCGTTCTCCTGGGAAGTGCTCCACCTGGAACCTGCCATGACGATCAACTTACCTTGCCAGGGAGATCGGAGGCAACGCGAGTTTTTATCGGCCTCATTTGCCAAGTGCGTACTCTCGCAGTAGTCCACATTCCGGGCAGCGGAACGTCGTCACTCGCATGGCATGCGCATAACCGCCAAACGCCAAGGAGGCCAGGCTGGAAAACGCTGCTGGACCTTTCATCCAGCGAGACTGGATCACGACGGATGAGTGAAGAAACTCCGGCACCAACCCTTTTTCCATCAACACGTCACAGTCAGGACACTTGACATCCACGTTTGGTTCTCCTTTCGCGCTCGCAATCTTACCGCCGATCGCCTATCCTCAAGGGACATTCCTCTCGAACGGCATCCCACCTAAAGGCCACCGACTCATGAAATACTTCGCCACCCTGGCCCCAATCCTAGTGGTATTCGCGGCGCATTTCGCCTGGGCCGAAGAAGCCCCCAAGCAAAATCGACTGCGGCTGGAAACCTCGGCCTATTTGCAGATGCATGCCGACAACCCGATCGATTGGTATCCCTGGGGTGACGAGGCGCTGGCTAAAGCCAAGGCCGAGCAGAAGCCCATCTTTCTGTCGATCGGCTACGCCAGTTGCCACTGGTGCCACGTGATGGAAGAGGAGAGCTTCTCTAACTCCAAGATCGCCGAGTTCCTCAACAAGCACTTCGTCTGCATCAAGGTCGACCGCGAGGAACGCCCTGACGTCGATTCGGTGTACATGCTTGCCACGCAGATCATGACCAACAGCGGCGGCTGGCCGTTGAACGTCTTTCTGACGCCGGATGCCAAGCCTTTTATCGGCACGACCTATCTACCGGCGGAAGATCGCGAAGTCCCACTTGCCGACGGTCAGACGGTCGGCGTGCAGCCAGGCTTTCTGACCCTGGCCAAGCGTGTCGCGATTGCCTGGAAAGAGCAGCAGCCGCAACTCGAAGAAGTGGGAGACAACGTCACCCGGGCCCTGAAACAAGTTCTTGGCCGTCCCCTGTTGCCGCCTGAGCTCGCCGATCGCGACAGCATCTTCCGCACGTTCGACCGGACGCTGGAAAAGGAATTCGATCCACGCTTCGGCGGCTTCGAGTTCGAGGAGGGGAACGACCGCGTTCCCAAGTTCCCGCAGCCTTCGTACCTGGTTTATCTGCTGAAGCGAAACGACGCCGGCGACGCCAACGCCGGAAACATGCTGGAGCTGACGCTCGAGAAGATGGCCCACGGCGGCATTTACGACCAGGTTGGCGGCGGCTTCCATCGCTATAGCACCGACCGGCACTGGAAGATCCCGCACTTCGAGAAGATGCTGTACGACAACGCCCAACTGCTTTCCATCTATGCCCAAGCCTCGAAGTCGCTCGACAAGCCGGAGTTCGCCGACGTTGCCCGGGGGATCGCCGACTTTGTGATCCGCGACATGGCGGGACCGGAAGGACAGTTCTATAGCGCCGTCGATGCCGATTCGGACGGCGAAGAAGGGGCCTACTACCGTTTCACGCCGGAAGAACTTCAAGAGAAACTCTCGGCCGATCAACTGCGTCTGGCCGAACAGGCCTTCGGCATGACCGGCGAGCCCAACTTCGAGAAAGCGTATTACATTCCCCAGTTCTACGGCGCCCCGGAAGCTGAGAAGCTGGCCGAATTGAAAGAGGCGCTCCTGGCCATACGCAACGAGCGAACCAAGCCGTTTCTCGATAAGAAGGTAATCACTGGCTGGAATGGGCAAATGATCCGCGGCCTGGCCGATGCCGGGCGAATCCTGGATGAGCCTCGTTACCTTGAAGCCGCTTCCCAGGCAGCCGACTATTTATTGAAATCGGCCGCCGCTAACGATGGTCGCCTCCGCCGTACGTCCGAAAAGAGGGAAAATCATCCTCCGGCCTACGTCGATGATTATGCCATGCTGATCGATGGTCTTCTCGCTTTGCACGAGGCGACCGACAATCAGCGTTGGCTCGATGAAGCGGTCAAGCTGCAAGGCATGCAGCAGAAGCACTACGGGGACGAGGCGTTCGGCGGGTTCTACTTCACCCCGAACGATAACTCGAACCTGATCGTCCGCGGCAAGCTATACACCGATGGCGCTCTGCCCAGCGGAAATGCCGTTTCGGTCAGCAATCTGAAGAAGCTCGCCAAGCTGGTCCCTGATCAGGCCGAGCAGTACAACACGTTGGCGCAAAAGACGATTGAGTCGAGTTCGACGCTCTTGAACGATCACCCCAACAGCACGTCGCGCATGGCGGCAGAGTTAGTGGAACCATAGGCATTCGAAAGGAGCCTGCGGTCACTCTAAAACCAGCCAGAGAGTTGAATGATCAACGTCGGCAGGTCCCATATCAACATCGCGGCTACCCCGAGCCAGTGCAGCCAGTCTCGGCGATCGTGGGTAGTCGCCCGGTCCCACGCGGTTAGAGCAAGGACCGTGAATATTCCTAGCAAGTTGAACGTCAGGTTGGCATACGAGTAGATAGCGCTAAATAAATACCATTGGTTTTCCAACAGCAAGTTGCCGAAAAGCAAGATCGTCAGCAAGTTTTGCAGAACCGGGGCTACTAGCGCCAACCGCCAAGCAGGCCTCACCGGCAGCAAGATTCCTGCTAAAAGAAAGCCGATCAAAAAGACCGCATGCTGCCCCAGGAAGAACAACATGACACCGTGCTGGTCGATCGACACCGTGAAGTCGTCCGAAGTAATGACCGCCCATCGCAAGAGGTGAGCGGTTGATTGAATGACGAACGTCACCCCCATCAAACAAAGCAGCCAATGCCCTGGCTGGAAATCGATGGGCTGTTTCAGAAAGTAGCGGCGACTAAACGAGAACAGGGCCGTTCCACCCAGGACGAAGATGATCAGCGTCGGAACCATCATCGCGAATTGGAACATCGGCATCTGCGACTGTGACATCTGAAACCAGAATCCACACGTAACCGCGGCGACCGTCACGCCAACCATTATGTCAAGTAGCGTCAATTGCGACTGGGCAGCTGGAAGCGACGCCTCTTCGACTGACGCGAAGTCATGGTCTTCATCCAAAGACATGCTCGTTCTCCCTGAGTGTCATGAACGCATGTGGCGAGTCCTTCGATCACTTGCCAGCAGTTCCAGCATGCCTGACTCTATGCGCAAAATCCAGTGTCCGATGCAAAATGTGCTGCGGTGGGAAAAGGTGCCCGGTCGTGGGATCGATCTGGTTGCTGCCAGCGGGCTTGGATCTATGATGAAAGTACCCCTTGAACCCCGCCTGTTCCCTCTTTCTCTCGGTTTATTATGTCGCTTGCGCTTCGTACTTGCCTGCTTGCTACTTTGTTATTCGCCCTGACCGCGCCAATCTTCGCTCAGGGAACGGCGGCCGATTATCAGCGGATGCAGCAGTTAGGCCGCATGACAGGCGGCAAGGTCTTTCGCGACGAAGTCACACCCAACTGGCTGCCGGGAGGAGATCACTTCTGGTATCGCGTGCGAACGGGATCAGGAGAACACGAGTTCGTCTTCGTCGACGCAACCAAGGGGCTCCGCGAGCCAGCGTTCGATCACGGCAAACTGGCACAGCAGTTGAGCGATCAGCTGAAGCGAGAAGTCGCGCCGACGCGGCTTCCATTCGAGCGCATTCAGTTCTCGAAAGATTTCGAGCGGATCATCTTTAACGTCTCGGGAGACACCTTTCAAGTCGATCGCGGCGATCAATCCTTAACGCGGCTCGATCAACCAGCCGAAGCGCTCGTTTCCAGCATACCAGCGTTTCGGCGACCCTACCCGTCAACCGACAAAGGGGGCGAGATCCTGTTGAAAGTCGTCAATGAAACGACCGACACCGTAAAACTATTCTGGATCGATCGTGACGGACGACCGGTCTTCTACAACGATATCGCCGCCCAGAAGGAACACGAGAGACGCACGTTCGTGGGGCATGTCTGGCTGGTGCTCAACAGCCGCGACCAGGCACTGGCCGTCTACGAAGCCATCGATCCGATCAGCGTCTTAAAGGTCGACGGAAAGAATGCCCGCGAGCTGCCCAGACGTCGCCGCCGCGACGGTAGGCCACGTTCAGGCCGCACGTCACCTGACGGCCAATGGACCGCCTCGATCGAGAATCACAACCTGGTGATTCGCCAAGAGAAATCCGGCGAACCAATTCGCCTGACGACGGACGGGACCGCGGATAAGTATTTGGACGATCGCTTCTATTGGTCGCCAGACTCGAAACGATTGATCGTGATGGAAGTGACGCCGGGGCAGGGGAGGGAAGTCACCTTCGTGGAGTCATCTCCCGAAGACCAGTTGCAGCCCAAGGTGCATACCTTCTCGTACGACAAGCCAGGCGACAAGATCCGCCAGCAGTGGCCGCGGCTGTTCGACCTGGAGAAGATAGAAGAGCTACTGCTCGACCGCAGCCTGTTTGAGAACCCCTTTGCCATCTCGGAAGCGTCGTGGCAAACCGACAGCAGCGAGTTTCGTTTTCTCTATAACCAGCGAGGTCACCAGGCGATCCGCGTTGTGGCCATCGATCGTGACGCCGCGGTACGGACGGTCGTCGAAGAAACGAGCGAAACCTTTGTCGATTACACCAACAAAGTCTATTACAACCCAGAGCATGACCAGAACGAAATCGTTTGGATGTCGGAGCGCACCGGATGGAATCACCTCTACCTGGTCGACGCCGCGAAAGGAGAAGTCCTGCATCCAATCACCAGCGGCGAGTGGGTTGTTCGTGAAATCGAACGAGTCGACCGCGACAAAAAGCAGATCTGGTTCACGGCCGGGGGCATCGTGTCTGGGCAAGATCCCTATTTTCTGCATCATTGCCGGGTGAACTTCGACGGCAGCGGGCTGACGGTCCTCACCGAAGGAGATGGCACGCACATGATCAACTTCTCGCCGGAGGGTCGTTACATGATTGACGAATATAGCCGCGTCGATCTTCCACCAGTGCACACGCTGCGACGCACCGACGATGGTTCGCTCGTTTGCGAGCTAGAACAAGCGGATGCCAGCCAGTTGCTGGAAACCGGCTGGAAGATGACCGAGCGTTTTGCCGCCAAAGGGCGCGATGGCGAGACCGATATCTACGGTGTGCTTTACTTCCCCACGAACTTTGACCCGGCCAAGAAGTATCCCGTGATCGAGTACATCTATGCTGGGCCTCACAGCGCTTTCGTGCCGAAGCGTTTCTCGATGCTCGATCAGCAGCGCGAACTGGCCGAACTCGGTTTCATTGTCGTTCTGATCGACGGCATGGGTACCAACCATCGCGGCAAGGCCTTTCATGACGTCTGCTGGAAGAACCTTTCCGATTCGGGCTTTCCTGATCGGATTGCCTGGATGAAAGCGGCCGCCGAGAAGTTCCCGAGCATGGACCTCAGCCGAGTCGGGATCTACGGCGGATCGGCTGGCGGGCAGAGCGCGCTGGCGGCCCTGCTTTGGCACGGCGACTTCTACGACGTGGCGGTTGCCGACTGTGGTTGTCACGATAATCGCATGGACAAGATCTGGTGGAACGAACAGTGGATGGGCTGGCCAGTGGATGACTCCTATGCTCAGAACTCGAACGTCACCCACGCCCACAAGTTGCAAGGAGATCTTTTCCTGATCGTGGGGGAAATGGACACCAACGTCGATCCGGCCAGTACCATGCAGGTCGTCAACGCCCTGGTGAAAGCCGACAAAGACTTTGACCTGTTGGTCGTTCCTGGGGAAGGGCACGGGATCGGCAGCGGCCGCTACGGCATGCGGCGCACACGCGACTTCTTCGTCCGGAAGCTCTACGGCGTCGAGCCGCGACGGTGAGCCAACCCAAGCCTCACAAACCGATTTTCTTCCAGGGTGGCGGCATTGTGTGACGCATTCGACTACCATGGAATGTATGCCTGAAAGCTGCGCTTTTGTTCTCGACCGCCACGCAGCGGAGTATCGTGCAGTTTTTCGGACCCCCCATACCCCCATGGTACTGTGAGCAATCGAAGCCAGGACGAGCAGCCTCTGTCGACGCCAGCCGTTTTAACGGTACGCGACGTCGAGCGTACCTTCATCATGGGAGAGGTGAAGGTCGAAGTTCTGAAACATCTTTCCTTTGATGTCTACGACGGCGAAGTCCTGGCAATGGTGGGTCCCAGCGGGTCCGGCAAGTCGACCATCTTGAACCTGATCGGCGGCCTCGATCAACCTAATCGCGGCAGCGTGGTGTTCGACGGAATCGATATGGCGAACGTTTCTTCGAGTGTGCTCACTCGTTATCGCCGCAAGCATGTTGGCTTCGTCTTTCAGTTTTATAACCTGGTGCCGAATCTGACGGCCTTAGAGAACGTTCTCTCTGCCGCCGAACTGGCCGAAAATCCACTCGATGCACGAGAGATGCTCGACAAGGTGGGGCTAACCGATCGCGCCGACCACTTTCCATCGCAACTTTCTGGCGGCGAACAGCAGCGCGTGGCGATCGCACGAGCCGTGGTCAAGAATCCTAAGCTGCTTCTCTGTGACGAGCCAACCGGCGCGCTCGACTTTGAAACCGGCATTCGTGCGCTAGAACTTCTGCTGCAGTTCAATCATGATCTGGGCACCACCATCCTGATCATCACACACAACACGGCTCTGGCCGCCGTCGCGCACCGGGTGATCCATCTTCGTAGCGGAGAGATCGTCAGCGTCGAAGAAAATCAACAGCCGCTGCCTCCCTCGGAGGTGGTCTGGTGAGCATTCTCAACCGCAAGTTGCTGCGAGACCTGTTTGCGGCTCGCGGATTGTTGCTCGCCATCATCAGCATCATGATGCTCGGTTCGGCCTTGCTGATCGGCATGCAGTCGACCTTCTACAACATGCGGGCCGCCAAAGATCGCTACTATCACCAGTGTCACATGGCCGGTTTCTGGATTGATCTGAAGAAGGCTCCCCTCGCCGAGTTGGAAGTGCTAAACGATATCCCCGGCATTCGAAGCTGGCGGGAACGCATTCAATTTCCGGTAACGGTCGACCTCGATCAGCGGATGCGGCCACTCAACGGCAGCGTGATCTCGATGCCTGATCGCCGGCAGACCGTGACCAACGACATCGTGCTGATTCGCGGCGACTACTTTTCCGATCGTGGCGAGCCAGAGGTGATCGTGAACGACAAGTTCGCCGAGGCCAATCGTCTTCATCCCGGTCAGAAACTGCACCTACTGCTGAACAATCGCCGAGAAGAATTCCTGATTGTTGGAACGGCGATCAGTTCGGAGTTTACCTACTTGATTGGCCCCGGCAGCTTGACGCCAGATCCGGAAAACTTCGGCGTGTTCTATCTGCCACGCAAGCAGATGGAAGAGTTATTCGACTTCGAAGGAGCCGCCAACCAGGTCGTTGGTCAATTCACACCGGACATCGACCAGCAAAAGAGTGCGGTCCTTGATTTGGCAGAGCGAAAGCTGGAATCGTCCGGGTTCATTTCGGCCACCCTGCTCAAAGATTTCACTTCAAACTACTTCGTCAGCAACGAGATCGACCAGTTAAGCACCATGTCGAGCTTTCTGCCAAGCATGTTCCTGATTGTGGCGGCGCTGATTTTGAACGTGCTGATGACCCGGCTTGCCAAGCAGCAGCGGACGACGGTCGGAACCCTCAAGGCGCTTGGCTACACCGACGGAACCATTTTCTTGCACTTCCTGAAGTTTGGAGTCGCCGTCGGGCTGGTCGCAGGCATCCTGGCCAGCGGGCTGGGAACACTGGTCACGCTTGGAATGGTGTTGCAGTACCAACAGTTTTTTCAGTTCCCCGACCTACGCAACGACTTTTATCTGCAAACCCATGTCATTGGTTGGGGTGTGAGCATCATCTGTGCGATGCTCGGCAGCCTGTACGGTGCACGGCAGATGCTTTTGCTGCGTCCGGCTGAGGCAATGCGTCCTGAGCCGCCGGCGACCGGGGGGCGGATCTTCCTGGAGCACTTCACGCTGCTGTGGAACAAGCTTTCTCCCGGCTGGCGCGTCACACTGCGGTCGATGGTTCGTCATCGCACGCGAACGGCGATTGCCCTGTTCGCCGGTACCGTCGGGGCAGGCATCCTGGTCAGTGGTTTGATGATGATGGAAGCGACCGAGTATTTCATCCGCGACGAATTCGAACTGCGGAATCGGAGCGACATCGACCTGACCTTCAAAGATGCGCTTGACCGCCAGGCCTGGTACGACTTGTCCCATTTACCAGGGGTCGATCGGGCCGAACCGCTTTTCAGCGTGGCCTGTGACTTTGCGAATGGTCCGTACCATCGGCAGGGAGCCATCCAGGGAATTATCCGCGATGCTCAGTTAACCGTACCGACCGACAAGCAAAAACGACGCATCAGCATCCCCAGTGTAGGCCTGGTCATGGAACGCCGCTTGGCCGATCACCTTCACTTGAGGGTGGGAGACCTAGTCGAAATTCACCCCAAGTCGGGGCGGCGCGACCCGCTGAAAGTTCCCCTGGCGGTCATCAGCGAGAGCCAGTTTGGGCTGAATGTCTACGCCGACCTTGAATACCTCTGCCGGATTCGTGACGAGTCGTTTGCCATGAGTGGCGCTCAGCTGAAAATCAATCAGACCGAACATGCCCAGCGAGAACTGTATCGCACGCTGAAACAGATGCCGGCGATGGAAGCGATCAATTCCCGCCTGGAATTGATCAAGAACATGCGCGAGACGATCATTCAGAATCAGAATGTGGCGATTGGCATGATCGTCGTCTTCGCCGGCACCATCTTCTTTGGCAATGTGTTGAATGCGTCGCTGGTGAACCTTTCCGAACGTCAGCGCGAAGTCGCAACGATGGGAGCCATGGGATACACGCGCTGGGAAATTGGTTTGTTGTTTCTCCGCGAGAGTATCGTGATTAACATGCTGGGCGCGGTGCTGGGACTTCCCGTTGGATACCTGCTGATTCATCTAATGACCAAGATGATCGATCAGGACCTGGTGCGTTTTCCGATCGTGACCGCGCCCTGGATCTATGTCAGTGCATTCGTTACCGCATTGCTCTTCACGCTGTTGGCTCACGCGGTGGTGCAATGGCGAATTCATCAAATGAATTGGCTGGAATCTTTGAAAGTTCGTGAGTAGACCGACAGGCCCGCTGCAGCTTGGGTGGGCAGAAAGATATTTACCATGATCAAAACGATTGCCATTATTGTGGGCGCCATCCTAGTCGTGGGGGGCATCGTCTACGTCACGCAGTCTGGCGGCCCGCCGGTTGACGTCGTCACGGCCTCCTTGGCCCCGATCCAAGAGTACGTCGACGAGCAGGGAAAGACGCGACTTCCTCGTACGTACGTTATCTCGATGCCCTTCGACGCCCGGTTGGGCGAGATCACGCTCGAAGAAGGGGACCACGTCACCAAGGGGGAGGTCGTCGCCAAGATCGTGCAAGAAGACGTCGAAGCCGAGTACGACGAATCGAAGGCCGCCGTCGAGCGGCTGGCCGCATCGATTCGAGAAACCGGCGACAAATCGGTCGAACAGACAACCAGGCAACAGGCCGAATTCTTTGTCGATTCGATGGTCAACACGGTGGAAGCCGCCAAAACGCGAATGACGGCCAGCCGGTCGCGCTTTGAATATGCCACGACCTACCTCCAACGTGTTCAACAACTGATCGACAAGGGAGCCAAAACAGAAGACGACCTCGATCGAGCGCAACTGCAAAAAGTAGAGAGCGATACCGATTTTCAAACCGACGCGCTGACGTACCAGGCCATCTTGTCGATCGACGCGGCAACGAAACTACTTCCCAGCATGGTTTCTCAATATATCGATCGCAAAGATCTCTCGGTTGCCGTACTTCAGCAGCAGAAGGCCGAAGCGGAGGCTCGTCTGCGAACGGCCGAACTACGGATGCAGAGATCGACCATGACCAGCCCGGTCGACGGCATTGTGCTTACCAAGGAACTGACCAGCGAACAGCAAGTTGCCGCCGGCACAACGCTGCTTGAGATCGGCCAGCTCTCGCAGTTGGAAGTCGAAGCGGAAATCCTGAGTCAGGATGCAACCCGAATCAAACCAGGAGACCGCGCCGAGATCTACGGTCCGTCCCTGGGAAAAGAAGCAGGCCACGGGATCCCCATGAAGGTGCAGCGGGTCTATCCAACTGGATTCACCAAGGTGAGTTCATTGGGGGTTGAACAGCAGCGCGTGCTGGTCATTCTTCGCTTCGAGTCCGGTCAACTCGCACAGGTGCTTGAGCAGCATGGATTGGGCGTCGACTATCGTGTGCAGGTTCGTGTTTATACCGAAGAGAAAGCCCAGGCCTTAGTGATTCCGCGGTCCGCCATCTTCCGCGACGTCTCTGGCAACTGGCAGGCGTATGCCGTATCGGGCGGTAAACTACAACGGCGAAACTTGCAATTAGGCCTGATGAATGATCTGAGTGTTGAAGTCACCCAGGGGATTGAATCAGGAGATCAAATCCTTATTTCTCCCGCGGCTTCACTGTCGGACGGAGCGAAGGTAACGCCGATCGAAAACAGCCCTTAAGTGCCGGCGCATAAAAAAACCCCACAGACGGGGCAGAGCCTGTGGGGCCGATCCTAGTCACGCTAGCGCGACCAGCTTCATTTCAATGGATTCACTTAGTTCGCTATTTCACCAACGTCAGACGGTTTAGTGTAACGCATGGAAAGCTCATATCAATTTGTTCATATGAATTTCAGATTATTGCAAATTTGTCTCGCTCCAAAAGTCGATTCACCAAAAATTCATACGTTTTCCCCCATTCAGTCATTACATGGCGATCTGGGCATGAAGAAGCGAGTGATGGGTTTGCGGTGGTTTTGTCATCTCGGTATCGTTGAACATGTTCGTGACTGCCTATGCAGGGCATTTCACCTTTAGTGGCGATCCATTCTCCGGCTGATTTCCATCCCGAGTCGTTCTATTTCGTCCATCACCTTTGACCAAAGCGGAGACGAATGTCCTCGATCACTACCGAGCCAGTCACTACGAAAAGACAGCAAAACGAGTTCGTCGAGTTTCCTTGGGAGTTATATCGGGACGATCCCAACTGGATACCGCCGCTTCGACAGAATCTAAAAGAACTAGTCAATTTTGCCCCGCATCCCTTCTATGCGCGAAATAAGGTCCAGTGTTTTTTGGCGCGGCGTGCAGGACAGGTAGTCGGACGCATTGCTGCCATCTTGAATGTCGGCCACAACGAGCGGTACGACGAGAAGCGAGGCTTCTGGGGTTTTTTCGAGTCGATCGATAATACGGAGGTTAGCGGCGCATTGTTCGACGCCGTGAAAACATGGTTCGCCGAGCAAGGCATTCACAAGATGCGGGGGCCAGCCAATCCGTCACTCAACCATGAGGTAGGCACCCTGATTGAGGGTTTTAACAGCCCACCTGCATTCATGATGACCTATAACCCCCCTTATTACGAGAAGCTGATCACGGACTACGGTAACGAGAAAACCCAAGACATGTATGCGTTTTGGGGGCATATCAACATGCTGGAAGGGTTGGACCCGAAGCTGAAGTTCATCGTCGATGAAGCCAAAAGTCGTTTCAATTTGAAGCTGCGCCGGATGGATCGAAAGCGTTTTAAGGAAGACGTCTACACGTTTCTCGATAACTACAATCGTTCGTTGGTCGGGACTTGGGGGTTCGTCCCCATCGATATGGCCGAAGTCGACAAGATGGCCGAGGACCTGAAGCATTTGCTGGTGCCGGAGTTGACTTCCGTTTGTGAAGTCGACGGCAAGGTCATCGGTTCGATGTTTGGGATGCTCGACTACAACCCACGCATCAAAAAGATCGACGGGAAATTGTTCCCCTTCGGTTTCATGCGCCTTTTATGGAATAAGAAGGCGATCAAGAATATGCGATTGATCTCAACGAACGTGGTCCCGGAGTACCAGCGCTGGGGCATCGGCCTGGTGATCCTGGAACGTCTGGTCCCTGACATCAAAAAGTGGGGGGTTCAGGAAGTAGAGTTTTCCTGGGTTCTGGAAAGCAATCATCTCTCCCGTGCTTCTCTTGAGCGGGGCGGGGCCAAGAAATCGAAGACCTACCGCATGTTCGACTATGCACCCGCCGAAGCTGCGGGGGACAGCACGACATAAAGCGTTGAGTGCATCCATGGGGCCTCCCAAAACGACGCCAACACCAGTGCGCTACTAGCAATTCGGGTAAGGCGTTAGGGGCTTTCGCACCCACCGACCGTTAGTTAACCGCGATTCATCTCTCTGCGCCACCAGCTTTCCACTGGTACGCAATATGCGTTTGATTTTAAGGGGCTTCCCGATATACTAATGCTGGGACGATTGTCATTGTCCCCCCGTATCTGAGAATATGTAGATTACCTCAAGGAGTATTATGTCTAAGAAAGAAGAGGCTCTCGAAGTCGAAGGCACAGTGACGCAAGCACTTGCCAACACACGGTTCCGCGTCCAATTGGACGTTGGCCCGACGGTTATGGCCCACGTGGCCGGGAAAATGCGTAAGCACTTTATTCGTATTGTTCCTGGCGATCGTGTCCGAGTGGAACTTTCCCCATACGACATGACCAAAGGTCGCATTGTCTTCCGAGAGCGTTAAAGCTCGCACCGCGGGAGGTTTCTGCACTCTCGCCTAGATCCCCCAGGTTAGTACAGTGCGCTCACTTTGTTGAGTGACTCTCTCCTGGCGCGGTTCGTGTTTCGCCACAGCCAAGGTTTTATAGGCATTCCATTGCCGCTTCTGCTTGAGCATCCATCAAGCGCCGGAAACTTTTTGGCCCGTCGTGAAACTGCTATTCAATCCGCCGGGTAGGTTTTATGGACTCGGTATGCGCGCATCGCTTCTGCTATTTGCCTTGGCTTTAACGGGCACCCGGTCTGCGGTACATTTGGAAAGTCCTCTCAAGGATTAGCCATTGAACGAATTCCCACCCTTCCCCTCGGCCGCCGGGGACAGGGTTCCGATTTAAAGATCACCTCTCAGGAGACGAACGCAGTGAACAAATTCATTCAACGTAGTCGACTGGCAATCGCAGGCTTGCTGCTTGCCGCCATGCCGCTGGTCGCACTTCATGCTCAGGACGCCGAATTCAAGCCAGTTGCCGTGGTTTCGGTTGCCCCTGTGAAGAAGGTTTTAGCCGACGTTCAATATCTTGCCGATGCCGCTGGTCAGACGGATGCAGGCCGAATGGCCGTTCTGCTGTCGGCTCCGTTTACCGAAGGAATCGACAAGACTCGCCCAGTGGGTGTGGTCGTCATGACCAACGGTCAGGACTTCGCTCCGACCGCTTACCTGCCGGTATCCGACTTCGACAAACTGGTGACCACTGCGACCGAACAGATTGGTCCACCGCAAGACGTCGGTGATGGCATCAAGATGTTCACCCCGAACCAAATGCCAATCTTTGTGAAGGACGCCGGCAACTGGGCGATCCTGGCTATGGATCAGGAGAAACTGGCCAATCCATTGGACGATCCTACCGCGTTCTTGAAGGATCTGCCCGAGCAGTACGACTTGGCATTACAATTCTTCCCTGGCAACATTCCAGAAATCTACCGCAACGTCATCATCGAACAGATGAAGACGGGGATCGAGCTTTCGCTGGAACAAGAGGCCGATGAAACGGACGAAGAGTTCGAGATTCGCAAGAAGCAGATCGCCGATCAGATGGCCGAAATGGAACGAATGTTCACCGAGTTGGAGGACATCATCATCGGCTGGAACGTCGATGCCACGCAGCAGGGCACGTACCTGGACTTCGCCTACACCGCAGTCGACGGAAGTGACTTCGCCAAAACGATGGCCATGAACTCGGACCTCACTACGGAGTTCGCCGGATTCAGCAGCAGCGCCGCGGCCATCAACTTTCAAGTTACCGAAAAGCTTTCGGAAACTGACATCGCCCGAATGGAAAAGCAGATGAACGATCTGCGTGAACAAGGGATCCGTCAGCTCGAAAGTGAAGGTGAACTGGAAGGGGATGAACTCGAATCAGCCAAAAAGGTCATCGATCTGGCCATCGACACCCTGGTCGAAACGGCTCGTACCGGTTCGCTGGATGGCGCCATGATGGTGGACATGACCGACGGCAAGGGAACGTTTCTGGCCGGTGCTCATGTCGCCGATGGACAACGCGTCGAAGATGGCGTGAAGGAAATGCTGAAGCTCGCCGCAGCCGATGGGGAAGTTCCACCGGTCAAATGGGACGCCGACACCTACCAGGCGATTCGCTTGCACGTGATGCAAATTCCGCTGGACGACGCCCCGCCGGAAGCGAAGGACGTTTTGGGAGAAAACCCGGAAGTGATCCTCGGCATTGGCGAAAAAAGCGTCTACCTCGCCGGCGGCAACGAAGCCATGGCAAACCTGAAGAAGGCGATTGACGCATCGATCGCCGGTACCGATGCCAAGGTTGGCGTAATGCAGATGCACGTAGCCATTCTGCCGATCTTGAAGACGATTCAGAAGAGTAGCCCAGAGCCAGTGCCAGGCGTCGATGCCGCGGTCCAGGCTCTTTCCGGTGGATCAGACAAGTTCATGGTCACGGTCGACATGGAACAGCGCTACATGCGTTTGCGAATGATGCTTCAGGAAGGGGTGATCAAGGCCATCGGTGCCGGTGTCGCCGCCCAGAACGCCGCCGACGCCAACGCCGAGTTTGAGGACGCTCCGGCCTTCTAAATAAGGCTCGAAACTCGACAGTTTGAACCATGAAAGAGACCTTTTTACGGAAAGGTCTCTTTTTTTGTGCCCGGTGGGCGAAATCTCGTGTCTCACTACAATAACGTGTACGATTCACGCCCTTTTTAGTTTTGGTGCTCGCTATGCCACAAGTCCCCACGTTTTCGACCTCTCGCCAGGAAATCGCCGGCGTTTCCGTTTTGCAGTTGGCTACTCAGTTTGGTACCCCGACCTACGTTTACGACGCCGCGAAGATCGTTCAGCGTATCCAAGACCTCGCCGCTTTTGACGTCGTCCGCTATGCCCAGAAGGCTTGCTCGAACCTGGCAATTCTGAAACTGGTTCGCGAAAACAACGTGGTCGTCGATGCGGTCAGTGCCTGGGAAATCCGTCGAGCTCTGACCGCCGGCTATGAGGTTCATGGCGACCCGCCGCCAATCGTCTATACGGCCGATATCTTCGATCGCGAAGCGTTGGAACTGTGCGTAAAACACGGCCTGCACGTCAATTGTGGTTCGCCCGACATGATTCGGCAGCTGGGTGAATTGGCTCCCGGACGCGAGATCACGCTACGCATCAATCCCGGATTTGGGCATGGTCATAGCCAGAAGACCAACACCGGCGGTCAGCAATCGAAGCACGGCATCTGGCACGAGCAACTCAACGATTGTCTGCTTCTAGCCGATGCCAACGGGCTGCAAATCACCGGTCTCCACATGCACATCGGTAGCGGCACCGACTTGCATCACCTCTCGCAGGTTTGCGATTCCATGGAAAAAGCGGCCTTGGAAGTCGGTCGTAGCATCAAGACCATCAGCGCCGGCGGTGGCTTGCCAATTCCCTACAACAGCCAGCAAACGTACGTCGATCTCGATAAGTACTTCGAGCTGTGGGACGCTACACGCAAGAAGCTGGAAAAGACCTTCGACCACAGTATCTCGCTCGAAATCGAGCCGGGTCGATATCTTTCCGCTGAAGCAGGGTATCTCGTCACCGAGATTCGCGCCGTCAAGCAGATGGGTGACAATCTGTTTTATGTCGCGGACGCAGGCTTCAATAACCTCGCGCGTCCGATCATGTATGGCGCCTATCATCCGATTTCGGTGGCCCGTAAAGACGGCCAGGTAGTCGGCGAAGAACACGACGTGATCGTGGGCGGTCCTTTGTGCGAATCAGGCGACATCTTCACGCAAGAGGAAGGTGGCTTCGTCAGCGATCGCAAGCTTCCACCGGCTGCGGTTGGCGATTTGCTGGTTATCGAATGTGCCGGGGCGTATGGCTACTGCATGAGTTCCAATTACAACTCGAAGCCGCTGGCCGCGGAAGTGCTGATCGAAGATGGCAAGGCACGCATCATTCGTCGTCGCCAAACGTTCGAGGGCTTCATCGCCGACGAAATGGTTTAACCGCGAGAAGCGACGATGGCTCGCAATATTGAAATCAAAGCCCGACTCACTCAGCGATCGGAACTTGAAGACCGTATCGCTCCGATCGCCGACTCGGGTCCGATCGTTCTCAAACAGATCGATCAGTTCTATCGCGTCCCCGATGGGCGGCTGAAACTACGCCAGATCAATGGCCAGCACGCCGAGTTGATTTTCTATCGCCGCTGGGACACAGCCGGGCCGAAGACTTCAGACTATTCCCGAGTTCCCATTGTTCACCCCGACCAGCTCGCCCAACTGCTGACCTTGGCGCTAGAGCCGCTTGGCATCGTCAAGAAGACGCGAACGCTTTACCTGGTCGGACAGACGCGCATCCATCTGGACGAGGTGGAAGACTTAGGTAGCTACCTGGAACTGGAGGTCGTTCTCGATCCATCGCAAACCGAGGCCGAAGGGGAAGCGATTGCCCATCAGCTGATGCAAAAGCTGGGGATTCAAAGCGAGGATCTCGTTGAGGGGGCTTATCTCGACCACCTGATTAGATAGCCGCCCCGGCCCCATGCACGCCATCGAAGTGTTCGTCGCGCAAATTGAAGCGCAATTCAAGAATCGAGAAGTCGTCCCCTAAATGCTCGCAGCCGCATAACTCACGGACATAGCGGTAAAGATCGTCCATCTTGGTATCCCCTTTGGGTACCGGCTGGTTCATGAAGTCGACGAATTCCTCGAACGTCCATTCATTTCCGTCCTCTTTATGAATCTCGAACACCCCGTCACTGTAAAGAAACATGCTCGACGGCGATTCGATGACGATCGAGTCGGTCTCGAAGTGAGGCCATTCGATCATCCCCATGAGGGGCCCTTGTGATGCCAGCCGGATCGGCTCGCGCGAGTCTTTGACGTACAGCAGCGCGTCGGGATGTCCTCCACCCCCCCAGGTCAGCGTCCGCGAGGGGCGATGGAACACGCCGTACCACATCGTGTACAGCTTGTTGCCGTGCATGTCCATCGTGAACGACTGGTTGAGTCGTTTGAGGACTTCGCTGGGGTTGCGAAAATCGGCCCCCGGCAGCGAAGCTCCACGCACCACGTTGATGATGCTGACGGCCAGCAGGGCCGAATCGATTCCGTGCCCGGTGACGTCAAGCAGGTAGATCGCCATATGATCGGGATCGATCCAGTGGTAACCCATCGCATCCCCACCCAGCTCTTCGGAGGGAACATAACGCCAATCGATCGAGATCTGCCCCGTGATTGGCTCGGGGATCAACCGCGCGACGTATTCTGCTCCGGCATCCAAGTCTCGCTGCATACGCTGGTTGGTAAGTTCCAACTCGTTGGTTCGTTCGCGAACCAGGTCCTCGAGGTGGGCGTTATATCGTTCGAGTTGCTGATTCTTCTCACGCAGTTCCTCAAGCAATGCCGCGCGCGACTTAAGGCTGATTCGATCGCGCTGAAAATCAAGGAACTCCGGCGTCAGTGAACCCGGCATGTTGCGAATCATCTTGCGCAACGAAATTTCCCGAACCGCGTCCCCGTTGGCTAACTGTCGGACGTCATCAAATACATCGTGTAAAGCAGGCGAGATCTGAATCGTTTCCGACGTGAGAAATCTCAACCCTAGAATGAGCTGTCCTTGCATATCTTCGAGATCGACGAACATCGAGCCTGGCTCGGAATTCTTAAGCAGTTGGCGAACCAGGTCGGAAAGGATCGTGGCCATGCGGGTCGACATGGCCGAACCAAAGCCAAATGCGGCGGTCAGACTGAGCACTTTCGAGCGGACTTCCACGACCGCCGATTGATCAAAAATACGAACGTCTCCCAGGTGCGTCCTCATGCATACCTCACCGCGATGCAGGAAGCATCGTCATGGTCTCGGCCAAATTGTTCAACCACCCGGCGAGCGACGCTATTGAGCGGCTCGAAGAAGAGCTGACACGGTTCTGCCAGCTCGAAATGGCTCGACACCCCATCACTGTACAGCAGCAGGATGTCATGCTGGTCGAGCGTCATCCGTTCCAACGTAGGCGTTCTAAGCGTATGACCAACGACCCCTTCCCGCGTAAGCATGTGATGGGGATGTTCGCCCATCATGCGACAGGTCGCATTCCCGATGCCGACGTAACGCACGTCTCCAGAATCCGACTCGATGGTGCAAAGACTGATCACGGCACCTCGACCCTGCTTCTGGTGATTGTGCAGCGCTTTCATGAGGGCCAGTATGTCAAACTTGTCTTTCCAACCGAGGATAACTTCCTCCAATTCCAAGGCCGTGGAATAGGCCTGCGGGCCATGCCCCAATACGTCCACAAGAGCGAGAAATAAATAGTCATCGTGCGACCGGACGATTGCCAGGTCGCCTCCTACGAAGTGCCCGGTAGCCGTTCGGACGAAGCTACCGGTGTCCAATTTGCGAGGCGTCATTACTTCCATTTCCTCACCGTAATCCTGGTTCCCTTGCCGACTTCGGATTCTAGTTCGAATTCGTCCATGAGACGCTTGACGCCGGGAAGTCCCAGTCCCAGTGTTCCGCCGGTGCTGTGATGATCGCTCATTGCCGATTCAACACATTCAATCCCGGGACCATGGTCCCAGGCGACTACCTCGATTCCCTGTTTTGGTCCGTGAGTAACGTAGCGAAGAATCACTTCGCCATGTTGAGCATACTTGATGATGTTACGAGCGAGTTCCGAGACGGCCGTCGCGACCAATGCGACTTGGTTTGCCTGAAGTCCGGCCGATTCGGCCATCTTGCGAGATGCCATGATTGATCGAACTAAGTTTGCCTCCGTACTGATCCATATCCGCATCTCCGGCAGGTTCATTGCATTGACTCGTGGCGACCTCCGTTACTGGCCCCATTTGACTGCAGTTTCTCAAACGCCTGATCAAGCGTCAGGGCCGTTTCCATTTGACTGAAATCAAGATCGAAGTCCATCAGCGAGCAAGCGATCTCGGCCTTGACGCCGACGAGCATCGCACGTGCTCCCATTAGGCGAGACATTCGCATGATCTCACAAATTGCCTCGAACTCGATACGGTCCATGATGTCGACGCCCGACACGTCGAGCAGAACGGCACGCGTTTGCGTCTGGCGTATTTCTTCGAGTAGGTCTCTTTTGAAGCGGAACAAAACCTCATCGTTCAAATCGATTTGAATCGACGCCACCAGGCAACCGCTGGTTAGTTGCATGGGAACGCGCGGCACTTCCGAGGAATCGTGAATCATGGAGGGGTTCCGTCTTCATGTAAAACCAGTTTCAAATCGTTGAACGCATCCCGCAGGGCGTCCTTGAGTGTTGCCGTGGTTCGTATATCTCCTACGTTGATGCCAAGTTCCACAATCGTCTGGGCAATTGCCGGCGAAACGCCTGAGATGGTACACGTACATCCCATCAAGCGAGTCGCCTTGGTAATTTTGATCAGGTGGTTCGCCACGGCCGTATCGACCACGGCAACACCGCTAATATCGAGAATGAGACAACGCGAATGCGTGTCGGCAATCTTGTGCAGCACGGCCGTCATAATGTCTTGAGCACGCTTGGAATCGATGATCCCGACGATCGGCAACATCAAGATGTTATTCCAAACTTCCGTTACCGGAGTCGACATCTGCATCAAGGAATCGTGTTGTTCGGCAATGATGCAATTGGTCTGCCGCATGAAGGTGTCGACCACGATCGCCGTGTCCAACATGATCAGCTTGGTAATCGCCTTGAGCGAACGAGCATAGCGTTCCGGCTCTAAGCTGTGGTCATACAGGACGTCCGTCCAGATCCGCAGCGAGCGATACATCGAAGAGACGTAGGTCGGCAGCGGCAAGCCAATTCGGGCGTGATTCGCTCCGACCGACTTCCGCTTCTGAACGTATACCTCGCTGATGTCGGCTGAGAAGAAATCTTCCCAATATCGCTTCTGCTGAGATTGCACCCGATGCAACGTCGCGCTGTCATTAAAGTAAAGATCGAATTCCGGTTGCGTTCTGAGCCACTGGTAAAACTCGTTGATGAATGCATCCAGATGCGGCATGACGATCTGGCCGTAGTGGACTATTAACTCGAGATCCTCCTCGGTGACATGATAGAGTTCTCGAAGTTCGCCAGCCGACAGATTTCCGAGATCACAATGCGCATTCATGAGTTTGGCTATTGGGTAGATGGCTTTTGCGGTGGTGGATCCAGATGCGTGAAAATCAACGAAGCCTTGCGCGTAGCGGTAGATCCATGGTAGTTCGTCCTTCATGCACAGTCGAGCATTCTGGCCGATATATTACTTGTCAAAAACTCCTTAATTCATAGGCGAAAACGAGGAATTGAACCGATTTGTCGTAGCGCTTCTTCATCGGGAAAACCAAGCACCCGATAACGTGGCGGATACGTTTTCAGGTCCTCCATCTGTGAGCCCAGTACCTCTTGAACTACTTCCCATGTTCCACTTGCCAATGGTTTCATGTGCGCGCTATCCATGAACACAACGACGTCACTCATCGGCAAAAGCGCGTGCGGGCACTCTGGCCAGACACAGTAGGAATGGAGTTGTCGTGTCTTCAAATCACGGTGCAGGTAGTAATTTGCTACAAAGCCTTCTTGCCCGGTTTGAGCGAACCCTACTTCAATGGCTTCGTGTTGCTCGCGATATTCGGCTGAATGACCTTGCAGGTGCAGTTCCCAAAAAACGCCGTGCTGGGGATGCCCGACCGGGGGCAGCCACGTCTCCCACCCCTCAGCCGTCAAACGACATGGCGTCAAGCTAATGGGGCGAGGATCGCAAATGTACTGGTTAACCAGTTCTTGCATCAATTGAAGCCCGATCTCATCTTCATCCCCTGTAACGATCAGGCAATCGCGAGTCGGCACCATTGCCACCGGCAGGCCCTGCAACTCGAGTCGGCGAATGCGGTCGGTCAGCAATAGCCGCGAAGCGTCGTAATGATCTTGATTTCGGAACAGAAACACTCGGTCGTCGATCGTGGTCACCGTGGCGGTCAACTCATCCAGGTTTTCCAGCGCGACTTCCATCAACTCATAGATCGAGCGTCCCCATTGACTCATCCGGGTTGCGTCGATGGTTCGCATCGCCTCAGGCAGGTCGAAGATAGGCAATGCGAGTAAATGATCGCCCACCATCGTCGAAGTAATTTCGGCGGGTTGCTCTCCACGCAGCCGACGTTCCAGATTGCCGATTTCCAGGTAGGCGCGGCTGCGGACGATCGGCAAGATATCGGGCCGAGCGTCCTCGAATTCTTCAGGAATCGACTTGTGATGCGAGAGAATGGCCCGGGTAATTTGGCATAAATACGCTTCCTGTTCTCTTTCCGGAAGACGATCATACTCGCGAAAGATGTTGCCCAGACTGGCAACCCCAGCCAGTTCCCCTTGGTCGTAAAAACTGAATTGGTACGCCTGCCTTTCGTAGCGGATCTCGCGGCTCTCACCGGCTTGCTTGACCCGATGCATCAAGCGCTCGGCGAACTGATCACGCTTGGAAGAACCAAATAGGTACCGTAGTAAATCCATGGCACATGCTGCTTTAAGTTGGCGACTTTGGTGCGATGGAAAGCTCAACGCTATTCTATCGTGTTAAGTAGTAGTCACCAACGAAAATCACTATTGGGGGGCGAGTTCAAACTGAGGATTAGTAAGTCCTATAACCCCATTTCCAGGTTGGAAATCTGGGATTCTTTCAGCTATTCTTAAGAAAATTCGGCAAGATAATCGTCGATAATTCGAAAGATTGAGGCTTTGGTACGGACTAGGGCCGAAGAATAATAATTAATGGCGGATCCATTGATTGACACTTTGAGAAGTTTCGTCTGCCAGCAATGCACAATCCTCACCCCCGACCACACGACCCGCAAGGCTCTGCCGGAGTCTCGCTGAGCATCTTCGTTGATGGTCAACAGCAACCGATCTTCGACGATCAGTTGGGGAAAGAGGTTCTCGAGTTAAGTCTGAAACAGCGAATCATTCTTGGTCGGCAAGATGTTGCCAAAGGGGATCCAGGTCCGTTCCGAACGATCACGTTCACCGACCATCGAAAGCTGATCATCACCTCGTTTCAGCAACGAGAGGTTTCGCGTCGCTCGCTCGACATTGCTCCCGATGCCGCCGGCAACTATCTCCGCGTGGGGAACATCGGCAATCACGAAGTTCCCATGTCTCCTTCGTCGGAAGGTCGAATCACCCATCAGCAAGTCCGTACCTTCGTGACCAGCGAGCTGGCCCATAGCCCCGTTCGTTTGTTGATCGGGGACAACCTGGCCATTCAATTAAGCGGTTACGGCGCTCCGGTCGATCATCCGTTTCCTGAACCAAGCCCCACGAACATCTCGCAGAGCGTGGCGGATGTGGCCGAAATGATGCGACAAAGTCGTATGGCTGACGGCTACGCCACACCCAGCGGTCCGTCCAGTGCCGATGTCGAACGAATCCTGGGCGCGGTAAGTGACGTTCTCGAGAAAGCAGCCAGCTCGCCTGACTTCTTTTCTTCAGCCGCGGAGAATGTCTGCAAACTCGGCAACTTCGATTCGTGCTCGTACCTGGGACTCGATCAACTTGCCAACCAGTGGCAGTGCGAAGCAACCTGGCCGGCGACCGACTCCGCCTCGTTGGAAGGTCCCGTCTTCGACAGCCAGGCACTAGAGTACATTTGGTCCAATCGCCAAACGTGGTCGACGCCCATCATCGACGGAGAGCAGCAACCTCAAGAGCGCGTCGTCGTAACTCCCGTCGTTTCCCACGAGAGTGTCGTTGGGGCGCTCTACGCATCGAAGCGGCCGCACAAACTCGGCGACGACACGATGGCCGATTGCGAAGTCAAGTTCGTCGAAGTCATTCGCGATTGCCTCACGGTCGGGCTCGAGCGACTCAAGAAGGAGCAAGAGGCCGCCAAGCAACAAGTTTGCCTGGCCCAGTTCTTCCCACCCGGCATCGCCGATCGTATTCTGTACGACGAGACCCTGCTGGAAACTCGCGAAGAGAACATCACGGTGCTCTTCTGCGATATTCGTGGTTTCAGCACCATCAGTTCCGCGCTGGGCTCGGTTCAAACGCTGCAGTGGCTACGGGAAGTGTTGGGGGAACTTTCCGAAAGCGTCATTCGCCACGATGGCGTGCTATTGGAATACGTCGGCGACGAATTGGTCGCGATGTGGGGTGCCCCAGACTATCAACCGGAACACCCCAACCTCGCCTGTCAGGCAGCCATCGACATGATCGGCAAGCTCGACCAGTTGAATCAGCTATGGTCCGATCGTATCCCGGACGATCTGCTTCCCTTCGGATTGACCATCGGGATCAATACCGGCGACTGCGTGGTCGGAAAAAAGGGGACCGATTACAAATACATGTGGGGACCGCTTGGCCCCACCGTTAATATCGCGAGTAGAATTCAAGGTGCCACCAAGCAGTTCTGTCCCAAGCAGGAGCGGGACGAATCGGGAACGCTCTATTATCCGCCGGAGATCTTGATCACCGAATCGACTCGGCTCGGCGTAACGACCAACATGCCGACTCGTTTCCTCGGAACGATCAAAGTCGTCAACATTCCCGAGCCTGTTCGCGTGTATGAACTGTCTGCCAGAGCTTCCGGTAGCTGGAACCAATTGCGGCAGAACTACGAGGCGGCCTATCGCCAGTTTGAAGAACGCAACTTCCTGGAAGCTCTCAATACGCTGGACGGGATTTCCAAAGTCGAAGAATGCCAGTCCGACGGGCCTACCAAGTGCCTTCGCGATCGAGCCCTGATGCTTCTGCAGAATCCCAAGCTGATCGGCAAAGAACATCCTGTCTGGATGCTCGATCAGAAATAAACTCTCTCTTCAGGTCTGCCCCAGTGGCTGATTCCTAAGAAAGCCACTACCTGAAGAGAAAAAGAACGCGTCGATCGGCACCAGGTCACCGTTCCCACACATCGACAGGGCCGACCGACGCGTTCTTGGCATTAGAGCGTTTCCAATTCATCTGTAGCGTCCTTGGCTGGCTGCGGCAGCGCCCATGACGCTACCGCTAACTTCGAAACGCTCTAGCTTCCAGAATAGCGATCATCCAGGTATAACGGAAATTCGTTGTTCCTATCTTGGTGATAAGTGCTACCTATGGAAATTCATCAGCTGCGATACTTCGTCGCGGTCGCGGAACTCGAAAACTTTACGCGTGCCGCCGAGCAATGTCATGTCACCCAACCGTCGCTCAGCCAGCAAATTGCCAAGCTGGAGCGCGAACTGGGGACAAGGCTCCTGGATCGGCTGGGCAGAACGGTCGTACTGACCGACTCAGGCAAAGAGTTGTTGCCGCGCGCCCGGCGAATCCTCAAGGAAGTCGACTCGGCCGAAGGTTGGTTCAAGAAGCCGGAAGGCCCCGAGTCGGTCAGTCTGCGCGTGGGGGCCTTGCCGACGATCGCTCCCTATCAGCTGCCGCAGATCATCCAGCACTTTCGACAGGAGATGCCACAAGTCACGTTGACGCTAGTCGAAGACTATACCGACCACCTTCTCGATCGGCTGCTCAAGGGCACCCTGGATGTCGCCGTTTTGGCCCTGCCTATCGACGACGCGCGCATCCAGGTTGAACCCTTATTTCGCGAGCCGCTGATGGTCGTGCTTCCTCATTCGCACCCACTTGCCGATAAGCCTTCCCTCTCGTTCAACCAGGTCCGCCAGGAACCGTTCGTCCTGCTGCACGAAGTGCATTGCTTGGGGGAACAGATTCTGGGTTTCTGCCGTCAACAAGAGTTCCAGCCACACGTCGTTTGCGAGAGCGCCCAGATCTCGACGATCCAGGAACTGATTCGTCTGGGCGTGGGGATTTCATTGCTTCCCGAAATGGCGATTGACCCAGCGGACGACTCTTGTGTTTATCTGCCGATTCGCAAAATCCAACCCTTCCGGACCATCGCCGCGGCCTGGAATCGGCATCGAACGGTCACGCGTCCTCAGAACCTGTTGCTCGACATTCTCCGTCGTGAAGAACCGGTTGCGACCAAGTAAGCAGCCCAGCGCAAGCGTGCTAGCACAAATTGATCTTGGATGAATTCGGCACGTCGCTATACTCTCGCCCGCCTGGAACTGTCTCTGATGGGTAAGAAAGCATGAGGCAGAGTGGCCTGGCCGAGGAAACCATGCGTATTTTATCGACTCACAAACTGATCTGCTCAGGGGTTTTGGTCCTCGCTGCTTGCGGGTGGGCTGTTGCCGAACCGGTTCGTCTCACGTTGGACGAGACCGACCAGCCAGTCACCGCAGCAACGGTAGCCCCAGTACAACATACCGAGCCGATCCGCCCGACCGCCTCGCGCCCATTCTCCCTTTCGCTGACCGCGGATGGAGATCCGCCCGAATCTTCCGCCGTTCGTCAGGCTTCCGCCCAAGAGCCACCAACACCCAACCAAGACACCAGGGTATCGGTCCGCCCCCCCGATGGCGCTCAGGTTGCACAGCCGATAGCCAACGGCCCGCTGCGGGTCTATGGGATTCACGAAGAGAAAATCGACAATCCTGCGGCCCTCCAAGGGACTTCGAGATTCACCCAGTCGACCACGCCGCTCCAGCCAACCAAAAAAGCCCAGGTCGATGCATCACCGATGGACGAGGCACCACTCTCGCGATTCTCCCAGGCACCGGTTTCGGTAACGCCTAATCCTGAAGCTAAGACAACATCCCCGGCGACTGTCGAGCCTTCGAATGCTACGACCATGGCAGCCGCAACCGAGGCTTTCTCGGTCTGGCAGATCTTCCCTGGTAAAACATCGCTGGCGCAAATCGAAAGTCAATGGGGCAAGCCCGTTCAATCACGACGTATCGATCAAGACAAGCACGTTCGGCTATACCAGCAGCAAGATTTCGCCAAAGTCGAAATCGCGGTCGAAAAGGATCAGATCGTTTCAGTGTTTCTGATCCCTGCCAAACCGATGTCGCTTGACCTGGTAGAGCAGAAGTTTGATCTCACCAACATCGAACCAGCCGCCGTGCGCGACTCGTCGGGACGTCACCTCGGAAAGATTTATCCCGAACGCGGCGTCCTAATTCCCCAGTCCGCGGAAGGAAGTCCTCTGGAGGTCGATCGCATCATCGTTCAAGCTCCATCGGCCGAATCGTTTATGATCCGGGCCAGCAGTCGCTCGCCGCTCGAATTCCGCGACCGATTGAACGACTATCAATTGGCAATCGCCCAGGAGCCGTATTCCGCGGAAGCCTGGTACGAAACCTCGTTGATCCTGCATCGCTTGGGACGGGATACGGAAGCCTTCGAAGCGGCCAGAAAAGCAACCTCCGGCGTCGGCTCTTCCGCCGAACATCGTCTGCATCGCACGCTGCTGACCGTCGTTCAAGGCAACCTGGCCAGCGGCATCCACAACACGCAGCAGATCGCGGAAGACGTGACCGTGCCTGAGCACGTACGGGCTAAAGCGCATTGCCAATGGGGCGATCTCTTGCAGATGGCAGGACCGCAAAAAAACCGCGAAGCAGTGCAGCATCACGTCAAAGCGATCGAGATCGCCTCGCCGCTGGTGAACGATGCCAATCAGCAGGTACGCCGCGCAGCCAAGCAGGTTCTCGTCGATGCTCACATGGCACTGGCGATCGATATCGCCACCGGCGATTGGGAAAAGAAAGAACAGACCGTCAATCAGTGGCTCTTGCGATCGAAGGTCTATATCGATGACATGGTCACCAACGAAGAGGGAACCGGCGAGCTTCGCATGGCATGGCTGACTAAGTCGTTGATGGCGCATAGTTTTTACAATGCTCCGTTCGATCCCGGCGATTCGATCGATCAGATTGTCGGTCAATATCGCGAGTTGCATGGCAAGACGGACGATCCCTTCTTCCACCGTGCTTTGGAATGGGAAACAGGCCAGGCCCTGTCGCAGGCCGTCTTCATCGAACACTCGCGCGGCAAGCACGATTCCGCATTGAAACTGGCTGATCAGACCCGAGCCTTTCTCCGAGGTGGATTGGCCGGCCGAGAAGTCGGCATCGCCGATCACCTGTTGCTCGGGAATCTTTATTTTCGTGCCGGTGCCATTTGTGCCGTCCAGAAGCAGGATCACAACGCAGCTGTCCACTGGTACGAACTGGCCATGCAGCACCTCACCGACCAGTCCCTGCAAAACATCATGCTCGATCGCCGCGGCGAATCGCTGGTGAGCATGGGTGTTTCCTTCTGGGCGACCGGAAACCGCGAGCAAGGCGTTGCGTTGACCGAGCAAGGCAAGTCGCTGATCGAGTCGGCGACCGCTCAAAACGCGGCCTTGCAGAAGAAGCTGATCGTTCCGCTCGACAATCTGGCCGAGATGCATCGCGAACTGGGCAATGCCCAGAAGAGTGCCCAATATACGGCATCGGCCCAGAAAATCCGCCAGGCGCTGGGCGACAATACGATCTCGCGATAACCGCGGTTCACTTTCCGCAGCCATTTGCATTCTCTATGATGGAACTGGTGAACGAGTTCACCGGATTCTTCTATCCAGGCAGCTGCATTCCGAGCCGCGTATGGTCTTTGAACACATCGAGAAGCTCAAACGGGAATATACCGACAAGTACGTTTCCATTGGTCATATGGTCCCCGAACTGAAGCGATTCGAGGGGCGAACCGGTATCGTCCGGACCGTCAACATGAGTGGCCGTGCGCTGGTTGAGTTCCTTGGTACCAACGACATTTCGTGGTACGACATCGACGTCGACTTCCTCAGAATCGTCGATCGACCGCCGGAACCGGGGCTAGAAAAGAAGCCTGAGAAAAAGGTCATCGCCAACGACGCGACGCCGGAAAAGCCCTCGGCCAAGACAGCTGCCAAGTCGGCCTCCGGTGCAAGTACCGCCGACATACTCGCCATGGCCCGCGGGAAGAAGCCAACCGAGACGAAGCCCAACAAGCAGAGCACGGCCGATATTTTGGCGGCGGCTCGAGGTGAGAAGAAGCCCCCGATGGAGAAGCCAGGGGCGAACAAGCCCAGCACGGCGGATATCTTAGCGATGGCTCGAGGCAAAACGGCCGAGCCGAAAGAGAAGCAGGGGGAGCAATCACTCTCCACGGCCGAGAAGTTGGCGATGCTTCGCGGAGAAAAGAAAGACGAATCGGAAAGCGACGCCGCCGCGCAGAAAAAACCGAGCACTGCCGATATTCTGGCCATGGCTCGAGGAAAGAAGCCGGCGGAAGAGAAAAAAGAAGAATCCTCCCCGAAAGAGGAGAAGGAGCTCTCAACCGCCGAGAAACTGGCTCTCTTGCGCGGCGAGAAGCAAACCGAGCCAACTCAATCCGATTCATCCGCCACGGAAGAAACCCCTAAAAAGCCGAGTACGGCGGACATTCTAGCCATGGCACGGGCTCAGAAGAAAACCGATCGCGATGCCTCGGGCGCTTCTGATTCTGATTCGAAGCACGATTCCTCACAGTCGTGATGGAACGAAGCGTTCACGCAGGCGAACTCTTTGGTGTCCGATATTGTCCCTCACGGCGGATTAGGGAAAAATGGCGTTACCCCCTTGTAAGCACGTTAAGCCCCGCTGAAACCACGCATGATTTTGCTGATCGACAACTACGATTCGTTCACCTACAACCTCGTACAGCGGCTGGGGGAGATCGATCCGACCTTGGATCTTCAAGTCTACCGAAACGACCAGATCGACTGCGCGACGATTGAAAAGCTCGCGCCGACGCATCTGATCGTTTCTCCAGGGCCATGCACGCCCAACGAAGCTGGCATTTCGGTCGAAGCAATCAAGCACTTCGCCGACAAGCTGCCGATCCTCGGCGTTTGCCTGGGGCATCAATCGATGGGACAGGCATTTGGTGGAACGATTGTACGTGCCGAACGACTCATGCATGGCAAAACCGACGAGATCCACCACGATGGCAAGGGGCTGTTTGAAGGGATGCCCAATCCTTTCATCGCCACGCGCTACCATAGCCTGGTGATCAAGCCGGATACCCTGCCCGATGGTTTCGAGGTCGCCGCTTGGAGCGTGATGCCCAATGGCGAGAAGGAAATCATGTCGATCCGCCACAAATCGCTTCCCTTGCTGGGTCTGCAATTCCATCCTGAGAGCTTTCTCAGTGAAACGGGTACGGACATGCTAAAGCGTTTTCTGGAGATTCAACCAGCCACGAGTCCCTAAAGGAGTTCACCCATGTTATCGGTCACTGAGGCCCTCGAAGAAGTATCTCGCCACGCGTTTCGTTTACCCACGCAAGAGTGCCTCGCGATCGAAGCCATGGGAATGGCTCTCGCAGAAGACGTGATCAGCCCGGTCGAGTCCCCCGCCTTCGATAAAGCCATGATGGATGGCTTCGCTTTGATTGCCGCCGATACCGACCACGGCAACGTCAATCTGGAAATCGTCGAAGAGATCACCGCCGGAAACACGGCCAGCGAAGCCATCGAGTCGGGGCAAGCGGCACGCATCATGACCGGAGCACCGCTGCCGCCGGGTGCCGATTCGGTCATCATGGTCGAAGATACGCAGATCGACTCCGAGAACGTCGATCGCGTGCAGATTCTCCAACAAGTAAAGCGCGGCAGCCACGTGCTGAAAAAAGGGGAACTGCTTAGCAAAGGGCAGGTCGTGATCCCTGCCGGCTCGATCATTCGCCCAGTCGAGGTGGGCATCCTGTCTGATTTCACCGGAGCCAAAGCGCTCGTCCATCGCCGCCCAACGGTCGCCATCATCTCGACCGGAGATGAGCTGGTGGGTCCCAACATCGAACCGGGCCCCGGACAAATCCGCAACACCAACGGACCCATGCTCGAAGCGATGGCGATCGAGGCGGGTGCGGTCGTCAAACAATTGGGCATCGTTCGCGACAACCGGGATGAACTTTCCGCTGCAATCGCCGAGGGCCTGGAAGCGGACGTCTTGTTGATCTCAGGCGGAATGTCGGTGGGCGTGAAGGACTTGGGGCCTTCGCTTCTGGCAGAGCAGGGGGTTGAAAAGATCTTTCACAAAGTCAAGCTCAAGCCTGGGAAGCCACTCTGGTTTGGCAAACAGGGTGGCACCGACAATCCGACGCTCGTCTTTGGTCTGCCAGGCAACCCGGCCAGTAGCCTGGTTTGCTTCCACTTGTTTGTGCGGACGGCGTTGAATGAACTGGTGGGGCGAAGCAACGTCTCCCCGTTCGTTTCCGGCTTCTTACTGACACGTGACTTCGTCAATCCTGGTAATCGCCCCGTTTTCTTCCCGGCGTTTGCCAGTCGCAAAGAGGGTGGCGGTGCGACGATCGCTCCACTCAACTGGAAGGGCTCAGCCGATCTGGCCACGCTCGCCCAGGCCAACGCACTGGCCTGTTTCGAGGAGAATAGCCAGTACGAAGCTGGACAATTCGTGTCGGCTGTGATGGTCTAGCCCCTGCTTACAGGTCATTGGTCAATAGCCGAATGTGGGTTACACTTCTCCGTGATATACGGAGTACCAGAACTGAGGGTACTCTCGACTTGAAGGGGCACATTGAAGTCGAGGCATCACGTGAGTCAATTGACGAAGCTGGCCAGGGATTGGTTCGAACTGGTATGGAACCAGCGTAGTGACGAAGCCATCTTTGATTTGTCTGCCAAGAACGCTGTCGGATACGCCGAGTCAGACATCCGTTATTTCAGCATGGAGACGTTCAAGGAGTTCCGAGACAACGTTCTGGCCGCCATGCCAGACCTTCACATGAATATCGAAGCGGTAATCGAACAACGACCTCACGTCGTCGTCCGATGGTTTCTGACCGGAACGCATACCGGAGATGGATTTGGATTCACTCCCACCCTTTCGCGTGTCGCGCTCCGCGGCATGACCTGGCTGAAAGCCGACGAAAACGACAAATTCGTCGAAGGATGGGACTGCTGGAACCAGGGGCGCATGCTGCAGATCTTTGTGGGTGCCGCCAAAGGGAATCCTCCGCCTGAAGAAGACGAGCCGTAGTCGCAAGTCGACCTAGGACTGACTCGTGAAACCGCTTAGATTAGAGGCTCTCCATCGCCCGGTTTCCCACGAGTATCGTTGTGCACGTTTCCGAAACTTCATCCACAACCTTCGTCGCTGATAGCCTAGCGACCCCTTCGCTCAGTTGGCGGGGTGTGTTGGCGCTTGCTATCGCCAGCAGTTTGTTGCTGGCCGCCGCGTTTCCCCCGTTGAACTTTTTTCCGCTGGGTTGGATCGCCCCGATGGGCTGGTTGTTGCTGATCCAGACGCCAGTGCTCCCCAAACGATCGTACTGGATCCTGTACCTGTCCGGCCTGCTCTTCTGGTTGACGGTGCTTTACGGCGTCGGCAACGCCCACTGGGCCACCCGGGCGTTCGGCTGGCCGGTGCTTAGCGGGTATTTGGCCTGCTACATCCCGCTATTCGTCGCCCTCAGCCGCCTCATCGTACATCGCACCTACGCGCCGCTGGCGATCGTGGCCCCGATCGTGTGGACCGCCCTGGAATACTTTCGGGCCTACTTTGTCACTGGGTTCTCGCTGGCCATGCTGGGACACACCCAAGTCGATATTTTGCCGCTGGTTCAGATCGCGGAGTTCGTCGGTGCCTATGGCGTGAGCTTCGTGCTGATGACGGTCGCGGCGCTACTCACGATGGCCATTCCAACGGCCAATCGGCGTACGCTATTACCGCACATCCCACAGTGGGTATGCCAAGTCTTTCTCGTTGTTGCCGCCTTGCTAATAGGTGTAAGCTACGTTTGCTTCGGTTACTTCGTCGTCGACATGAACGGAATGGTTGTGTGGGGATACCGAGCAGACCATACCGACGAAAACGCCGAAAGCGTTCGCATCGGCCTGGTTCAAGGATCGATCGACACCGTCTTCGGCGACCCGACGCAGTCGTCCCGCACGTTCGAGCAGTACACGGCGTTGACCGATCACCTGGTGAAGAAGCATCCTGATCTCGACTTGATCGTCTGGCCGGAAACGACGATGGGGGATCACATGGTATTCGAGTTGGGGAAAGACTACGCTCCGCCAGCCGATCTGCCCATTGGCGTCGAAGAGCACAAGAAGCGGATTCTTACTCGGGCCAAAGGGTTCAACAGCTTTTTGAAGGACCTGGCCGTCAATCGCTGGAAGGCCCCCTTACTGCTGGGAACGTCCGTCTTGCGTTATGGCGATCAGCGGCTGGATCAATACAACGCGGCCATTCACGTGGGGCACGAGGGGACGATCGTCAACCGGTACGACAAAGTCCACCCGGTCATGTTTGGCGAGTACGTTCCCTTCGGCGAGTACGTTCCGTTCGTCTACGATTGGCTCCCCATTGGCGGAGGTCTCACGCCGGGGAAGGGGCCGGTGGTGGTCGACGTCGAAGGTGTTTCGCTCGTCCCTTGCATCTGCTTCGAGAACACCGTCCCTCAACTCGTTGCCGGGCAAGTACGCCAACTCCACGACCAAGGGCACAACGTCGATGCACTGATCACCCTCACCAACGACGGTTGGTTCTGGGGTTCGAGCATCCTAGACCTGCATCTCACCTGTGCGCGGTTTCGGGCCATTGAAAACCGTCGCCCGATGCTGGTCGCGGCCAACACCGGTATCTCGGCCGTGATTAGTCCCTCGGGGCACCTGACCCAGTACACGCCGGTGCGAAAGACAACCTACCTGGTCGCCGAGATCTACCCGACCCATCGCCCTCTTACCTCTTACACCCGCTACGGCGACTGGTTTGCGGCCGGCTGTCTGGTTCTGACGATTGTAGGGGCGATCGTGGGATGGCTTGTGAAAGCGAGAACCGCCCCAGCCCCTCTGGCAGGCAACGCAAGCTAGGCGACAGAGGGGTTTCGGTTGCCTATCCCGGTGATCGGTTATCCGCAGAAAGCGAATGATGCTCCCCCATCGGACGTACGGCTTGCAGAAGAGAGGCAAATTTCTCAGTCTGAGTCCGTCGTAAAGCATTATTGTCGTTTATATTAGATCAGGGACTGGGCGCACTGCGAAGCGAGTTCCGGTTATACAGCCACATTTCCCAGAACCCCCAAACTAATTTGTCCGATTTGTTGACACCGTTCAAACCCCAGAATTATACTGGCCGTAAATACTCACACATCTTGTCCCTAACCAAACACCCGGCACTCTTTAAGCGCGGTCTTGAAGAGGCTGCTTTTCGGTTGTTGGATCCGTCAATCTGCATGGACGCGGCTTGCCTGAATCGCGTGAAGTCCTTTCACGCGGCCGCGAGCGACGAGAAACCGACCCAGGCAAGGCCTTGGCGAATGCCATTGAAGGAGTCACATCCATGACATTGATCGGAAAGATCTTTACCGTCCTGATTCTCATCATGAGCTTGGTCTTCATGACCGTGGCCATGATGGTGTACGCCACGCACAAGAACTGGCGCGACGTGGCGAAAGGGGACGGCGCCGGCAGCCAGGGGATGGAAGCAACCATCACCGAACAAAAGGCCGCCGCCGCGGCATTGCAGGACGAGATCGAAACGCTGAAGACGAAGATCGAGCAAGAGCGCGCCGCTCGCGTTTACGCTCTGGCTGCTTTGCAGGCTCGCACCAAGCTGCAAGAAGCTGAACTGCAACGCTTGGATCAAGAGAACGAGCGTCTGGTCAAGTCGGAAGCTGACATGAAGATCCTTCTGGAATTGTCCGAAACCAATTCCAAGAACCTCAAGCAGGAAGTCGCTCAACTGCGTGGCGACATCAAGACGGCTCAGGCCGATCGCGACACCAACTTCCAGGAAGTCGTCCTGCTGACCGACAAGCTTCAACAGTACAAAGTCGAACAAGACCGCCTGAAGGAACGCGAACAGCAATTGGTCAACACGACCGCTCGCATGCAGCGTGTTTTGACGGCACACGGAATGGACCAGTACACTCCAGTCGATGGCATTCCACCACAGCTGGAAGCCGTCGTCACCGCCGTCAACGACAACAACATGGTCGAGATCTCGGTCGGATCTGACGATGGCATTCGCCGAGGCAATACGCTGGACGTGTTCAACGGCGATACCTATCTCGGCCGCATCGTCATTAAGGAAACCGCTCCAGACCGTGCGGTTGGTGAAATTCTTCGAGACTACCGCCGCGGCCTGATTAAGAAGGGTGACTATGTCTCCACAAAGCTCTGATAAGTCGGGACGCAAGTCCAACCTCAACGTCTACACCATGATGCTGATCCTGTCGTTCATCGCATTGACGACCGGAGCCATCCTGCTGTTCATGGAACTCCAGCGCTACGGCACCTGGCCTCAGTGGAACACTTAGTTCACCTGAACAAGTAGAAATCAAAACAACGAAGCGAAGCCATCAGGCTTCGCTTTTTTATTGCTCGCAGCTCGCCATAGAGAAGCTACCTGTCCGCCTGGCGTAGCGTCTCCGGATGGACGGCTCCCAGATCGGTGGCCAGGCGCATCGCTTCTCGCTGGCTGCTGTAATAGACGCGTGTCGGCAGAATCATATTGATGTGATACTCGACGTTGACGCGGTGTTCGCTGGCCGACGTTCGCAGGACAATCCGCTGTCGGGCACGGCGTTCGGGTCCCAACAGCGTCGACCACCAATTGCCGCGCCAGAACGTCAGAGGTTCCTGGGCAACGAGCCGAGCACCCGATCCTTCGTAGAACGCAATTGCTTGCGGCACGACCTCGGCGATCTCCGGCACGAAGAACTCGTACCGATCGACGAACCAAGCCAGCGTCGTTCCATAAAAGATCTCGCTGTTCAGGTAGACCTCGGACGTACTACCGGTTTGAGGTGAGCGGTAAGGGTTTTGCGTATCCACGACAGATCCCTGGCAAAGTAACTTGGCCCTCTCGCATTATAGAAAGAAGGGAAGCTTTCCGCCGGAATTGGGTCTAGCCGTCATGACGACCGGCTTCTTGGATCTGGGGGACCTGCGGCGTCGGGCTCCAGCCGGCATCGAACAGCATGTCGAACAACCGGGCCTTCGAGGTGACGTTCGTCTTGCGGAAGATGCTCGATCGACGGAACTGCACAGTTCGCAGACTAAGCTGCAAACGATCGGCGATCTCCTGGTTGGTCCGTCCCAGGAACATTAGTTCGAGGACCTTGGTTTCCTCGGCCGAGAGATCTTGCAACAGCTGATCCGCTTCTTTGCGTTTGATGTGCTTTTCAAACGTCCGTTGATTCTTATCCAATGCCTGACGAATGGCTTCGATCAATCGCGTGGTATTGCACGGCTTTTGAAATAATTCGAAGGCGCCGAGCTTCATGGCCTGAACGGTCGTTGGAACGTCGGCGTGGGCGGACAAGTAGATCACGATCAGCGGCAAGCTCGCCTGATTGATCCGACGATGCACTTCCAGTCCTGAAATACCGGGCAAGCGAATATCAAGCACGACACAGCCGGGCTGCGTTGGCTGTACTTGGTCGAGAAACTCTTCACCAGAGCCGTAGGTATAGGCAATCAGCCCTACCGATCTTGCAAGCTGCAGGAGGGATTCGCGCGCGGCGGGATCATCATCGACGAAATGAACAATCAATTCTGAAGTCATGGGATGCAAACTGTCTACCCAGGAAAACGGTCATACCGGTTTTACCCCTAGTCATGTTGCTGCCCTTGATTCCGTTCACCGCCAAGAGGTGAAATCTCGCTGCCCCGTGAAGTGCCGCACGTGCGAGTGCGACAATTTCCAGCGAGAATCTTGGTGAGAACGTCTATGGGTCGTTAATAGCTGTGAATCGGAAAGGCCGAAACGGCGATTTTAGAATCGCGCCGGCTGCTTGCCAGTGTCACCAAAACCTTAACGAATGTTGAATCAGATTCTACTTTCAGTACCTTCATCGGATTCCCATCGAGGCACCTCAAATAAAAGCCATCGTATTCCTGTTTTGTCTAGTAAGACTACACAAAACAGGCAATTTCAGGCTTTCGCTGCGCTTCGACCGCAAAAATCCCACGGTCTTGCCACTGAAGGTCTCTGACCCATCGTAAATATAGGTCGCGTTTCTACTTCGTACGGAAGGTTATCCTTTCTGGGTCGTTTTTTTTCGTGAAACGCTTGATGAGTTGCCTTAGTGCGCTTAGCTGCGTCACTAAGGTAGCTGCAAAGACGGGATGAGCAACGGCGGGACGAAGCGCGATTCATCTTAATAATTTTCGCAGAAACTTTCTTACACTCCTAACGAAAAAATGCGGGAGACCGCCCTTTTTTCCCAAACTTTCCCCCCACCAGAAGCTTGTCTGACATTGGTTTTCTGCAGCGAAACGCCTAAAAAAAAGCCCCTGAAACCAAAAGGTAGCAAGGGCTTTGCGTTGATCATGATGTGGTTGCGACTACGCGCCAGGATTGGTGACTTCGTCCTCGGGCAAGCGAACCAACATCCACGTCTCGTCGCGCTGGGTACCATAGTGCACCAGAACCGAGGCGGCCTCCTGGGACAGGTTGTAGATCCCTGTTTCCATGACCGTGCTCGAACTCTCGCCGATCAGCCATGCCGCGCGTTGCGATTGCGGATCGACCTTACCCCAAACGGGAAGCGAGGTCCCGGTCGAAGCATTGTAGTAAGTACCAGCCAAGAGACCTTGCTTATCGACAGCCAACTGCAGATAGATGTCTCCCTGGCCTGACTGGGTATCGGTCAGGACGAAAACCCCCAGCGGCAGCCAGTCATCGGGATTACCATTTCCCTGGGTCGGCGGTCGGCTTTGCAGGATCTTGCGTCCTTCGTTCGCCAGAGCGATCGCTTCCAGAGCGTATTGCTCTCGCGTGGCGATCGGTTCTTCTTCCACGTAGATATACTGCGTGTCGTAGACGATCGTCGAACCATAGTCGTAGTAAACCGGGTACGAAGGGTAGCTACCCCAGAAAGACCAGGTACTCAAACGATACGGCGAACACCACGTCCACCAGTAGCCTGGTCGCGGACGGTAGGTATGAAAGTACCAATTGTTGAGATACCGATTGTTGGGGTACCAGCGGCTGTTCCACCCATAGGCGAACCGGTCGTGGTGGTGATGACCCACATTGCGGGCATGGCGGTACCAGTCGTCCGGCACATGGCGTCGGTGGTTATCATCCCAACGGCCATCCCAGTTGCGGTCGCGGTCCCAATCACCACGGCGGCCATCTCGATTGCCGTCGCGGTCCCCTCGGTTCCCATCGCGGAAACGATTTTCGACATTTGCTAGACGATCGCGAATCGCATCGTCGTCGAGCGTTCCGCGGCGACGAACATCTTCCAACTGGTTGCGGAACTGCGGGTCGCGCGTCGCCCGATCTCGCCAATCGAAATTGGGTCGCGCGTGATTGCGGTCCGCGTCACGTTCCGAAGAACCTCGGTCGGGGCGATTGCGATCGGCTTGATCACGGTCACCGGGACCTGACCCTGGTCGATCGGAGTTTAACCGATCTCCATCGGGGCGGTTGGAGCCGGGACGATTCCACGGCAACGCCTCGCGATCGAAATTGGGTCGACCATCGCGATCCGTCGAATTGGAGCGATCTTGACTGCCGCGATCCGGCAGCGCCGGCCGTGCATTGGCGTCCCCTCGATTCAATTCACGGAGGCGATCACGAATATCGCTGGCATCGCCAGGGCGGAATCGATTGCGGAGATCGGTACTTGGCGTACGACTGGGGCTCGCATCGGATCCACGATTGCCGGACGGCTGACCCGAACCACCGTCTCGATCGAGATTCGGCCGATTGGTACGGTTGAACATTTCGCGAATGTCGCGGCTTGGCTGGGTCGTCGTCGGACGATCTGAGCCTGGTCGCGTGGTACTGGGCGTCGCCGACGATCCACGATCCCGATCAAAATCAGGGCGGTTCGTGCGATTGAACATGTCACGCAGGTCGCGTGTCGGCTGCGACGTTTCAGGACGCGGGCTGAATGTCCGACTTCGATTGGAATCACTCGATGGCGTTTGCGAAGGCGTTCTCGGGGAACGCGATCGGTCCGAAGCGTTGCTCGGTTGCTGCGAAGATCGCAGCCGGTCTCGCAAGGCATCCAGCGATGACGATCCACGATTTCCCATCGAAGAAGGACTCGTTGAGTTGCGGCTTGGCGTGCGGCCAGGGGTCACGCTTGGTTGCGACGATCGATTGAAAATCGAAGGGGTGCTTCGCGAAGACGGTGGTGTGGGTGTTGATCGCGTCGGCTGTTGGATGCTTCGACTGCTCGGAGACGGACCACGACTGCGCGACGAGGACGATGCCGACGGCGCTGCACTACTGCGACTACGGCTGACACTTGGGGTGGGACGCGAACTGTTGCCGCGGGCGCTGCTGCCCTTGTCGGACCCGCGCGAACTGCCTCGCCCCTTGTCTTGGGCCTGACCCAGTTGGGGAAGTCCGATCAGGCAAATCAATAGACCTGCCAGCCAGACGGAGCGCGTGAACATAATGGAACTCCTTTGGTTATTCTCGACCTCAACCGAACGCGCTTGAGTGCCATTTACGTTTTGGCAACACGTTCCGGTCTTCGGACTAGGTACGTAACTGTGCGTACCAGACCCAAGTGCAGGGTCCATGCCAATGGGACGCAATCCGATTTGATTCCCCAAAACTCAAACCACGCGGCAAGTTATGACGATTCTTCCGGCTGCGACTGGAAGCGTCATGAGAAGATTTGCGATCATTTTGATAACAATTGTTTCAATATGACCATAAATGGCGGAAAATCCATCGTCGGGCTCGAAACCATTGAATTCTAACGATCAACCTGACGGGTATGCGACCAACCGTGTCCTAAACTGGTGCAGAATCCTTATCTGTTGAGATATTGGCACTGGGTTTGCCTTGTCTCACCTTCGAGCCAGGGAACAATGCTTTGATGCGCTGTTCGTCGCCACCGAAACAAAAACAACTTATCCATACCTAAGGGGGATCGAGATGTTCAAGCAATGGTTGATTGTGGGTGCCGTCGCATTGGCCCCGCTGTTTGCCGTGAACACGGCTGAGGCGCAAGTTTATACGACGGTAGCCCCACCGACGGCAGTCGGTTACATTCCCGTTCGTCGAGGACTGTTCGGTCTGCGGTCCGAACTTCAGCCGGTCGTCGTGCCGGGTGCAGCAACCACCGTCGTGAACCGACCGGTCGTCACCACCAGTTATGCACCGACGACCACCTATTACACGCCAACCACGAGCTACTACGCTCCGACCACTTCCTACTACACTCCGACGACGTCCTATTACACGCCAGAGGTCACCACGGCTTACTACGCGCCGCCGGCAACCACCACCTACTACGCACCAACGTCCCAGGTGGTTCCCGCGACGACTTATTCCGCCCCAACGACAGTGAACTACTATCCCAAGACCTACTGGTACAGCACGCCGGCTCCGGTCCCTCGGACGGTCGGAATGCCGATCATTGGCTACTAGTCCTCGTGCCAGCATAAAAAACTTGAAACTACCCATCATTTGTTGCTGGGTAGTTTTTCAATGGGATTGCCGGTAGCGGCTTTAGACGCAGCTGGCGGTGGATTAAACTGGGGGAATCTCTTTCGACGCCCCAAGTCGATCATTCACTGAAATCCACGCCGCCCCCTGTGCGGTCCGACTCTATCAATGAGGTTCCCCCATGACGATGCACCGGTCTCTGTCCCTTTCGTTGTTGTTGGTTCTGACATGTGTGGTGGCTCTTCGGGCGGAAGATAAGCAAACGACTGAACCCAAAGGGGAATGGATTCAGCTCTTCAACGGGAAGGACCTTACCGGCTGGATTCCCAAAATCCGCTATCACGAAGCTGGCGAAAACCCTGGCGACACGTTTCGCGTGGAAGATGGTCTACTGACGGTTTCGTATGCCGACGGTTACGAAGACGGCTTCAACGAAACGTTTGGCCACCTGTTTTATGAGAAGCCCTTCAGCAACTATCGTCTGCGCGTCGAATACCGCTTCATCGGCGACCAGTGCAAAGATGGTCCAGGCTGGGCCTTCCGCAACAGTGGCGTGATGATTCATGGCGAATCGCCCCAGGACATGGGCAAGGATCAGAACTTCCCGGCTTCCATCGAAGTGCAGCTTTTAGGCGGCAAGGAAACCGGCAGTCGTACGACCGCCAACTTGTGCACCCCAGGCACCCACGTCGAAATGGATGGCAAGCTGTTCAAGCCGCACTGCACGAGCAGTACGTCGGAAACGTACCGTGGCGACCAGTGGGTTACTTGCGAGATCGAAGTGCACGGCAACGGCACGATCAAGCACATCATGGATGGCAAAGTCGTCCTGGAATACGAAAAGTCGCAGCTCGACCCAGGCAATGGTTCCATCTCGGAACCCGATCACACGAAGATGCTGATCGAAAAGAATGGCGGCGTCATGCTGTCCGGTGGCACGATCTCGCTGCAATCGGAAAGCCACCCTGTTCAGTTCCGCAAAGTGGAAATCATGTTGCTGGACGAGTAGTCGCACGGAGCCAAAGGACTGCATGAAAATCTGTACGCTCTTCAATGGCCGATCGGGCGGAGCCCAAGCGATCGGCCCGCAGGTAAAAAAGCTCGCGGAGCGTGACGGGCTTTGCTGGATCCCGATCGATCAACTCTCTGGCGACGCAGCGTTGATCGAGGTCATTCAAGCGGAAAACCCCGACCGGGTCATTCTTGTCGGGGGTGACGGGACGATCTCTCGCTCGCTGAGCGTCCTTTCTTCTCCCAGCGATCTGCAGTTCGGCATCGTTCCGACCGGTACTGGAAATGACCTGGCTCGGTCGCTTGATATTCCCCTGAATGACGTCGAAGCAGCCTGGAATCTGGCCGTAAGTGGCGAGGCGAAAGCGATGGACGTTCTCGAAACTTCCATCGGCCAGCCCCAGCTACTGATGAATGCGGTTACGGCCGGCATCGGGGGTGTCGTCGCCGAAGAGATTCAAACCGAAACGAAAGAGACCTACGGGGCGCTGGCCTACTGGATGTCGGCATTCTCGGTACTATCCGATCCGCCTGTCTTTCGCATTCGCTTAACGCTCGATCGGCAGGAAGTGATCGAAGAAGAAGCGTATGCTTTCTGCGTTGCCAACGGTCGCTGCGCCGGTGGGGGCTTCGTCATCGCCCCCAAGGCCCAGCTGAACGACGGCAAGATCCATGTGACCGTCTTACCGGCACTTTCCACGGCCGAACTCTTCGAATCGGGACTTAACTTCATGCTGACCAACGAGGATGCCGAACGAAGAATCGTTACCTACGCTGCGCAGGAAGTGGAATTCGAAGCTTCGCCGGAGGTTCCCTGCAGCCTGGATGGAGAGAAGGCGACGTTCGCTTCGCTGAAGTTCCGCATCGTGCCGGCAGCCAGAATGGTTGTCGGTGGAATGCATGCGGCGTTCGACGGAAACGCTTCAGCCTAAGATGAACGACCGAAGCACACGTCGGCGTGCCTCGGTCGCGCCGTGAGAATTCACGAGACTACTCTTGGTCGGTCTCCAGCTTGTGCGACAACAGCCACTCGTACAGCTGCTGGTTGTCGTACGTTTCGGTCCAACTATCGTGGTTGGCTTCCGGGTAGATCGTGAACTTGGGCTCGTTCCCCTTTTCCTTGAGCAGCTTGACCATGTCTTCGGAGTGCGAGATCTTCACGACCGGGTCCTTCGCGCCATGAAACACCCAGATCGGCAAGTGAGCGATCTTCTCGACCACGCTGACGTCGGAAGGTCCACAGATCGGAGCGATCGCGGCGACTTCGCCAGACATCGCACCGGCGACTTGCCAGGTACCTCGGCCTCCCATGCTCAGCCCGGTGATGTAAACGCGATTCTTATCGACGTTGTGGATCTGCATGATGTGCTTCATCAGTGCCACCACATCTTCGGTCACCCACCACGTTCCCTTGGGGCACTGGGGAGAGACGACGATGAAGGGAAACTCCTTTCCCTTTTCGATCAGCTTCGGCGGGCCATGTTTCTTGACCAACGACAAGTCGTCCCCTCGCTCGCCGGCACCATGCAGAAACAGAACCAGCGGCCACTTCGGCTGCTGTTCGTATCCCTTGGGCAGATAGAGCAGGAAGTTCATTTCCTTCCCGTCGGAAAGCTCGAACGTCTCTTCCGATTGGGTCGCCGGCTTTTCCTCGGCGGCTTGCAGGCCAACGGCAAGTGGAAACAAGAGGAACAAGGACAGACAAAATACGCGTGATAGTTTCATGAAAAAAACCTCGTAAACAGAAGGAGATAGTGCCTCTATTCTAGTTCCTGGCCTGTATCGATTTCTACATGCTGCAGAAAGCTTTGCTCGATTGGTAGCCCCTTGGTACAACGAAGTGCACTGAGTCTCTCTCCCAGGTAGGAACATGCCTGACACGTATGCCATTTTGCGTGAAGCCGATTGTCGCGTAGATCTCGACAAAGCTGCCGAGATCATGGGGCCGTGCCTGGGCTTGGCCAAGGCCGACATGCTCCAAGCCCTGCACGATCGACCGGGCGTATTGGCCAAGATGGTTCCCTACGATGCCGCCAGAGACATGGCCAAGGCGTTGATTCTGGCAGGCATGCCGTGTCGCGTGGTGCATGACGATCACCTTATCCGGGTGCCGACGCCTCCCCGCGTTGCCATTCGAGGGATGGAGTTCACGGAGGAACACCTCGTTTTCCGTTCGGTCGAATGGGAAGGGCGCCTTCGCTGGGACAACATCCGCCTGCTGGACATCGTGCAAGAGGTGGCGGAAAAAGTGGAGTTCGTCACCATCGAAGAAAGTGATGGAGAAAGCCATTCCCATCGAACCGAACGGAGATCGCGATTTGATGTGAGCGTGTTTCTCGAAATCGTCTGTTCCGATCCAATCCTGCGAATGCGTATCGATCGGAACCTGTTTCGTTACAAGTCGACCGGCCTGAAGATGCATACCAGCCGCGAGATGAATTTTCGCGCTCTTTGCATCGCCCTGCATATGCGCAGCCCCGATGCGCTGATCGGTCCTGGCTTCGCCTGGATGTCCAAGGGAAACAACACCCATCACCAAAATGGGAACACGCTGAAGAAGTTCGAGAACTTCGCCAGCTGGCTTCTTACGGTGGAGGCCTGACCCGACATGCGCCGCGTGCTGACCTATCTGGCGATGCTCAAACGACTGCACTGGGCAACCTGGGTGGCCGTGTCCGTCACGCTATTGGCTTTGTTCCTGATCGTCGTCCCAGGCGAATACCAGATCGAGGGCTCTATTCTTCCGCTGACCGATTGGGAAAAAGAGTGCTACCAGCTTCGACTGGATGCTTCTGCCAAACGCCAGAAGGCGGCTGAGCAAGAGTTGAAGCCTCCGAGCTTCTACCTCTCGACGCATGTGGCTGCGTACACGCACGGGTGGCCCCGTCCGTTTTTAGTTCGGGCCCTGGTTTACGATTACCGTCGAAGCCCGAGCAAACCGTGGCTAGGCAAGAAGAGTTCGTTTACATCTTGGGGGGGCTCGCTTTATCACAACGTCTCGTGGAGCAACTACGACAACTGGCCCCTTTCGGCCGATGGCTGGCTGCTGCGGCCCTGGTCGCTGCTGCTCGATCTGCTGGTGGCACTGGGCATTGTGGCCGGAGTGGGAGGGCTCGTTCAGTGGCGGATCGAACGTAACGGCGGTCTGCTGCGTTTTCACCTGGCCGACATGCTGGCAGTGATGACTATCATCGGCATCGGCCTGGGAACGTACCTCTACCACGACAATCTGCGCCGACGGGAATCCTTCGATGGTCGACCGATGGCGGTCCCAGCGTTTACCTCCACCGATGGCTGGACGACGTACGCGCAAAACTACCAGGGACCGATCTGGCTACGGAAGCTTGTCGGGAATCAGTATTACCTGCCGCTGTTCCATCATGTTGATACCGTATCGATCACCGTCGACGACCGTTGGCGAGAGAACTTCGCGCGGCTTCGAAGATACCCCTATCTGCGAACGATCCACCCGCGATTCGGCCTACCCGTCGCTGCCATCCCCATTCTCGAAGAGTGTCCGCAACTAGAAGAGATTTACCTCGGCATGTATGAGCTGGACACACCCCGGCTCATCCCCGGTACCCAAGACAAGGCCCTGCAACCGGAGGACTTTTCCCAGTTGGAAGCGTTGCATCTGACGAAGGTAACGGTCAGCGGCACCTTCATCCAAAAGCAGCACATCGCTCAACTTGCCGCCTTACCGACAATGCGCCAAATCAAGATCCAATCGACCAGCGCGACCGAAGAGCAGATCGAAGAACTTCGCCAGGAGTTTCCCCAAGTCGACTTCCACGAGATACCGGACCTTCAGGTGTTTTCTTCGCCAGGGTAATTGCTACGCATGAAACATCTTTGGCCGCGACTATCGCTGCTCAAACGTCTGCACCGGGCAACCTGGTGCGCGATGCTGCTGACGGCGACTGCGTTGGTTTTGATCATGGTGCCGGGAGAGTCGCTGTACCTAAGTTTGGAAAAGCGTCCGCAGCCGTGGTATGACGCATGCATGGAATTGGAGGCCGATACCTACCAACAATCCATCGATGCGATGTGCATGTCGGAGGGTTATCCCGAAAATGGAAGCACCATCTGCCCGCCCGACTTGAAGATTATTGAACACGGCTGGCCCAGTCCTTTCCTGGCTCGAGCGGTTGTCGATGCTGTCCCGTTTCCCACAGGTGAGGAAATCTCGTGGACGAACCTGGAGAACTGGCCCTTTTCAGCCGAGAACTGGCTCTTTCGTCCTGGGGCGTTCCTGCTCGATTTCGGCATCGCGATCCTTTTAATCGCCTTAGCCGGAGCACTGATCCAGTGGAGAATTCATCGCCGCCAAGGACTCCTGAAATTCGGTTTGTCGGATCTCCTGATCGGCCTGACGTTTCTTGGTTTGGCCATGGGCTACTACACCTATCATCATCGCATCTCTACGTTGGAAGATCAGGCAATCGATCCACCCCAGTCGTTTTGGACGACACGATTTGGGCGAAGTTTTTACAGCGGTCGGATGATCACGCGACAGAACTACGAAGGACCGCAGTGGCTGCGCAAATTGTTGGGTGGCGATCAGTATCTCGAATTGCTGTATCACGATGATTATGCCGAGATTCAGCCCGGTGCCGATTGGCGATCCACCTTCGAAGCCGTAACCGAGCGTCCCTTTATCGAGGTCGTGGACGTTCGCGAGCAGCTTCCTTTGGAGGCCGTCGAGCAGCTTGCGAAATGCCCTCAGCTAGACTCCTTGATTCTGCCTAAGATGGATTCCAAGGCGCCTCAGCGGATTATCGGAACGAACGATCCCGTTTTCCAACCGCAGCATTTGCCGCAACTCAGGAAGCTTACTCTTCGTACGCTGGTGCTTCGCGGCAATGCGATCGAGCCACACCACGTCGAAACCGCTGCTGCGCTACCCGGCCTGCGGACGATCTACTTGCAGGGAACGTCCGTCACGGAAGAAGAATTGCAGCCGATACAGCGGCGTCATCCTCAGGTCGAGATGACGATGACAGACTACATCCCTTTCTAGCGTCCCCATAAAAAAAGCGGCCCGAGAGAAACTCTCTCGGGCCGCTTTATTGATTTGTGCACGGAAGCTTTTAAAGCTTAGCGACCGCCACGGTATCCACCGCGATCGCCGCCACGGCCACCACCGCCGCCGCCACCTGGACGACCTTCGCGTTCGCGAGCTTCGTTAACAACCAGCTTACGACCATCGACATCGAAACCGTTCAAGGCGTCGATAGCGGCCGTTGCGTCCTGGTCGTTGTCCATTTCAACGAAACCGAAACCGCGCGAACGGCCCGTTTCACGATCGGAGATGACGCTAACGTAAGCGACGGGACCGTACTCACCGAAAAGGTTTTCCAAGTCAGTACCGGTGTAGCTGTAAGGGAGATTCCCTACGTACAATTTCTTCTTCACGGATCTAAAACCTACTAGCAAGAAAGACATAAAATCGGAAGTGACCGATTCGCTCGATCGGGCGTCGCACGTTCGCCCGTGGGCTCAGTGCGTCATTCACATCATCTATGCAGTGGCGTCGGGCCCACCGCGTCTTTCTGTCGCCAAAATCGTCAACTAGTAGGTGGTTCGAGCGATGCCAATCGGGCATCCGAACAAACGGACGAACTCGGGCAAGAAGGCCCTATCCGCCATTACGTCTCTCAGAAAACACATCTAACAGGTCGATCATTGCAGGCAGACTGACAGCCATGCTTAGATTCAAGCCTGAATGTATCGACCCCCGAGAAGTGGAGTCAATGGGAAAACGTACCGATTGCCCCTGTTTATTCGAAACAGTCAAAAATTCACCCTCACATAACGTTTACCTGTGATTTGACGGCTCAACCGGTACTTTTCCAGGTCCTTAATGCCAGCGGAAGAATCGCAGCGCTACCACGAACGAGACGACTCCCCACAGCACCAAAACAATCGTTTCATGCGCTAACGAAAACAGCCCCACCCCCTCCAGCATTACGCCCCGCAACGCATCGTTCAATGCGGTCAGCGGCAGCAGCCGAATGGCGGGTTGCAGGAACTCCGGGAAGCGCTCGCGGCTGAAGAAGATGCCTGACAAAACCCACATCGGCAGCATCACCAGGTTCATCAGCCCAGAAACGGTCTCCAGCGTCTTGGCCCGGCAGGCGATCAACAGCCCCAGCCCCGCAAAGCTGACCGCACCTAGCAGAATGAAGAATACTACGGTCAGCAGATTTCCCGCGATCTGCACCCCAAATACCAGCCAGGCAAAGACCAACAATAGCAGCACCTCCGGCACCATGAAGATCAAACGGCTGATCATCAGTGATGCCAAAAAGTCGGTCTTGCGCATCGGGGTGGCCAGGAACCGCTTGAGCAGTTTTCGCAGCCGCATGTCGACCACCACGAAGCCCAGCCCCCACAAACCGCCCCCCATCAGCCCCATGCCCAAGAGGCCCGGCACCAGAAAGTCGATGTACCGGCCGCCGGGCGCACTAAGCTCGGTCGAGGTCACCTCCGCCGCGTTGACTCGACCGGCAGCCGCTTGCAGGACCAGGTCGACTTCGTTCCGAGCGAGCTGGCTCTCGGGCCGCGTGGGGACCAATAAGTAGTCGAACTCCTTCGTGCCGCTAGCCGTTACCACCAGGTCGGTTCGCCCGGTGCGCAGGCGTTCCTTCGCAGCCTCTTCGTCGCTGTCTCCCAGATGAAAGCGCGAATCCTGCCCAAGCGCCGTGCGGGCGACTTCGGCCTGAGAGCCGATCACTTCAACGCGAAACGTTTGCTCCGGCTGTTCGCGAAAGGCCACACCCAAGGCCACCGTCATCAGAATCGGAAAACCATACACCCAGAAGACGGCTTCCGGTTCGCGGTAGAACTCTTTCAGCCGGGCAATAACCAGCTGCGTCAGGGGACGGATCGACCAGGTCATGTTATTCTCCTCCATCCCGCAAGTGACGACCGGTAAGCGTAACGAAGACATCTTCCAGGCTGGCCTGACGCGTGGTCAGTTGAGCCAGTTCGGCCTGATCGGCACGAAGCTTATCCATGACTGCCGGTAGCGCGGCGTGGATCTCTTCGACATGCAGCACGATCGTTCCCGCATCGCAGAAGGTCGATTGCACGCCAGGTAGCGACCCGAACGCTTCGTGCGAAAGCTGCGGGCCCTCCTCCTTCACGCGGAACTCAATCACCTGGTCACCTCCCAGGCGGGTAATCAGGTCGCGCGGCGTGCCCAGGGCAATGACCTTCCCCTGGTCGACCACCGCCACGCGATCGCACAGCCGCTCGGCCTCGTCCATGTAATGGGTGGTGAGCATGATCGTGCGGCCACCATCCCGCAGATCCCGCACGACGTCCCACAGTTGCCGCCGTGATTGAGGATCGAGCCCGGTCGTCGGTTCGTCGAGAAAGACAAGCAGCGGATCCCCCACCAAAGCACACGCCACCGCAAGCCGCTGTTTCTGTCCGCCGGAAAGGCTGCTGATCCGGGCATTGGCTTTCTCGTGCAGCGAGACCAGCCCCAACGCTTCGTCCGGCGTGATTCCTTGGTTGTAGAAGCTTCGGAAGAGGACAATCGTTTCGTGCACCGTTAGCTTATCGCTCAGGCGAGTCTCTTGCAGCGAGATGCCGATCCGCTGGCGAATCTCTTCTTCCTCGCTTCCACCCCAACTCTTGCCCAACACTTCGACCTGGCCGCTGGTCGGCGTTAGTAGTCCCTCAAGAATTTCGATCGTCGTCGTCTTGCCGGCCCCGTTGGGCCCTAACAGCCCAAAGCATTCGCCTGGGTGCACTTCCAAGTCAAGCCCGCGCACCGCTTCGACCGGCGGCTTGCCGGGATAAGTCTTCACCAGGTCCTGGCAGCGTATCGTGGGAGGCATCGACCAACCTTGATGATGTGGAGAAAAGGATTTCGAGAAGGCTCCGTTCTACGTGGGAACCCAAGCCAAAGGAAGACGACGACAAAATGCCCTCGCGCAAGACACGATAAATGCTTAGAAGTTCGGCTGAAATTGCTCTTTGTCCGGCAATTGATACATCAGATTCCCGAGATAAAAGTTCTCCAAACCAAAAAATATCTCATGAAAGATTAATTTCTTGGCCTTCCTGTAATTTCAACCTAATCTGGGGGTTTGACATACCTTCTTTCTTGTGTATTTCCGTTTCTCAAGGACCGAACTCATAACTATGAATCGCCCGAAAAATGGCGGGTTCACGCTCGTTGAACTCTTGGTAGTGATCGCGATTATTGGCGTGTTAATCGCTCTTCTGCTGCCTGCTGTCCAGCAAGCACGCGAGGCCGCTCGACGGATGCAGTGCAGTAAAAATCTCAAACAAATTGGGTTAGCCCTACATAACTACCACGACACCTTCAAAACGCTTCCTCCCATGGTGATCTCGCCGATTGGCGATCCCGACGACATGGGCAACGGAGCCGACCCAGTCGAGGGGTGGGGCTGGGCCGCGTTTCTGCTGCCGTTCATTGAACAAGGCGCATTGCACGACCAAGCTGGGATTACCCAAGGTAATCATCTCGAAAATTAGCTGACTGATACGATGTTGGTTCCGGTCGACGGATATCGTTGTCCTTCCGATACGGGCAAGCCGGTAGGCGACGCAGCTCCGCGTTTCCTCAAAGGGGGCGGGATGAACTACGCCGTCTACAATCACTCGCGATCAGGCAGCCTGAATGCTGGTGACGGTGGGTTCTATCGCCACAGTGGACGCAACTTTCGCGACGTGGTCGATGGCCTCAGTAATACGCTCGCGGTCGGAGAGAGTTGCTCGAAGTTGAACGGTCAGACGATGAGCTTGAAGTCGTGGGCAGGTTGCCAGCAAAGCTTAGGCGGCAACTGTATCGACGAGTTGGCCATCTCCGGACGTTGGCCAATTAACGACAACACCGGCACGACCGACCAGAAAGGAGAAACGCTGAGCAGTCTGCACCCTGGCGGTGCGATGGTTTTGCAGTTTGACGGCAGCGTTCGCTTCCTGTCGGAAAACATTCAGTTCATCCGTTCGGCCTCGCCTAACAACAATACCAGCGCGATCGATAGCCTCTACGAGTACCTGATCTGCGTTGACGACGGAAATCCGATCAGCGACTTCTAATGCGGCCGGACGCTTTTGGCAACTTCGCCGGATGCCCAATCTCTTGAGGGCCTCCGGCAGCTCACACCCACCCCTCTTTCATCGCGCTCCCCTCGGAAGGAACAAGCGACATGCTACGACTCTCGGTTTATCGTCAACCCATCGGTTTTTTAATGCTTGTGGCACTTGCGACAACTTGCGTCGGCTGCTTTCAATCGAAACCTGCCGACCAGCCAGACCTGGGCGAGGTCTCTGGCAAGGTGACCCTGGATGGTTCACCCCTTGCCGATGCTACCGTTTCCTTTCAGTCGGTGGAGTTGGGACGCATGGCTTCCGGAAAAACGGATGCTCAGGGGCACTACGAATTGATCTTGCTCAACGACATCAAAGGAGCCGTCGTCGGTGAGAATAAGGTGCTTATCACCACCGCCCAACCAGGCGACGACGCGGTGCCGGGAAGTGCCAAGCCGGAAACGCTCCCCAAGAAATATAATGACAAGTCGGAGCTAACTGCCGAAGTCAAAGAAGGCACGAACGAGTTTAATTTTGATTTGCAATCGAAATGAGCCTTGATGATGTGGGAATACCGTTAGGCTTTTGCTTCATTTTATCCTTCTATGCCGGAAGGAATATGGCGAAAAGCAGGGACCAAGCTGTCGCCAGGGGGAAAACTCGCAAGTAACAGCAAGGTTCGTGAAGGATCCAAGGATTTAGAAAAAAGCAACCAGCAATGATCTCCTTTGCTGGCTGCTCGAAGACGGGTAAACATCTCGCGTCGCGTTGAACACGCCTTTGGTCGAAGTTACGGGTATTCCAGATCAATCGTGTTGCTGCCTGAGTTGACCTCGACTTCACGTTTCGTCTCGGCGACTTCCTTGGGAACCGAGGTTTTGGGTTTCATCAAGTTGGTATTACTATCGTCGAGTACCTGATTCCCGCTGATCGTGACCGAGTGTTTGCCGACCTGGGCTCCCATTTTGCTTGAGCTGTAAATAAGCTCGTACCGTCCACTGTCGTCAGTCGTTCCCGTAGAGCCGCGTCCTCCTTCTAACGGAGTGAATTCGACAACCACGTCCGAAGCCGGTTTTCCCTGGATCGTTACGATTCCGGATACGCTTCCCACAGGGGGACCATCGTAGCCGCCGCCACAACCAAGCAACATGGCAAGCGTTGCTAGTAGCGACACACCTAGCGCGCACTTCATTACTATTTCCTTGAAGATGAAATACCAAAGACGACCTCACGCCGCCAGCAGGACCATGCCGGGCTGGCTGGGCGTGGGTTGACAATAATCTGTTAAGAAGCCGAACGATAGCGAATTAGTAAGACCCAATAGGCTGACCATCGTTGCGTGAGAGAAGCTTCTCAAAGGTACTGTTGTTGAAGGAGCCACCGGAACCCGATGCCGTAGGTGTATGGTCAATCGTTTCGGGAATGAAACGCACCGAACCATCGCACAGCACAAACATTGCTCCGCCAGGGTGACGGCTTGAGAAACCGTATTTGCACTCGTTGTGGGTGAAATTGATGCGCACCGCACCGCCAGCCAGTACGTGTCGAATCGTCAATTGTTCGTTGTTGTGGGCCGTACCGATGGCGATTGCTGCGTCGCAGACGAACTGCGTTCCCGCTGGATTATTCAGACGCCAACTGCGTTCTCCGATCGCAATGGTATTCGAGGTGCCGTCGGTGATGTCGCGCATGCCAATTCGCGAGTTCCGCCAGAAGATTCCGGTCGGCGCATGAGCCGCTCCAGGCCCCGTCCAACCGCCTCCTTCGCCAGGCCCGTAACCGGTAAGCCGACCGCCGGAGTGCCACTTATGGCTCGTGTTGTTTCCGACATAGTTGCTTGTTGCAACCGGTTCGTCGCCGGAAGACTTTTTCAGTTTGTGCCCCGTATTCGGATTGGGAGCCGTGTCGGAAGGACAGAGAAATGCCTGAACCGGCTGCTTCATCAACGCGACCAAGGTAGCATCGTTGAGCGCACTGGTCAGAGACTGGGATCCCACGTCTAAAGAGTCAGCAAGAGCGTTTTGTTCGATGAAAGGAAGCAACTGAGCACCCCAACCCCATGACGATCCTGTACCGTTGTAGTCCAGATTGCTTCCATTGAGGTCTTGGAGCAAATAACCAGGCGGGAACTTACCGTAGGTATCGTGGTAATTGTGAAGTGCGATACCGAACTGTTTTAAATTGTTGCTGCACTGCATCCGACGAGCCGCTTCGCGGGCCTACTGTACCGCAGGCAGCAGCAGAGCGATCAATACTCCAATAATGGCAATGACAACTAGCAATTCGACGAGAGTGAACCCGCGCCGACAATTCATACGGATAGACATCCGATGCCTCCTGAAGAGTGTGAGAAAGTAAGTATTTAGAATAGATGGAAGTACCATTCCCGCTCAGCGAGCGGAGACGTGGTGGGTTGATAAGTAAGGAAAAGGGGAGGATAAGTGATGCTTATGTCGTTAGGCCTGTCCAGAAGTCTGCGAAAACCGCCTAATCTCGCGTCCGCGTCAATCTTTGGGGTGCTGCGCCTCACGAACATCTCGTTACCAAGGTCAATATATATAAAAACTATGCAAATTTATATGCACAACCGGACATCTTTTGTGCAATTTAAGACACCTCAAGAGGCCTTATGCAGCGCTTAATCTCACATTGTTGCGATTCTTGCTGGTTAGTTATTGTCCTACGGAACCAGTAAACGAATGCACTTCTGCGCTGTGGAACGTCTTTTGGCATTTCTACCAGCAAGAATCATGTTAGATTCCGCGGTTTTCATTGCGAAACGAGAAGGCAAGAGTGAGTGCTGGCAACATTTGATTTCTTTCACCTAACGCATGCTGCGATTCCCTTCAGGAGGAGGAACCCATGGGAACGTTTGAACTGCTCGTGATCGCTTTGATGATCGCGTTCAACAGTGTTTTCGCCGCCTACGAGATTGCCCTCGCCTCGATCGGACTCGGCCGACTGCATGCGCTGAAAGATGCGAAGCGGGGCGGGGCAGCTTCCGCGCTGCGCATGAAGGACAACATGGAGGCCAGCCTGGCCGTGGTGCAGCTGGGCATTACGCTGGTGGCTGCCGTGGCCGCTGCCACCGGCGGGGCAGGGGCCGCCGAGAAGGTCGAGCCGATGCTGATCGATTCAGGCTTCTCGGAAACGGCCGCCGCGCTGTTGGCGATTACGTTGGTCGTCGCTCCGCTGACGATGATTACGATTCTGTTTGGTGAGCTGGTTCCCAAGGTCTTCGCGCTGAAAAACAAGGAGTGGATCTGTCTGAAACTCTCGCCGCCGATGGAGTGGTTCTCGTACGCGGTCTGGCCGGCCGTCTGGTTCTTTGAAAAATCGGTGACCGGCATCGTCTCGCTGTTTGGCAAACGCAAGGGGGATGAAGGAGACATTTCCGAAGCGGCCATCCAGGAACTGCGCGGGGCGGCGTCCCTGGCCCGCATCAGCAACTTGATTGGGCGTCGCGAGGAGGGAATCATCGTCAGCGCCTCCCGGCTGTCGGCCACGCCCCTTTCCGATATCATGTTGCCGGCCCAGTACATGGGCATGTTGCCGGCGGACGAAACGATGGAGCACGCATTGCGGCTTGCCTACCAAACGATGCACACGCGGTACCCCGTCACGCAGCAGGCCGGCAGCCCGCAGCGAATTATTGGGTACGTCAACCTGAAAGATATCGTCGCTGAAGAAACGCACGGCCACGAGAACCAGCAGGTGCGTACGTTGGTCCGACCGATCATTTCGTTCGCGGCGAAAGCTGCCGTTTCTGAATGTCTCGAACGGCTGATGCGCGAACGTCAGCATATCGCCTTGGTACGCGAGAACGACCGCGTGATCGGCATGGTGACGCTGGAGGACATCGTCGAAGAGATCATCGGCGAAATCCACGACGAGTTCGATCGGTTGCCGACCTACGTTCGCCGTTCTGGCGACGGTTGGCTGGCTGGTGGCTTCGCCTCGCTGCATCATCTGCAGCATGTCACCGGCCTGACGCTGAAGCCTGTCAGCGAAAAGCCGGTTTTGAACTTGAACGACTGGATTCTCGAGCACCTCACCGACCCGCCCACCAGTGGCGTGGCGATCAACGACGACAATACACGCGTGGTCGTCCGCAAGACCAAAGGGGCTTTGGTTCGCGAAGCGTTTCTCTATTCACTTCCTGCGGAAGACGCGCCGGCCGAGCCGGGTCAGGGCGGTAACTAAGGGATCAAACCCTCCAGAATCTCAAGACGCTTTTCCCGCTCTCGTCCTTCGGCAGGGAGTTCCAGAATCTTCATGCGGATCAATCGCTGTACGGCGATGTTCTGCGAGTCCTCGAGAAAGTCTTCCAGCACTTCGCGGCGTTCTTTCTCATTGGGAACGAGTTCCTGCAGGCGTTCCAAAGCGAACGCCGCGCTCAGCACCGCATCGTTGGCGATACGTGCCTGGGTGGCGACCCGTTCCATATGCAGCTTGTGCATCTCGAAATCAAGCCGGTGCCCTTCGAGCATGGCGCGGTGGTGCTCGCGCTGCATCATCTCGCGGCGGCGCTGATCGAACGCTTCCGCTCGCTCACCAATATGTGGGCGAACGTCATCGACTTGCTCGGAAAGTCGTTCGAGTTCATGCAGAAATTCGTCTTTCTGCCGCTCCATTTCGCGGCGAATTTCACCCCGCTCGCGCTCCTCGCGCCGCTCGATCTCGCGCTGTTCCCTTTGTTCAGCTTCCGCGCGTGGATCGTATTGACCATACGCCGACTCGAGCAGCAGCCCGGAAAAAAACAGGCCAGTAACCATTGGCAGGTAGACAGACATACGAAATGAAACCATCATGATCAGGCCCCCTATAAACGCAAAATGGAGTGGGTAAGTCCTGTTTGTTCTACCAGTGCCCGAAGCGATTTGGCAATCGTATTCGTTCGTCTTTCCGTTAGTTCTCGGCAAACTCAGGCTGCCAGAACCGCATCATCCGCTGGACCGAGCTCACATCGCTGCCGAAGTGATAAAGCGTTTGATGCTTCTTGTCGATGATCACGATCTGCGACAGGGGAGGCATCAGTTCCTGGTAAACGTCCGCCGGAATATCGGTGCAGTAGGTTAGCACCGCTTCCTTCAAGCTCAGGTTTCGTCGCTGCGTATTGACCTCGATCCAGGTCGTCAGCATGAACTGGAAATGAATCAAGAAGTCCGTGGCCGAGTGATTGGGATGCAGTGCCAGGAACACGCTTTCCGGGAACTTCATTTCGTGGTTGTACTCGGGAATGGTGTCGGCCAGATTCCACCTTGAATAAAGCTTGTACTGCAGGGACGAGGTGTCTTGTTCGTAGCACGGCTGCATCCGCTGACAGAAGGCCCGCTCGGCGACCGAGGCGTTAGCCAGGTCGGCATTGATCAGCATGTTGGTCCACGTCAGAAAACGACCGGTGACGCTCGCTTCGTAAGTGAACGTTTCCCACTGAATGTTCCGCACGCGGGTTAGCGGCAATTCCGACTGCGTGGGAAGCGTATCAATGATCGGTCGCGCATGCGCCGGAAGAGGAGCCTTTTCGTACAGCTCTAAGTACCGCTCGACGGCGATCGCGATCGGCAGGGGAAACGCCTGGCGGTCGAGCACATGCCGAATGACCAGATCATCGCGCAGCTTGGGGTCAGGCATGATCATATGCTGATAGGTCCGCTGGCCCAAGTCATTCACCTCGTTCAGACAGATCTCGCGCACCTCGTCGTTGAGCCCTTCCACCGGCTCTTCCAAACAGCCGCAAAGGATATCCAAGGCGTCCAGCATTTGGCTTTCAATATCGAGCATCGCTTACACTTCCAATATGGGTGCGTGGTGTTCGTGTTCGTTCTCTTGGGCTTGTCCGGCCGCAGCACTTGCCTGATCGATCTTGTCGCCTGCCTTGGCGATCTTGCCGGCGGCGCTGGTGGCTTTGGCTGCCTTGCCGGCGTTTCCGGCCTTCGAAGCGTCGTCCAATGCATCGTCGACTTTGGAAATCGCGTTGGCGTTGCGTGCCCCGGTCAGGGCCGCGTCGTCGACGGCATCGTTGGCCTTACCCATGACCGCAATCGAAGCCAGGCTGCCGGCCAGGTGGGCGTAGTCGTTCGCATTGCCGCTGGCCAACGCCGAGCCCAGCTTGCCCAGGCCCGCCACCGGGTTGCCGTCTCCCATCTGATCGCACGTCTTGTACAAGCTGTACGCGCCGTACATCGCCATCGCGGCACCCACCAGTTCCGGATTCGCCCCCAGTACTACCAGGGCAGTGCGAGCGGCGAACATCTCGAGGTTCTGCTTGTTCACCAGGCCTTCGAACAGGCCTTTGCCAAACGCGCCAACCAGTGACGGCAGGTGCAGCTTCTTCAGCTTGGGAATCGTCAGGTGCGGAAGTTCCAACGCGATGCACGGCACCGGGATATGAATCTCAGGCAGGCTGATCGACAGACCGGCAATTGATGGCAAACTGGGGATCGACGGAATCGTCGGCGCCCCGCCCATCTCGCCGATCATCACCTGGGGAAAGCCCATCGTGATGGTGCCGCCGTGGGCACACATGTCTCCCATCCGAGCCGCTGGCATCCCGCCGATGAAGACCGTCGGCGAACCCATCGCGATCGCGTCTGGTGGACCGCAGCACGTGACCATATCTCCCACGCGCGCCGCCGGCATGCCGCCGATCAGCACCGTCGGACAGCCCACCATCACCGGTCCACCCACATGCGGAACCGGCCCGGTACTCATCGGGCAGGTATGCATATCAGCGATCCGAGCAGCAGGCGGCATGGCATTCCCAGCAAGGCATCAAGACAAAACGGCTGGGAAAAGGTAGGTCACTCGAAACGCGCAGGGGGTTGGCAAACCACAAAATCTTCGCAGATGATCGTCACATTCGGTACGATCAGACGTATGAACCCTACTAAGGACACCCCGGATAAGCCCCGCCGCCGCTGGCTGAGCTTCAGCTTGCGCGGGCTACTCGTCTTCACGGTCGTCGTTGCCGTGGGAATTGCGCTTCCCATGCGCTGGCGGCAGGACGATATCGCGCAGTACAAGGTCGAGCAGCAAGTAAGCACTCAAATCGACTCCGTCGACGGCTATTCAATGACTTACCGACTGCCGGGTTCGGATGAGATCACCTGGGTTGAGTATCCCAGTTATCTTTGGAAACGAGCGATGAACTGGGGGCATGATGCGGATCTGTACGAGGACATTGAGAGCGTTCATCTTCCCATCAATAAGTTGAACCGGTTAGCTCCTCAACTCAAGAAGCTTCGCTCCCTCACGTCGATCGATATCCTGTCAAGCAACACCGGTGAATATGGCCGGCCCCTCTCGGACGAAGTGATCGAACACTTCGCCGGCATCGATACGCTTGAGGAACTCGATCTTTGGGCGGTGACGGTAACGCCACGTCAGCTTCGGCGTCTGTCTTCCCTACCGAACTTGCGCAGGTTGGTTCTTCCTTCCAGTGAGTCGTCCATTGCTATTCTGGACGAAGTCTCCAGCTTCCATCAATTGGAATCTCTCAAAGTCAACGATGTCCCCATCACCCGTCCCAACGTCGAAAAGTTGGCCGCCATCCCGAAACTTCAAACACTGACCATAGATTCATCCGCCCCTTTAAGTACGCCAGACGGCATCCAGGCGATGGCAGCGCTCACGCGAATGCAGTGGCTCGTCATCGACGTTCCATCCGTTGACGATCGCTGGTACGACGCTTTGGGGAAGATGACGTCACTAACGAACCTGTACCTCAAAGGCCATCGTGAACGAGTGGCTGCGCCTGGGGAAGCATTCGCCCAACTATCGAGTTTGACGAAGCTGAAAGTGTTGACCATTGATGGCGTCAGCATCGATGACAAAGCATTGGAAACCATCGGCAAGATGACTAGCCTGACCGAACTGAACTGCGACGCGAGCCTGACCACCGACGCTGGCATGAAGCACCTGGCAGGCCTTCCGCAGTTGAGGGAAGCCAACCTCAGTGGGACCCGGATCACCATTCACGGCCTGCACGAGTTATCGAAGTCGCCGACGCTCGACTATGTTCACCTCGGCGCCGGCTTCCAAGTCTCGCTGCAAGATCATCGGGTTCACTTATGCGGGACGTGTGCATTTCCATACGACTACGCCAATACGACCCAATTCGGTGAAGCGAATTCCGCCGCTTGGCGAAATTTAATCCGCATTTCCGAGAGAAATTCAAGCGAAGGTCCTTCCGCCGCGTCGGAGTTTTCGCCCGGCGAAGATCCCTTCGCACCGCCCACCGAACTTCCCGATAACTTCGCCGACACGATAGGCGACCCCTTCGAGCAACCGGGCGAGGAGTTGGTGATCGAATGACCGATTCGCATCCGCCTGCCGAACGATCCCGCCGCCGCTGGCTGTCTTACGGCCTACGGGGGCTGATGCTACTCGTGCTGCTGCTATCGCTTCCCATGGGGTGGATTGCCCGGGACGTTTATCGGGCTCAGCGAGAAGCAGAAGTCGTTGCCGCCGTCGAGAAAGCCGGCGGGTACGCCTCGTATGACTATCACAAGCTGAACCTAAGGAACGAAGTCCCTCCGCCCCCGGGTCCTTGGCTGCTCCGCAAGTTGTTTGGCGAGCATATCCACGCTTATGTCGATTTCGTCATCATCAGCGAGCCGCAAGATACCAACGAGGTCGTCCCCATGCTGGTCAGTTGTCATCGACTGGAATACCTGGAACTCCACGACGTGACACTCACGGATCCATCGGTCGAAACCATTTCTCAAATGCCGAGGCTGAATGATCTGGCGCTGATCGGCACTTCCCTCAGCGTCGAGCAGTTTCGTCAGTTGTCGCAAGTGAAAACACTCAAGTCGATCACCCTGGTAGGAGCAACGGCCTCAGACGAATACCTACAGCTACTGCCCCAATTCCCTGAATTGGAAGAAGTAATGCTCCGAGAAACGACGATCACCGACAACGGCTTGAAGTCGCTCGGACAACTACCCAAGCTCACGTCGCTGGAGATTGAGCAGGCACCTGCGGTCACCAAACATGGCTTTGCCGCCTTGGCCGATTGCCGAGAACTCCGTACTCTCTGGATCGTAGGAACATCGATCGACGAGGGGTGCGTCGATACGCTCCAGAAACTTCCCAAGCTCGATGACGTCTACATTAGTCCCGATGAACTGGAGGTCGAGTTCTACGCCTGGGGATGCATGCGAATCGACACGCTGACGCCGGTGAAGGTCAACACGGAGTTCATGCCGATTTGCGGAACGTGCGGAATGTTTGTGCCTGAAAAAACCGGACCGCGCGTCATTGACGTTGATGCGTTTAGTATCACCATCCGTCGCTACGATGACGACGAAGTAGAAGACTTGCCGCAGTAGGTATCACGAACTCTCTTCCCCAATATCCCCCATCCGCCAGCGAATAACTGGCCGCGCACCCATTAACATTTCGCGCCACGAAGCTTTACGCCCCATTTACGGACCCTACAGAGGGGACAACCGTTGCAACCTGCATGGGGCGCGATACGATTCAAGGCACACCGCTTTTGCGCAGTGCTACAGTTGAAAAAAGTGGGCATCAAGCCACGAACATCTCGGGGGAAACAGCATGACAACGTTTGCAGTAGGGCTCGTACTCGGGCTCATCGCTTACATCTTCTTTCGCGTCATTTTGACGGCGTTTTACATCATTCCGCCGGATCAGCGGGCCGTGATCACTACGTTTGGCCGGGCCGATCGTCTGAGCGAAGAGTTCATCGAACCGCTGAACGATCCGAACCTCAGCGAGGACGAGAAGAAACGTTACACCTATCCCAAGGTCCGCGTCGTTGGGCCGGGCGGTCCTTACTTTAAGATGCCCTGGCAAAAAGTGCACAAAGTGAGTGTCGCGACTCGTAGCGTCGACCTGGTGTGGGACCCCACCAAGAAGCAGGAAACGATCGAAGCGGTCACCAAGGATAACCTGACCACCGGCGTCAACGGGCAGATTCGCTACCGCGTGAGCGAGAACAACCTGTATGCGTACCTGTTTGGTGTTGCCAGTCCGCTGGAACACATCATGGGTTACTTCGTGAGCGTGCTTCGTGAACGCATCGCCACGTTCAGCGATCCAAAGGGTGCCAACTTCCTCGCCAAGCCCTCCGCCGATGACGATGACACGCCGACCAGCGTCGATCTTTCCGAAGGGGTCTCGATCAACGACCTGCGCAAGAATCTTCCGCTGCTCAACTCATATATGGAAGAACAATGCCGCTGCACGCCAGGCCGATACGGGGTCGAACTCGACGCGGCGCTGATCACCAGCATCGATCCGCCGCCGGAAGTCGACCGGGCTCTGTCGGCGATTAACAGCACACGCAACCAGGTGGCCGCCGATCTGAGTACCGCCCAGGCCGATGCCGAACAGCAGATCACCATGAGCAAACGCGCGGTCGACATCGCCTCGAATAACGCCCAGGCCGAAGTCGCCCCGCTGCGGGAACTGGCTCGAACGCTCACGCAAATCAAGCAGGAAGGTGGCTCCGCGGCCGTTCGCGCTTACATCCGCGACTTGAAAGTCCCGCTGCTATCCCGAGCCGTCAGCGTCGTCCAAACCCGTGAAGAACAATAACAACAAAGTCCCCTCTCCCCCGAGGGGATAGGGTTAGGGTGAGGGGCTACAGCAAACGGCTAATACAAAAACAAAACACAGCCAGCAGAACTTCACCCAGATCAAAACAAACGCGATTAGCAACATCCAACACAATTCGCCCTCTCCCCGCTGGGGCGAGGGGACCAGAAATACGAAAGCTTTCATCATGTTTCCCATACTTCTATTCGGTTTCTTTGTCGGGATCGCAAGTATCCCGATCCTGCTTCGCATCGCTACCAGTTTCGGTTTATACGTGATCGTTCACGAGTGCGAAGCCCACGTATATACTCTCTTTGGCAAGGTTATCGGCACGATCGACGAACCAGGTCTGCACTTGCCGATCTCGAAGTTCGGCCTGGGTGCGCTCTTGGTTCCGTTTTTCGGCAAGCGGCACGTCGTCAGCACCGCGCTGCGTCAGCATTACCTCCGCGGTCAGATGGTCAACTCGGAAGAAGGGACGCCGATGGGCGTCGGCCTGTGGTACGAGATGGAAGTCAACGACCCGGTCGCTTACCTGTTCATCAACACGAACCCTGAAGGCTCGCTTCAGGCCAACGTCGCTTCCAGTGCGATCAGCACGCTGAGTAACCTGGAAATGGACAAGATGCTGGAAGACCGCCACAGCCTGAGCCGCACCGTCCGCGCTACCGTTTCGCCCCTCTCCGAGAAGTGGGGTTATCGCCTCGGTTCGGTTTACATTCGGAAGGTCTTCTTCACCGACGTGCAGATGGTGCACAACATTACCGATAAGGTCGTCAAGCGCCTGATTCAGGTTACCAGTGCCATGAAGCAGGACGGGGAAAACCGCGTCGGCTTGATCAAAAGTGAAACGGCCAAGGAAGTCTCGCAGAAGATGGCCGAAGCGGGCGCGATGCGGCCCGATATCGTCGGTAAGATGCTGAACGAAATCGGCAAGACCGATCCCGAGATTCTGGAATCGGTGCTCGAGGTGATGGAAGTCGAGAAACTGCTCAACTCGCGAGCCGAAGTCAGCATCATCCCCCGCGGGGCGAACGTGATGTTCAACCTGAACGGCGGCGGCAAGTCAGGCGGTACTCAGTACGTTCAGGCCGAAAACTAAGCAGGCACGTTACCCATGCGAGATGATCAATTCCGGCACGATGCCCTGAAAAGCTCCGACGGCATCAATGCCGTCACGGTCTATAAGCTGATGGCCGGCACGCTGTTGGTGCTGCTGGCCGTGGCGCTGGGCATCTACGTGGCCAATGCCACGTTGGAGCTCATCTACGGCGAGGTGCCTCCGCCGCTGATCGCTCGCATCCAGGATGTAGCCGCGGAAAAAGCCGCCGCCGAGGCCGCCAATCAAAACGTGCCGGAGATCAAACTGGCACCCGACTTGATGCAGGCCATTCTCTACGCGCTGACCTTCTTTCTGCTGACGATCCCGATTATGGTTGCCTCGATGATCATGGCCGCCGGCATCAAGCTGATGCAGGGAGAAGCCAACGAGGCCATCGCGATGCTAGCAGAGCGATTGAAGAAGTCGCAACCGTAGCACCGGAGCGTGGCTCTCACCTGATCGATCTTTCCCTGCCAGCATCCACTTGCTACCCTTCCTGCGAATCTGGATAGCAGGCCGCTCGCAAGGATGGGGAAATTGGGATGGAATTAGAAGCTTCGTCGTCGGTTTGGACGCGTTGGTTCTGGCTCTTCGCGCTCACGCATGTCATCGTCTGGTCGCTGATGCCCATCCTGACCGCGGCCAATGCCCCGTTGGATACGATCGAAATGATCTACTGGGGCAACCAGTGGCAGTGGGGCTATTACAAACATCCTCCCCTTCCGGCTTGGCTGGCGGCTGGGACGAGTGGTTGGCTGAGCGACCCGGCGTGGGCTTCGTATATCGTGGCTCAGGCCTGCATCCTGGCTTGCCTGTGGGCCGTTTGGGAAGTCGTTCGCGATCGAAACAAGCCGTGGATCGCGCTGGCCGCGGCGGCACTGCTGGAAGCCTGTGCGTTCTACAACTTCACCACGATCGAACTGAACAACAACATGGTTCGCCGAGCCATGACCGCGCTGACGGTGGTGTTTCTGTATTGGGCCATCACCAAGGGACGCCTGGCCTACTGGGCCGCCGCTGGCGCGTTCGTCGCGCTGGGTCTGCTTTCGAAATACGATCACGGCATGCTGGTGCTCAGCCTGGTCGTCTTCGCCGCGATTCATCCTCAGGTTCGCGGTCTGTGGAAAACGCCGGGCCCCTACGTGTTGATCGGCGTTTCGCTGCTGCTGTTTGCTCCGCATGTGTGGTGGATGGTCGAGAACGACTTCATCACGCTGAAGTACATCCAGGATCGCACCCATACCGAACCCAATGCCTGGAATCATCTGATCATGCCGGCCAAGTTCCTCGGAGAACAACTCGGCGCGATCGCCGGAATTTTGATCGGTTCGATGGCGCTACTCGGGTTCTTCTGGAAGTGGCGCAGCAACCTCAGCGACGAAGACCGCCTGGCGCGCGATTACCTTTTGGCGGTGGTGGTCGGGCCGCTATCGATCGCGGTGATCGCTTCGCTGGCTACCGGCGGCATGATTCGCAGCATGCTGGGGGCTCCGATCTGGATCTTCTTGCCGGCGCTATTGGTCATGTGCTTTGAACGTCGTCGCCAAGACCCGCTCACCTGCGGCCGGCTTGCCATCGGTTGTGCTTGCTTGAGCATTGTCTTTGCCACCGTCGTGGGTGCGCGCAACACGTATGGAACCGCGATGCGCGAGAAGTACCTACGTGTCGACTACCCCGGCAGTCAACTCGCCGACCAGGTGCAGCTGCGCTGGCAATTGGTGGCCGACGCAGGTCAGCCTCCGACGATCGCCGGATCGTGGTGGCCGGCTGGGAATGCATCGGTTTATGCCGGTCGGCCAGTCGACGTCTATCCCGAATGCGATCCCCGCTTCGCCCCGTGGATCGACGAGACCAACATCCGCGCCCACGGCGGGGTCATCGTGTGGGAGAATCCGGATGATCAACCGACTCATATCGAAGGATGGTTATCCCGCTTCCCCACGGCCATCGTCCAGCAGCCAATCGAAATCCGGCATGTGAAAGCTCCGGAGATGGCCCCTCTGAAGATCGGCATCGCCGTCATTCCACCGAGCCATGTCGGGACGGAAGGGAAGCCACCTGAAATCGCGACTTCCCCTGGTCCAAGGACGTTGGAATCGAAATAGCTCCTAGCCAGCAGCGCGATGGCGATTGCTCGTGATAGGACCGCAATTGCCCGTTAACTTGCCCTAAGGGCTTGTCGTTACTCACAACGGGCAGAAATTCCATATCAAATACCCTCGTTTCGGGAAATTCTGTTGACCCGATCTGGGGAAAGGCCGAAACTGCTGGAAGAACTTTTTCATCTTCCTATTCTTTTTGTCTATCAGACAGCGGCAGCCGTTTCATCCCCTTTGGCATTCCTGCCTGGCTTTCCGTCCTGCGCTGATAGGGAGTCTACGATCATGTTCTTACTCATGCGTACAAAGAGGATCCCAGGTCGGCCCAAGAAGCAATCGCGAGGCTTCACGCTGGTCGAATTACTAGTGGTCATCGCCATCATCGGGGTTCTGATTGCCCTACTGCTTCCGGCGGTTCAGCAGGCGCGCGAGGCCGCTCGCCGGATGAGTTGTTCCAACCAGATGAAGCAAATCGGTCTGGCGCTGCACAACTATCACGATACCCACCTTTCATTCCCACCGGGTGCCGTTAGTGGTCACGTGACCTGCGTCAACGGTACGACGCCGCTGGGTGGCAACAGCAACGAATGCACCCAGACTTTTGCTCCATGGACGGTGCTCATTCTTCCCTTTGCGGAACAGAACAGCCTGCACGACCAATTCGACTTCACCAGGATTTTCTCTCCTTTCAGTTCCAGCTGCTCGTCTCCCAACAAACAGTACCAGTTCGAGCCGCTGGAAATGTATAAGTGCCCGTCCGATCCGAACTCTGGCGGCGACGCTCCGACGCTCAATTACCTGGCCTGCCAGGGAGGTGGCGACCCCGGAACGGTCAACGCCGAACTGCACGTCGCTTGCGCCGGTACCAGCAGCCCTACGCGATACTTTTTCACCAACGGCATGTTCTATAACAACTCGCCGACCCGCTTCAGCGACGTGACCGACGGAATGACCAACACGTTCATGGTGGGCGAATCGATGTATCACTTCCTGCTGGGATCGCACCCAGGGATCGCTACTCGGGAAACGAGCTGGGCTTCGGGGCAGTTGGTGAACTCCGTGTTTGCAACGCCGATCACCCTGTGTGCCGCAGCCAATCCGATCAACAGTGCCACGCCAGTCGCGACGACGCATCAACTGGCCGAGATGACGTCGACCTTCGGCAGCCGTCACCCCGGCGGATGCATGTTCACCTTGGGAGACGCCTCCGTTCGTTTCTTCAGCGAAAACATGGACCTGGCCGTTTATCGTTCGATGGGTCGCCGAGCTGACGGCGGGCCGGTTGGAGGCTACTCTCCGTGAGCTTCCCATCACAGCAATTCATTACCAGGCAGGGGCAGCTGTGGCCGATCGTGGCGACATGCATGGCGTTGATCGCCACGATTGGCTGCAGTTCTCGGGATGATGGACCTCGGCGCTATCGCGTTTCCGGTGAAGTCATCTACGACGGAAAGCCTCTGCCGGCCGGCAAGGTTTTCTTTGCACCCGATACGGATGCCGGAAACAGTGGGCCAGGCGGTTACACCGACATCGTCGATGGCCGCTACGATACCGACTGGGACAATTCCAAAGGTGTCGTCCCGGGGCCTCATAAGGTGCGTGTGGAAGGTTTCGACGGACAACCTTCCGCCAGGAATGACTTTCACCCCAAGGGAAACATGCTGTTTCCCAAATTTAGCGCCGAAATCGACGTGCCGAAGGAAGCTTCCGAGCATAACTTCGATATTCCCAAGAATCCGAAGTAAGCGCTGGCCTGGTGAATCACCTTGGCGGAGTCGAGCGTTTACGAATTCAGTTCGATGCCGAGACCTGGGGCAGAGCAGTGGTGACACCGCCCCTTTCTGATGTCGTTGGTACTCTTCTTGATCAATCGTTCTCGGCGTAGCGTCCCTGGATCTTGCTCGGCGCGGTAGAAGTTCCCGATCGCACAGGCCACATGCACTTGCAGGAGAAAGCCGACCTCGCTGCCCCAGTCTTGCGAGGCGATGCGGCTTTGGTGGCCTGCCAAATGGAATCGCTGGTCATGGCAGGCGTAAGCATGGTTTCACTATAGTCTACTAATACTTCTTATCTATGTGTCCTGGTACTATCAGGCAACCAGGGGAATGCCTCTCTCTTCGATCCTAACGTGAGTTTCCCTCACGATACCTTGAGATTCGTGACGCAATGCCTTCCTTGCAAATCGGGCATGTCCCATTTTGCTCTTTCGGGATTATCCGCCCACACGATGATTGAGCGATCCTTTTTCCGGTTTGATATCGGGTAATATTAGCGTCGTAAGAGATTTTTAGAAATTTTTATTGACCCGATTCGCAAATAAGCGCAAACTAGGGTAAACAGTTCCTGTAAAACAACTTTTGGTCGAAAAGTACTTTTCCTGCTGGTTGACGTACGGCTATCTCCTGTCGTATTTGCGCTATCTATTCTTATCTGTATATCTATTAGGTGTCTACTATGATCAAGACTCGATCACGTTCATCTCGGGACGAACAGCGGCGCGGCTTTACCTTGGTCGAACTGTTGGTTGTCATTGCCATCATCGGCGTTTTGATTGCCCTGTTGCTGCCGGCCGTTCAGCAGGCACGCGAAGCGGCTCGCCGCATGTCATGCACCAACAACATGAAACAGTTGGCCCTGGCGTTTCATAACTATCACGACACGTTCCAGAAATTCCCGATGGCGACCAACTGCAACATCAATGCCGCTGATCCTGCCAATCCGACCGATACCAACCGGCGAGTATCGTTTTTCCACCTAATCATGCCGTTCATCGAACAAACCGCTTACTACGATGAGATCATGCCTCGTATCGAAGCCAGTACGTTCCCGGGAGGTTGGCCAACGAGCGTTCGCAATGTCGTCTTCGAGGCTTTCCTTTGTCCCTCGGAACCACTCGACGACAAAGTCGAGAACCAGGGTTTTCATGGCAACTACCTCGTGTGCAACGGGTCGAGCCATACGGGAAGTGGTGCCAACAAGAGTAACGGCATTTTCTATCCCCGAAACAACACAGGCTTCGAAGACATCACCGATGGAACTTCCAACACGGCCATGCTCGGCGAGATTCGTATCCAGGAGGATGGCATCGCGGCCAGCGGTACGGGGAACGTCGTTTGCGGAGGTGTTCACGACCTGCGAGGCCGATACCACAACCCTTATCATGGCAACATCTACTTCACGACGCTGCGGGCTCCCAATACCGACGTGGGGGACGCATTGCAGTACTGCAACGGAACGCCGATCGCTCCTTGCCGCCAATGCACCAGTAGCAACTTGGAAACCCACATCCGCAGCTACCATCCCGGTGGCGGGCACATCGCTTTAGCCGATGGTTCGATCCGCTTCATTCCCGATACCGTCAACCAAACGGTCTTTCAGGCCATCGGTTCCCGAAACGGTGGGGAAGTCTTCGAGATGCCTTAACTAGAGGTATCGATTTCTTTGGGCAAGCAAGGCCAACGAACCTGGGTTGGCCTTGCGGTGGTTTCCTCTGAGATGCAAAAGAGTACTTAGCATGCGCGCTTCGATTGCTGCCTTTCTGTTCGTCGCTTTCGCGATAAGTCTTCCGGGATGCACAGCATCGGAAGAGCATCCCAAGTATCCCGTGACCGGAACGGTCACCTATGCCGGCCAGCCGATTGAAACCGGGACGATCGTGTTCGATCCGGTCGACGGAGAAGGTCCTTCGGCCATGGGTGGGATCGAAAACGGCGTGATCACGGCCGAGGTCTCGGCAGGCGAGAAGATCGTGCGGATCAGTGCCGTGCGGACGCTGGAAAAAAAAGACCAGTATGGGGCACCGATCACCGAGTCTTACATCCCGGACAAGTACAACGGGACGTCGGATCTTCGCGAGACCATCACCTCCGACGAAAAGAACGAACTGGTCATCGACCTCAAGAAATAGCCTGCGACAGGCGAGCCTGACTACGGACGGCCTGGGGCGCTGAATTGATCGTGAAACTCGGTTCCCAGAGACAGGCTCGAGAACCGCTCATGCCACGCTTGCACGTCGGTATGAACCTGCCGCATGGCCGCTTCAGGATTTTCGGCCGTGGCTTCAAAGCGCTGCGAATATTCCGACTGGCCAATCTTGATGGCGACCGTGCAGTGAAAGCGATAGACGCGGGGTGAACTGCCCCACGATTCGAGCCGGTAGTAATTCGCCCCCAACTGATCGAGTTCGGCCTGGATGTCTTGCGTGCCCTGGCTGATCAAACCGGACGGCTGACTGGCAGGCGCGGTCAGACGATTACTGGGCAGCGGAAGATCTTGAATCGGATCGCTCGGCGGCGAAGCGAATGCACTGGAACGTTCTTCCTGCGAGACCACCTCGGCGGGGACTTCGTAGTTGGCCGGCCGAAACTCCGGCTCCCGCGACATGGTCGGTTGCTGGAAGTCGGCCAGCTGCGTCATCGGTGCCAGGGTGGGTGCCACGGCCGGTTCAGGCGGTGCTGCCGCGGGCGCCGTTAAGGGAAAGCTCGCTGGCTTCAGCACCGGCAAGGCAGGGGTATCCGCGGCCGCTTCTTCTTCCGGCCAGATTCCTCGAAGCGCTCCTTGAACCCCCTCCGGCATGATAGCAACCACCGGAAGGCCCACCAAAAACGTAAGAACAATGAGGGAGCGAATGGTTGTAAATTCTGAATTCACAAGAACTTCTTTCACGTAGGTCCTTCTACTGACGTCCTCAATCGTAAACCACTCTGGCGATCTGGGAAATAGGGATTTAACCGTGCTCGCCAGCTGGCATGCGCGCATAAAAAAACCGGTCGCCTGAATCCAGGCGGCCGGTCTCCGGAACGGAGTTCTCTGCAAGTCGTACTCTTTCGAGTGGCACTACGACTCGCAAGCGGGGAAAGCTTAAGCGTCGTCGTTGTCGCGTTCTCGTTCGCGACGTTCGCCATCACGTTCACGATCCCCTTCGCGAGGACCGCGCGGACCACGTTCGCCGTCGCGTGGACCCCGGGCGCCTTCAGGACGATCGCCATCACGCGGGCCGCGGAACTGCGGACGACCTTCGGGGCGATCCCCTTCAGGGCGACGTTCACGCATTTCTTTCAGCGTTTCGCGCTGCTCTTCGTTGAGGATCGACATGAACTTCTTCTGTGTTTCTTCCTGCAGAGCGCGGAGTTCACGACGCTGGCCTTCGGAAAGTTCCAGGCGTTCCAGGACGAACGGAGGAATCATCATCATGCCGCCGAATTGAGGACCACCGGCACCAGCTTCGGGACGTGGGCCTGGACGATCGCCGTCGCGTGGAGGACCTGGGCGATCCCCTTCACGTCGTTCGCCGTCGCGTGGACCGCGTGGACCCCGTTCGCCATCGCGCGGAGGACCGGGACGATCCCCTTCGCCACGACGCATTTCAGGGCGATCACCTTCGCCGCGCGGTGGACCAGGTCGATCGCCTTCACGTGGTGGGCCTGGACGATCACCAGGACCTCGGCTGAAGGCCTTCATCAGTTCTTCCTTGGTGGTGGCGCCATCCTTGTCGGCATCGGCACGTTCGACCATGGCAGCTCCGCGGCCTTCGCCCGCTTCTTCCTTGGTGATCTTGCCATCTTTGTCTTTATCGAGGGCATTCATCAGGCGCTCGATCATTTGTTCTGGGTTGAACTCGCGTGGGCCGCGATCTCCTTCGCGAGGGCCACGCGGACCCCTTTCGCCGTCTTGGGCACTAACCGTGCTGAAGGCCACACCGACCATCAACAGCGAAAGCGTAGCTAAGGATTGTTTCCAAACGATCTTCATGGTTCTGTTCACTCTTTGCAGAAATGGGGAGACAAGTAAGTGGTTCTATTCAACGACTGGCGCTAGTGAATTGGTACGTTACGAATTTTGCGGTGGTGGCCCAGGAGGACGACCGCCGGGACCTCGGCCTGGTCCGCGTCCGCCCGGAGGCGGTCCAGGCCGTCGCATGTCGCGTTCATCGGGCGTTGCCCCGAGAACGATATCAAACGAAGCGGCCAACTCGTTCATCTTCGAGTCAGGAATCGGTTTGAAATCGGTCATCAACAGTTCGCGCTTTTCCGGATCGCGAACCTGGGCGAAAACCCCGTCCCGCTTGTTCCCTTCAAAGCCGCGAATCATCAGTTGAGTCGTCAACAACTCTTTGTCCCCTTGCTTCACCTTGATGTGAATGTGCGGCGCTGGTCGGCCAGGGTAGGGGACCGGCTTGATGGTGCGGAAGCGATATTCGCCTTTGCTTCCGGTGGTGAACCGACCAAAGCCCTGAAAGTTTCGGTCCTGCTGATCTTGTTTTCCGCTACTGTCGCGGGTGTGCAAATAAACGGCATTGGCATCGCACTGCCAGATCTCGATGGTGGCGTCCTTCAGCGGGCTACCACTCTTGTCGAGGATGCGACCCGTCAGATGGGTAATCTGCCCCACGGCCGGCGTGGTGCTGTCTTTGATGATGATCAGGTCGTTATCCTGATCCAGCGGCAACTTATCGGGGTAAAACGGACCCTCGGTAAGAAACGGCGTCGGTTTGAGCAACTCTTCGGCAAACAGCCCCGGCGTCGTGAAAAACGCCGTGCCCATCAGCCCCATGAATGCCCGACGACTGCTACCAAAATAGGAACGGCGAAGCATCGAATGTTCTCTTTCTGTTCGGGAAACAAAGCGCCGAGAGCGAGACTTGCTCGTTCTCTAAAGGCATTCAACCAACGAAACGGCCGTAAGTTTCGCTTGCTACTAAAAAAGCCGTTGAAAAGCACGCGAAAACCAGGGAAACAGGGCCGTTACCGTGCAGTTATCCAATCCGGCTTATCACGCGTCGTTTCAAACGCACGTGCCGGTTCATAGTGCGAGTTGACCCCTGGTGCCGGCACGCCGTTTTGCTGCATCCATTGGCGAAGCTGATGAAGCAGCTTATCGCGCACTGCTGGCATCGTTTCGGTAAGATCGTTTAGCTCGCCGATGTCTTGGCGAAGATCGTACAGTTCGAACCAACGGCCTGGCACACATTGATGTGAAGCATCGAAGCGATCGCCGAAGAACTCGATCAGTTTGAAGTCGCCCACACGAATCGACGCACACGGCGTCAGGCCCCAGTTCAAATCGTAGATCGGACTGTACTGGTAAATGGGTCGGTCGGCGAGACGCGGATCGGCGCCTTTGGTAATGAGTTCACTCAGGTCGAAGCCATCGAGGGTTTGACTTTCTGTTGGCATGTGTCCCGCTAATTGAAAACAGGTCGGTGCCAGGTCGACCGCATGCACCGGCGTGGTAATTACTTGGCTGGCCGGCCACTTCTTTGGCCAGCTGATGATCAAGGGTACGCGAACGCCTCCTTCGTAAATCGAACCCTTGCCGGCGCGGAGCGGGGCGTTGTCGTACTCGTAGATATCGACGGCCAGCTTCGGTGCGTGGGGATGTGGCTGTTGCAAGTTGCGATGATCCAACCGCCAGTCGATGCCGCCGTTATCGCTCAAGTAAATAATGACCGTCTCTTCGTATTCCCCCAGTTGTTTCAGCCCGGCAATCAGCTTGCCGATCGAACGATCGATCGCCTCGAGCCCGGCCAGGTAGACGGCCCGATTGGGACCTTCATCGCCGTAACCTTGCTGACGGTACTTTTCTTCCAGCTCGCGCGGCGCGACGACCTTGCCGTGAATCATGTGATGGGAAAGGTAGAAGAACCACGGTCGCTCGCGATTCTGCTCGACGAACGCAAGCGTCTGATCGGTCAGATAGTCGACCCCGCGATCGCCTCCCGGCTGAAACATCTTTTGGGGAACCGCCGGCGCGGCGAAATCAAAACCAAAGTGCGCGGCGCTCTCGGGATTGAGGGCGTTGTAGTTGCCGTCAGCGCCGCTATTCAAATGCCATTTGCCGGCCATACCGGTTGCGTAGCCTGCTTGCCGCAGTTGGGCCGCGATCGTCGGTTGATCCCGCGGAAATTGTTCGACGAACGAGATTTCCTCGACCCGCGCCCAGGGGCAACCATACCAAGGGATCACATGCCACATGCGGTGGCGAGCCGTGTACTGACCGCTCAATAGCGTCGCTCGGGTAGGCGTGCACTGCGAAGTGACGTACGCATCGGTGAAGCGTGTGCCTGACTCGGCCAACCGATCGAGATGCGGCGTCGGCACGTGCTTGCCGCCGTAACACCCCAGCGTCGTCCAGCCTTGGTCGTCGGTCAGGATGAGCAGGATATTCGGCTGGGAAGTTTCTTCGGCCCGACAGATGGAAGCCAAGAGGAGTACGAAGACAATGGATCGCAGGAAAAGAACCATCGACAACCAGCCAGAAAAGAGACTAGGGCAAGTGAATGGGAAGGCCCTATTTTCCTTTTCTCAACCGGCGAAAGCAAACGGTATCGACCGTTACTTTTCGGATCGCGCGTCTTTGGCCATCGGTTCCGGAATCGCCAGCTGCTTGGCATCCCGCGGATGAACCACCACCGCGATCACGCGCGTCGCAGCGCCGGTCTGGGGGTTCTTCGAAACCCGATGCAGGCACCCGGTCGGCTCGTAGAACGTTTCTCCCTGCTCAAAGACCTTGGTCGGCTGATCGTCGATCCCCAGTTCGTACTTCCCCTGCAGCACGTAACCAAACACCGGGCCAGGATGTCGATGGGGCATCCCTTCTCCCAGCGGATCCAGCCGCACCTCGACCACCGAAACCGTCGCGTCCTGCCCATCCAATTTCTCGACAATGTCTTGCGCCGAGATCGGAACAACAGTCGACTTGGCCTGGTGCTGGGCGACCAAAACGCCAGCCGTCCCCAGGAAGATGCCAAAGGTCAGGGTCAGGATGCTGCGGAACATGAGAAACGGTTCTTTCTTGGTTGAAGACGGATAATCAGGGCTCCACACACAAGACGAACGGGCGCTGCCCGGTGTGACAGGCATGACCGGATTCTCCGAAAGAAATTTCCGACACATCGAGACGGTTCGTATTTCTCGAATTCCTGGCAAAAACCGACTAAACTAAGCCCAGCATCCATCCCTCCTCAAAAAGGCCTGCCACCATGACCAAGCTAACCCGACGCCAATTCACCACCACCACTGCCGCCGCCGTCGCCTCGCTGGCTGCCAATGTTCATGCGGCGGCTCCTTCTGCTGGATCGAAAATCAAGGTCGGGCAGATTGGTACTTCCCACGCGCATGCCTCCGGCAAGATGGACGCGATGCGGTCGCTTTCCGACACGTACGAAGTGGTCGGCCTGGCCGACGTGGATCTCGACCTAGCCAAGAAAGCCGTGCAGCGGAAGCCGTACGAAGGCCTGAAAGTGATGTCGATCGAGCAGCTACTCAGCACGCCGGGCCTACAAGCCGTCGCGGTCGAAACCGAAGTTCGGCAATTGGTTCCCACGGCCAGGCAGTGCATCGAAGCCGGCATGCACATTCATTTGGATAAGCCGGCCGGCGAGTCGCTGGCCGCGTTTGGCGAGCTATGCGCCGCCGCCGATGCCAACCAGCGGACGATTCAAATGGGTTACATGCTGCGGTACAACCCGGCGTTCGAGCTGCTGTTTGAAGCGGCCCGCGAAGGGTGGTTGGGGGAGATCTACGAGATCGACGCGATGATGGGCAAGCTGGCTTCCCCAGGCCTGCGAAAGGATCTGGCCCGGTACGAAGGGGGCGGCATGTTCGAGCTGGCTTGCCACTTGATCGATGCGGTCGTCACCATCCTGGGTAAGCCAGACGAAGTGATCGCTTTCACCAAGCGAACCGAAGCCCCCAAAGACACCTTCGCCGACAATCAGCTGGCCGTGCTCGATTACCCCAAAGCGACGGCCACCGTCCGCTGCAACCATCTCGACCCGTTCGGCTTCCCGCGCCGACGCTTTCAAGTCGCCGGATCCGGGGGCGCGCTCGAGATCAAACCGCTCGAGTCAGGCGAAGTCGACCTTTCACTGACCGAGCCCCGCGGCGAGTTCAAGAAAGGATCACAGCACCTCAGCTTGAAACGCACCGGAGGCCGCTACGACGGCGAGTTCACCGACCTGGCCAAGGTCATCCGCGGTGAGAAACAACTTGCCTGGGACCGCCAACATGACCTGGCCGTGCACGAAGCGGTGCTGAAAGCATCCGGCATGCCCATGAATGAGTCAGGCCGCTAGTCCAACGCAAAGTCGATCACCGTCTCTTGCTTTTCGACGGTACGCACCAGCGGCGTGGTATCGATATTGGAGTACTTGGACGGGATCAGCGGTTTGGGGATGGTGTAGCCTGGGTCGCCTGGTTCGAGGGTTGGGTCGACTTCGGAGTACCAGTTGATGATGACCTTGTTTTCGCCTGCGATCGCTTTGATTTCGTAGCTGCCGTCGGAATGGATCGCCGCGTGAGCGGAGGGCTGCGTTTCATCGATCGGATTGAACAAGATCGTACCGCCGGTCAGGTTCTTTCCTTGATAGGTGACTTTGCCGCGAACGATCGACTCGTTCTCGTTGCCGCATCCAGCGGCGGCAACCAGGCTCATCAGCAGCAGCAACGTGCCGGCACTTTTCGTCAGACCCAAACATGATTCGACAGGTCGGTTCAACATGGCCGTTTTCCCTTTTCCATTTGTTTTGGTTGGAATACGTAAGTGGAAGACGATCCGTGAACTACGGCAGAGTGACCGGGTTGCCGTCGGCGCGATTGGCCAGGTTCTGCATCACCGTCCAGTTGACCGTTTGGGGAATGTAATGCACCGAGCCGTCCCCGAAGAGAAAGTTCACCCCTCGGCCAGCATGCGAGCTGCCGAAGTTGGCGTCCAGATCGCTCAGCGACGTGAGCAGTGGCGAACTTAGCGGCGACTTGAAGTTCCGAGTCGAATGATATCCCCAGCGGTAGGCCGGACCATCCATGTTGATCAGCGTCGAGTCGGTTTCGGCATCTGATCGTCGTTCGACCCGCTTTTCACCGATGGCGATTGTATTCGAGAGACCGTCGACGATTTGCGAAAACTGCATCTTGGTGTACTGACTGAACATGCCATCGAAAAGTTTCGGATCGGTCGTGTTGCAGTGGCTCCCTTCTCCGCCAGATGAAAACGCGTAGTCTCCACGCGAGCACGTAGGCATGTAGTAACTGGTTGAGGGAGCAGCGGTAGGGCTTCGGCGGGAAGGACAGAACATGACATCCAGAAGCGTCACGATCGCGGTCGCATTGGACGAGTGATCGACCGATTCGTCGATATTGAATTGTTCGTAGGCGGCCCCTTGCTCGAGGAACGGCATCAACGGCACAAAACCGCTCATGCGGTCATGCATCGCTGGCGTGTTGGGGCCGTAACCTCCCGCCGGCAGGTTACCAAACGTATCGTGAAAGTTGTGCAGACCCAAGCCAAACTGCTTGAGGTTATTGGTGCACTGCATTCGCCTGGCCGCCTCACGTGCTTGCTGAACCGCGGGCAACAACAACGCAATGAGCACTCCAATGATCGCGATGACCACCAACAGTTCAACTAACGTAAATGCGCGACGGGGGAAATCTGAGGATGTCATCGGAGAGCGCCTTGAAGAGAAAAAGAAAGGAGAGCAGCACCGGACCAATAAGTTCGCCAATGCCCATCAGCCCTCATTATTCAAAGGCCTTCGTAGCGGCGGCAATCCGAAAACGCGTAGTTATGCTCCGGTATTTTGTCAGGCCCGGAATGGCCCGGTTCGGCCGATGAAAAATTTTTTCCGCGCGCACTATCTCACTGAAGCGCTAACCCTCTAAATTGCACGTACACCCGGCGAAGCATCACGCTTTCCGGGTGCCAAGCCCGCGTTCGCGTGGGCACGCAAACCTTCAACACACGAATAACGTCATGTCCCATTCCCACACGTCACAACCTGAAAAACACGGAGCGAACGCATCAGCGCACGCTCCGCAGGTTGCCGTGCGCGAGGGGAATCGGCTTCTCTGCCCCTGCTGCGGGGAGGTGTTGATGATCTTGCAGGAAGAGCCGGCCAACGAGTCGCAGCCTAAGAAGTTCTGGCCGCCGAAGATGGCCCCTCCGAAGCGAACGCCGCGGCCCCAATCGGCCACGCTCAACGAAATCATTCGTCGGCAAGAGGCCCAGGAGGAAGCCGCGTTTCAGGCCGCCATGACGAAGGACGTTCCTAGCAAGGACCCGCCTGTCGAAGCGTTCGACCCCGACCGGCCTCACTACCGGGCCGACAGCATCGTGGTTGAAATCGATCCGGAAATCAACGCGTACGAGTTCCCCGAAATCGATCCTCCCCTGGTCCCCAGCGGCCTAACGCCCAAGCGTTCGCGAAGTGATTCAGGCGAATACCGCGAGCCCCGCGAACGCGACGCGGTGACGCGTTACGAGGAACGAAAACGGTACCGACTGCGGCAGCCGCTGCGCGAGCCGCTCACGTACGAAGCCGCCCGATTGTACGCGTGGATGTTCTACCGCATGAAAAAACTCAACCTGCAGCTGATCGAGGAGATCACCGCGAAACAGGCCGAGATCGACGCGCTGGAAGAGGAACTCAACGCACCGGTGAAAGAGGCTTCCAGCGAAGAGCAACCCGAAAGCGAAACGCCGCCTCAAGTAGTCTCTCGAGTCGAAACCCAGAAGATCATCACGCCCACGCGACGCGAACGTGTGCTTCGCGTGATCGAAAAGCGTGTCCACGCGGACATAGCGTCCGAGATGGAAACACAGCAAGTCGAAACGGCTAACGAGCGTGGGCCGCCGTGAGTGTGTCAGCCCCAAGGGGGCGACCGTAAGAAACTGCGTAGTATTCGTTCCGAGCCTATCGCGAACGTCGGTCTCGCATGCGCTTTCAGGCCGGCGGGGATAACCCCTCACCCTGGCCCTCTCCCCTCAGGGGCGAGGGGACTGGAATGCGCGCGGTTCTTGCCTGACATTGCATGGCACTCTTACAACCAACATTACTGCTGGCTGAACGTTTGGCCTCGCAGGGCGTCGCTGCCTTGGAAGTCGGTCGGCTCGTCCAAGCCACCGGTGAGAAGTAGGCCGTCGATCTTGGCGTGGGCTTTGGCCAGTTCACCCAGCGCGCTGATGTACTGCAGGTTCGTATCGAAGTAGGTTCGTCGGACGATCAGCACCTGAATGAATGAGAACTCTCCGGCGGCGTACGCTTGTTCGGAAAGGTCGAGCGTTCGTTTGGCCTTCGGCAGAATCTGCTGTTCGTACCTTTCGACGGCGACCAGGGCCGAGTCGTATTCCTTGGCGACGCCAGCCAGGCGGGCTTTGAGCGACATCTCGATGCGCTTGACGGCATGCGTGGCTCGGCAATATTCGCGATAGGCGGCCGAGACGTTGCCACTGTTGTCGTTAAAAACCGGAATCGGGGCACCGACGGTCACGTTGATCATGCCGCTGCCGGTGCTGTTATCGTGCCCTGCCTGGATACCAGCGAGGATATTGGGAATGTGTTGCACCTCCTGGCGGGACATGTTTGCCCGGGCCTGGTGCACGCGGCTGTAACTGGCACGCAGTTCCGGACTGTTGCCCAGCAAATCGCTGTAGATGGCTTCCCACTCGAGGTTACCGACCTGAGGGTTCAACTCGCCCGAGAGCTGACTGCGCTGCATGTTCGGTACGCCGGCGGTGGCGGCCATCTCTTGCCAGGCGGCATCCCAGGCAAACTGGGCCTGCTGTCGCAGGACTTCCACTTCGTTCAACTGAATTTCGGCTTGAAGCTGATCGGACTGCGATGCTTCCTTCGCTTCGAAACGCTTTTGAGCCAGTTCGGCCCCTTTGGCAACGACCCCATGAAAATCGTCAATCACGTCCATCCGACGCTGGGCGACCAACGCATCGACGAAAGCCAGGCGAACGTCAGTCAGCACGCGGTAGCGCTGCGACTCCACGTCCCACTTCTGCGCTTCAACGGCATGGCCAAGCACGTTGCGGTTGAGGTCTAACTTGCCGGCCGTGACGAACTCGCGATCGACCGTCACCAGGTGTTGATCGGTGTTTTGATCGGCCAATTGGCTTCCCGAATAACCGACGACGGGATTCGCCGAGAGGCCAACCTGGTAGCGATAATCGGAAGCGGCCTGGGCCGAGGCCGAGATCTGGCGGATCGTCGGATTGTTGGCCAGGGCCAGGTCTTGCAGTTGGGCAAGCGTCAGGCCACTGGCGGTGGACGTCGGTATCGCTGGGACCTTGGTGGCTTGAGCGACTTCAAACGCCGGAATGTCCGACGGAGAGGTCTCAGGCGGAAGGATGTTGGTTGGTTCGAGCACCGGCGGCTGAATCACCGAAATCGGCTCTTGATGATCGACCAGCGCGACGTCAGGCTTCCCTTCCGACTGAGAAATCGACGCCGGAGCAACCGGGACGATCTCTTCCGAGTAGGTTGCCGGCTTGGAATAGGGAAGCACGCAACCAGCAAACGAAGGGACTGCCAACACCAGTGACCATTGCCAAACGTTAAGTTTCCCGACTGCCATGAGATTCCCTTACTACTAGCACTGCCAGCATCCATTCGTTTGATAGAACCGTCTTAAATCCTGTAATAGGAAGGTCGGCACGGGTTGGATAACCCAATCACGGAATGTTTCTGGCAAGCGAGGATCAAGCGGCGGGGCGCGTTAAGCTGTAACGATCACTGGCGATAGCAAGACTACCTCAGGACGTCGTAGTCGATCTGCACCAGTCCCTGACCAAAGGTGTGCGAGTACTTCACTTTCAGCCGCGTATCGCGACCGATATGGGCCACGATCGGTAGGCCTTCCCCCAGGAGAATGGGCTGGACGAAGACTTTGATTTCGTCGATCGCTCCGACATGCAGAAACGAAGCGGCCAGTTGTCCGCCACCTACCAGCCAGACGTCTTTGCCTGGCCGCGAATGAATCCAGCGAACGAAGTCGGACACCCCCTGGCGAACGACTTCCGCATGCTGGCACTGCAGCAGCTTGCGCGAGAAGACGAAGTTCTTCTTCTCGGCGTAGGGGTAAGGACCGAAGGTCAAAACCTGTTCGTACGTGTTGCGGCCCTGAACGACCGTATCGATCGATTCGAGGAACGTGGCGAAACCGAAGTCTTCGTTCCCTTCGGCTTGAATGAGCCAGTCGATGGCTCCACTGGGCCGCGCGATGAATCCATCCAGGCTGGCCGTAACGAAATAGATGATCTTTCTCACAGAATCTCTTCTCCTTAGGCGCTGTGTCGTACAGACGCATCGGAAACGGGTGCAGCGAATCCTTGAACGCTCACTACGTCCGCTAGGAGAAACGGTTCGGCATGGCTGGATGATTGCCTATCGCATCGGCGGCGATGGATTCGAGCTGCTAGCCTTGGGAGTCGGGATCATCAGCCGCTGAGGGTTGTTTTTTACCTGGGCAAGCTCCCAGGGATTGTTCGACTGATGGGACTGAGTCGTCAAAGAAGGAGAGAGCGATTCGACAATCGGAAAGATGGCCGGGCCCAGGTAGAAACCTAAATAGTCGTGCAGTTGCCTGTGCTCGGGTGCCGCCAGAATCGCCCCTTCGGCTTTACCGGTGGTAGGATTGTGCAGCGTGAGATAGTCGATCGCGATCGCCGCGGTGAAATCTTGGGACGTGATCCCCAAGAGGAATTCCTGCTGCGTGAGGAATCGTCCTTTCTCGGCACGCTGGCGTTCCAACATCCGAACCGCTTTGACCAATTTAAGACGAGCATTGTGCCGGTAGCGGACTTGAACCGCGTTAAAGGCACTGGCAATAAAGCCCGAGGTTGATAACCAGGCTTCGTTCTCATCCCAGATCGAAGGAAAGACGACCCACGGAACATTCGTGTATGGGTCGGTCGAACCATCAAACGCCTGGTTGATTTGAGTTTCCATCCGCGCGACGCATTGCGGCGTGTGTTCCTGGTAAATGATGCGCTGGACCATCCGCTGGTAGTTTTCGCGGAAGCTGCGACGTTGCCCCGGTTGCTCCTTCAACAAGAGATCGACCGACATGACCACATGTTGGCTCAGCTGACGTTTCAAACCTCGCCGCAGGCTTTGACTCATATCGCCGACGTCGGTCAACATCTCCTCATAAACTTCCTCGGGGACGGGACTCACGTTGCCTAAAAAGGCTTGAAAAACGAGATACCGATACTGCTCGATCTGGATGAAGGAAAACGACCGTTCGATTCGTTTATCCAGCGACTGCGTTGCCATCGCACGCAGCAGTTTCAAGTCTTGCAGCGCCGAGTCGTTGTCTCCTTGTTGAATTTGCGCCAAGGCATGGACCGCCGCGAACCGGGCGACTTGTTCGTCCCAGTGACGGTACTCGAGTCCGTCGGTCAACACGCTTTGGCGCAGTTTTAAGAAGGCGTCCTCGTGCCGTGCGGCGTACTGCAACGTTTGCTGCGTATAAGGGAAGCCTGGTAAGAATATTTTCAGGAGATAATAGTCGTTGCGTTCAACCGTCGTGATAACGATTTGCGGCCGGCTCCTGGCTTGTCGTTCCTCGGCGAGAACCCAATCAGGCGAATCGTCTTCCAGCAAAGCCAACATGAGGGCGTCGTGAACTTGCGCCGCATCGTTTTGCAGACGCGGAGCGACGTCTTCCTGCACATCCAGAATGGCTTGATGCTTGTCCCGCAGTTGGGCGAGGCGCTGCTGGGCCCGGATATCGGCCAGAAAGAACAAGGTACAAACGATCGCCAATGCCAGCGGACCCGCGACGAAAAGCTTCCAGGCAGTCCAGTGATTCGCGCTGCGAGTGCGGTTGCCTTCGTCATCCTTGCGAGGCCAAATGCCGGCCACCAAACCGAACAAGATTCCCAAGATGAAACCGCCACTTGAGGCAACGACCATGCCCTCGTACGAGAGTTCGAGCATGCCAAAGATCGTCGTCAACTTGTAAAGGCTTGTTATCCGCAAACTGCTGATTTCCATCAGCGCATAGTTGACGATGATCAGCGGCAGGCCGAATCCCGCGGCCAGCAGCAGGACGCCGCCAACCAGATTCCAGCGAAGCTTCAACAGGAGCATCGCGACGCTGAAACCAACGATCACCCAGGCAATCGCGAATAGGGCAAGCAGGATGAGGTAAGCGCTCATGGGGCGAGCTGGCATGGGGTTGGGGAGTCGAGAAGAGCAGATGTGTTGCGGTTGAATTTAGAGCAAAACTGCAATTTGGGCGAGTAAAATTTCGGTTAGTTTCCATCTTTTGCTCGCGATATCGGACTCAAACGACGAGGGGGCTTTGCGAAGTTACGCCCAATGGATTAAACCGGAAGTATCAAGGCATCATTCGTGATATTCCTTAATTAGGAGATACGTAATGGACGGTCTTCATGCATTAGGATGTAGCAGCGCCATCGCTGCCGCGAACGAAACGTTCGACTCGGAGATGAGTCGTTTGAAACAGTCGCTCACTCACGCCACCTCGGTGGAAGAAGAAGCGGCCATTGAACAGCAAATGCGCGAGTGCGAATCGCGCCATCGCGACATGCTTGCGTCGCTACAGCGGTCTCTTTTCTAATAGAAACGGTGGTCGACCGGTTTACCAAACGGTAATCCATCCAGCGCGACTCTCAGGTCGTCCTTATTCGCTTCTTGCAACCGCGGGGCTACTTCCCCCAGACTCGCCAGGCCCAGTACGCGGTCATCACAACGGAAGCGAAAGCGTAAACGCAGCAAACGCTAGTAGAAAGCAAAGACAACAACATCAGATAGTCTCCTGGCATGATTGGGGGAAGCACGATCGTCGGCAGATGCGGGGCAATTGCCGCTGGTAACTTGGAGACATGTTGACCGAAGGTAGGTGACGCGAATTTCGGCGAACGACGGCCTGTACCCGTCGTTTCTTGATGAACTGGTTCCACGCCTGCCACCGACGAGGGGCTGGCCGCTATCTTCGTCATAACCGGTAACTTCCCCCGGCTAAGTGCCAGGGGATGCCGGAGAACCTCGAAATTTAAGCAACCATTACGCGTTGGAAGCGACCTTTACCATGTGAGCCAACCGGCTCGTGTTTTGGTTTCTTCCTGCGAGTGGTTCCATGTCGAAACTCTTTACGTCCCTGTTCGTGTTGGTCTTCGTCGGTTTCGGCGTGGGCTTTCTCGGCTATGGGATCTACCAACTCGACCAGGCCAGCCGAACCACCCGGTGGCCGGCCGTGCGCGGCGAAGTGCTCGAGTGCCAACTGCGCTCGCACACCAGCGACCATAAGGAAACGTGGGCCTGCCATGTGAAATATGCCTACGACGTCGATGGGCGGTCCTACGAAGGGGACCGCATCGCCTACGGCTACAACGGCACCAACAACAAGAGCATGCACTCAGACTTAAAGCAGAAGCTCAGTCGATCGCGCTACGTTCGCGTCTATTTCGACCCGCAAAACCCGAGCGAAAGTACCTTGGCGACCGGCATCCATCGAAGTGCTTACCTGCCGGTTCTCTTCGGCGGTGCCTGGCTGGCGTTTTGCGGCGGCATCTTGGCGTTGGTTTTCCTTGGGGGTTCTCACAAGAACCTTCCCGAGCGTCTGGCTCGGCTGAATCACCGCTCCCTGAGTCTCGTTCGCTGAAAGGTTGAGTATGTCGAAAGAAATCATTGCGCTGCTGGTGATGGGGGGCTTTAACCTGATCGGGGTGGTGATCGTCGGCTATGGCCTGCGAGACCTCTACCGCGCGTGGCGAAGCAGCTCGTGGGAGAAAGTCTCGGGGCGACTGATCGAAGCCAGCATTGAAGAAACCACGCGAAAAAGCAGCAAATCGAGTCGCCGCGTGTATGAGGTCAAAGCGACCTACGAGTACGACGTTTGCGGACGCTCGTACCAAGGCAATCGCATCTCGCAGAGCTATATCCCAACCCATGAGCGGGCCGAGCACGATCTGCTGCTCGATACGCTGAATTCGATCCCCAGCTTGAATGTCTATTACGACCCCCTTCACCCCGAGAAATGCACCTTGGTACCCGGCGTCGATGGGGGGACGTTCACGCTTTTGGCCCTGGGTATCATGTGGCTGGCCGTCACGGTTGGCATCACGGGGATGATCCTCTTGATTCAAGGGGGCGACCCACAGTTGATTCAGAGTATTTCGATAGGGTAAATCGCTAAGAATCGGTCGGCTGAAAATCGACTGCCCAGCCATCCCGAACCCGCGTTTGCGATGCTACAATAGACAGATGAGAGCGGTGGTCTTCAGGTCGATCGGAAGCGACCATTCGCTTGGCGATTTAACACCGGTCCATGCCGACCATAGGGGAAGGAAACAGTATCATGATTCGCAGCGCACTTATTGCCCTGGACAATTCTCCCTCCAGCAAGACCGCTTTAGACATGGCAATCTCCTTCTGCCAGCGCTATGCGGACCGCAACGAAGGCAAGACCGACTTCATTCATCTGTCCGGCGTCGCCGTGGTCGATATTCCTGGCATCAAAGCGCCGACCAGCTTGCCCATCGGTGCCGGTGCCTATAAGAAGCATCGTGACGACACGCTGATTTCCGAAGCGAAAGAGCGTGCCGAAGAGATCCTGGGCGAATTTGAAGCTCGCTGCAACGAAGCGAAGATCCCCCACACTTCGATCGAAAGCGAAGGGCTGCCGTACGAACAGATCGAACGCCATGCGTTGCGTCACGACGTGATTCTGATCGGCCGCGATACCAATTTCCATTACGAAACCAGTGAAGACGTCGGCGCGACGGTTCGTAAGCTGTTGGTCGACAACGCCCGGCCGGTGATCGTCTATCCGCAGAAAATGCCGGACAACCATCGAGTCGTGATCGCCTACGACGGCAGTGCCACCGCGGCGCACGCCCTGCAAATGTGGACTCTCTTGGAGATCCGCGGCCCGCAAACCGAAGTTCACGTGGTGAGCATCTCCGACGCGGAAGAAAAGGCGATGCCCCGCCTGGAAGAAGCGGCCCAGTTCCTGAAGTTCCACGGCATCGATTCGCAGCTGCACTACGTGCCCAAGGAACGCCGCGTGGTGGAAATGCTGGCCGAAAAGGTCAAGGAACTAAGTCCGCGGATGGTGGTCCTGGGTGCATACGGCCGTGGCGGATTCAAGGAAACGATTTTCGGGTCCTCGACCAACAAGATGCTGGAAACGGCCAATTGCCCGCTTTTCCTCTACAAGTAATCGCCCGACAGAAGCAACTCGCCGACAGGTTTTTGCCGCATGAAACGACAACTCGGATTCGGAACGCGCCGCGGTCAAATCCCCACGGGAACCATCCTGATGATGGTCGGCGTGATGGACATCATCATGGCCGTGGGGCTCTGGTTTTTCATGGGGCAGGGGGACATGAGCATGAGCATGTTCTGCGGGCTGATGGGCCTTTCAGGCCTGGGCTTGATTGGCTTTGGGTTCATGCAGAATCTCAAATAGCTTGCCTGCCGCGAAGCGGAATCAGCAGGAATCTCGTAAACGACGCCGGCAGATACTAAACTAAGGGGATTGGGGACTTGGATCCGAATCCCCTTTTTTCGGCGCACCCTATCATTCACGGCGATTGCTTTGAGCCCAGCATCACGCAGTACGGCACCGGTTGCTTCCAAGAATCAGACGATGCTGCGCGTCTTTGTGATCGTGGTGATCGTGCTGGTGATCATCGTGATTGGCCTGACCATTCTGGTCGGTACGTCGAGCCACTCCGGCGAACAGTTTTCGCCCGATGGTTTTCAGCGGCGAAGGTTCAGCTACCTGGAAGCGTTTGGCATCCGTCTAACGGCGACCGACTACTTCAACAACACCGGCAACCTTGAACTCGACCTGGTCAAGAAGAAGTGGATTACGTCCAGCGGCAAAAAACCGAAGGACAAAGACTGGGTCGTCGTTTCGATGCTCAGCCAAGGCTCCTATTACCAGAGCGATGCTGCGATTCTGATCGACTATCTCGATATGTCCAAAACCACGGGGGCCATCGATCTCGATCGTTGGAGCCAGGCCAACCCCGGCTACGCGGCGGTCATGTGGCCAGAGATCCAAAAGGCAGCCGAGGGGAACATGTACATCCTGATCCCCGATATCCTGCATCACATGCTCGACTTGAGCCGCGAAAAGAACAACCCGCTGCCGCAAACCTTGCTTACGCATGAAGATCAAAACGTACCTCCGCCTGAGGATCTGAACGACAAACAAAAAGCCGCCGGCGAAGTTCAGCAGAAGAAACTCGGCCAGCAAAGTCTCGATCCGTTCCTGGTCGAGCTGTACATGACGGCTGGAAAAGCCGCTCAGGATGCCGATCAAACCAAGCGGGCACGTTTCTGCTTCGAGCAAGTCTTGCGATTAGCTCCCCAGTCGCCAGAAGCCCAAGAGCAACTCGACAAACTACCGGTAGTCGTCGAGGAGGAGGCTGTCCAAGACGAGGCTTCTGATGCTGAAGACTCGTCGGAAGATGAACCTGAAAATTGATTTACGTCGATAACAACGCGACGACCTCCCTAGCCGTGGATGTCGCCTTGGCCATGAGCCAGGCGTACGAGTCGGCCTTCTACAATCCTTCCAGCCAGCATCAAGCCGGCCAGAAGGCGCGTCGCCGGTTGGATGACGCACGCGAAACAATTCTCAATTCGCTGGGTGCCGTGACGACCCGTTTCGCCAGCGATCGCCTGGTCTTCACCAGCGGCGGAACCGAGGCCAACAATCTGGCTTTGTTTGGGTTGGGGAAGGAAACCAGCGGTCAGGTCATCATCTCGGCCATCGAACATCCCAGCATCTCAGAAGCAGCCGACCAGCTCACGTCGCGCGGGATGAAAGTTCGCGTGCTGCCGGTCGATGGCAACGGCGTCGTCCAGTTCGACCAGTTGGACCAGTGGCTCACCGAACCCACGCGAATGGTCAGCGTGATGCTCGGGAACAACGAGACCGGCGTCCTGCAACCGATTCAGGAAATCGCCACGATCTGCCGTGACCACGAAGTCCCATTGCATGTCGACGCGGTGCAGGGAATTGGCAAAATACCCGTGAATTTCCGGGCTTTAGGGGCTTCGGCAATGACATTGACCCCGCACAAGTTCCATGGTCCGCGAGGGATCGGGGCCCTGGTTCTCGATGATCGTGTGACGTTGAAACCCAGCATGTTCGGCGGTTCGCAGCAACTGGCCATGCGGCCTGGGACCGAAAGCGTGGAACTGGCGATCGGTTTCGAGCGAGCCTTGCAGTTGGCGGTCGAGGCCTTACCCGACGCCGGCCCCAGCATGCTGGCCCTGCGAGATCGGCTGGAAACGCTTCTCACCGATCTGATTGGTGAGGACGAAATGGTGATCATCGGCCGCGATGCTCCGCGGCTTCCGCACACCTCGAACGTGGCTTTTCCTGGGCTCGATCGGCAGGCCTTGGTGATGGCCTTGGACATGGCCGGAGTAGCCTGCAGCACCGGCTCGGCCTGTGCCAGCGGGTCTTCACAGCCATCCCCTACGCTCCTCGCGATGAGACTTCCGGAAGATGTGATTTCTAGCTCGATTCGCTTAAGTTTGAGCCGCTTCACGACCGAGCCGGAGGTGGATGAGGTGGCAAGTCGTATCTCCAATTGTGTCAAACATTTACGTCAAGGCTAAAACCACCGATAAATAGCTTCCCTGGCTAGTTTTCCGTGTGGAAAACCTCTATAATCTGGGCTCGGTAGATCGATACCCCAGGCTCGTATCCTGAGACACGATCTGCCGCCCCATTGGGGCTTGCAAGTTCGCATTAGGCGAACTGTGCCGATTGAGCTTTTCCACGTTGTCTGACCGACACACAGACGGAGTTTCG